>PLYD01000080.1 GCA_003151665.1 Candidatus Dormiibacterota bacterium
GAGGAGACGGGGTTCCGCATGGACCTCGATCAGCTCGAGAGCCTGGTCACGCCCAAGACGCGGATGTTGATCATCAACACGCCGCAGAACCCGACTGGGGGGATTCTCACCGAGGAGGACGTCGCGTTCGTGTGCGAGCTCGCCCACAAGCACGACCTGCTGGTGGTGTCGGATGAGATTTACAGCCAGCTCGTTTACGGGTTTGAGCACGTGTCGCCCTTGTCGCAGCCCGGGATGAGGGAGCGCACGGTGCTCATGGATGGGTTGTCGAAGTCGTATGCGATGACGGGGTGGCGGTTGGGCTACGCGGTGGCGCCCACGGCGTTGGCCGCGAAGCTGGACCAACTGATGATCAACTCGTCGTCGTGTGCTGCCGGTTTCACGCAGATGGCGGCGATTGAGGCGCTCAGCGCGCCGGAGTCGGAGCACGCGGTGCACCGGATGGTGAAGGTGTTCGAACACCGGCGTGATCTGGTGGTGGATGGGTTGAACGCGATACCGGGCGTGCGGTGTGATCGGCCCCAGGGTTCGTTTTATGCGTTTCCCAACATCAAAGAGACTGGGTTTGAGGACAGGGAGCTCGCTGATCGGTTGCTTACGGAGGCGGGGGTGGCCGTGCTGCCGGGGACCGCGTTCGGGGCCGCGGGCAAGGGGTACATCCGCCTGGCTTATACGCAGTCGGAGGATGAGCTGAAGCGCGGGTTGAAGCAGATCAGCGATTTCATCGCAGCAAATCGCTAAGCGTCCCACGGAAAAGAGAATCCGCCCGTCCGAACGAGCGATACGCGTGTGGGATGGCACGACGGGTGGTTCTGGTCCAACACAAAGGCGGTGGGGTTAGTCCGGCGAGCGAAGCGATGCCGGGTGGTTATTTCGGTTTGTAGGTCAGGATGACGACGCCTTCTGGGCCCACGTGCTTGGTGTCGACGAGCTGGAAGGCGGTGCGGGGTAGGCCTTCCTGGAATAGGCGCTTGCCTTGGCCGAGGACGATGGGGTAGACCATCAGGCGGTACTCGTCCACGAGGTTGTGCTTGGCCAGGGTCTGGATGAGGTTGGCGCTGCCCGCGACGAGGATGTCGCCGCCCACCTCATTCTTTAGGCGCTTGACGTGACCCTCGAGGTCGTTCCGGATGACAGTGGAGTTGTTCCAGGTAGCGTCCTCGTCCTTGAGGGTGGTCGAGACCACGTACTTCGGCATGCCGTTCATCTTGTCGCCGAACCAGCCGGCGTCCTTCATCGTGGGCCAGGCCTTGGCGAAGCCTTGGTAGGTGATACGGCCGAGGAGTTGGGCGTCGGCGGCCTTGAGCTCGTCGCCTTTGTAGTCCTCGCCCTCTTCGCCCCGGTTGAAGTCAAAGGACCAGGAGGGGTCCTCGATCACTCCATCCAAGGTGATGAACTCAGTAACAACCAGCTTGCCCACCATTTCAGGGTACTGAAAGCAGCCATGGTGGGGCCGGCGAGCGAAGCGATGCCGACGCACTGCATGAAGTCACTGTCGGGCGAAGTGACCGAGATGCGTGCTAGTGGCGCCTCGTGCATGAAGGCGGATGGCAGGTGGTGCAAGTTGGTCGTGAGTTCCGATTCGTGCCGCCCGATAGAGTGGTCTTCAGACGAGCGCGTGGTCCTGGGTTGCGCTGGGCGGCTTAGGGCCGCCCCTTCCCTATATTGTGTCTGCGATGGATGAGGGTCTCCAGCGCCTGACCCAACCGTTGGTTCGGGACGGCGGTCGCTTGCGGCCTGCGTCGTGGGAGGAGGCTCTCGATCGGGCCGCGGCCGGGTTTGCAAAGGCTCGTGCTTTGGGTCCCAACGCTTTTGGGATGTTCAGCTGTTCCAAGACCACCAACGAGATGAACTTCATGGCGCAGAAGTTCACGCGCGTGGTCATGGGCAGCAACAACATCGACAGTTGCAATCGGACTTGACATGCTCCAAGCGTCGCCGGTCTGGCGACAGTGTTCGGAGCCGGGGGAGGGACCTCGTCCTATCGCGAGGTTGAGCAGACCGACCTGGTGATCCTCTGGGGCTCGAACGCTCGTGAGACGCACCCGATCTTCTTCCACCACCTATTACGTGGCGTTCGCAACGGCGCGCAGCTCATCGCTGTCGATCCCCGCCGCACCGGTTCTGCGGAATGGGCTGACGTGTGGCTTGGACTCGATGTCGGCAGTGATATCTCGCTTGCCAACGCGATGGCACGCGTGATTATCGACGAAGGGCTGGCAGACATCGGCTTCATCGCACGCGCCACCACCGGTTACGACGAGTTCGCTCGCTGCGTCGAGGCCTATTCGCTGGAGCGCGCCGAGCGCGAGACAGGTGTGCCAGCCGCCGCAATCAGAGATGTGGCGCTGGCGTTCGGGCGTGCAAAGACCGGAATGATCTGTTGGACGCTCGGGATCACCGAGCATCACAACGCCACCGACAACGTCCTCGCGCTCATCAACCTGGCTTTGCTCACGGGTAAGGTCGGTCGGTTTGCCTGTGGGTTGAATCCCCTGCGCGGGCAGAACAATGTCCAGGGCGGGGGAGACATGGGTGCCATACCGGCGAGGTTTCCCGGTTTCCAGGACCTCGAGGAGCCGGCCATCCATACCAAGTTCACGAGCGCGTGGGGCGGTGCGAAGTTTCCTTCGAAGAAGGGCTATCACCTCAGCGAGATGTTCGAGTCGATGGACCACGACGAGCTGAAGGCGCTCTACATAATCGGCGAGAACCCCGCGCGCAGCGAGGCCGACCAGACTCGCGCCGTGCGCCTCCTGAGCGGCCTCGACCACCTGGTCGTGCAGGACATTTTCCTGACGCAGACCGCTGAGCTCGCGCATGTGGTGCTCCCCGCCGCCGCGGGCTGGGCCGAGTCCGAAGGCACTGTCACCAACAGCGAGCGCCGCGTGCAGCGCGTGAGGCGTGCCCTCGATCCGCCCTCAGGGGCACGCGACGATCTCGAGCTCATCTGCGAGATCGCCACGCGCCTTGCTACCGACTGGGGTCACCCGACTGCAGAAGAGGTCTGGGACGAGTGCCGCAGCTTGTCGCCAATGCATGCCGGCATGTCCTACGCGCGGCTCGACGAGCTCGGCGGCATTCAGTGGCCGTGCCCCGACGAATCCCACCCCGGCACCGAGTTTCTTCACGCCCGGCTCTGGAAGGACCCCATCGACGGCCCCGCCGCGCCTTTTCACGCGGTGGAGCACGATCCGCCGGTTGACCTGCTCACCGATGAGTTTCCAATTCGGCTCACCACAGGGCGGCGGCTCGATTCCTTCAACACTGGCGTGCAGACCGGCGGTTACACCTCGCCTTTGCGCACCCGCGAGGCCATCCTCATCTCGCCCTCGGACGGTGCACGCCTCGGGATCGTCGACGGAGAGAGGGTGCTCGTCAGCTCACGGCGCGGTTCGGTTGAGGTGCCGATTCGGTTCGACGCTTCCCTGCGGCCGGGCCTCGCATTCATGACCATGCACTTTCCAGACCAGGTCGCCACCAACATCCTGACCATCGACGCCACCGATCCCAAATCCGGCACCGCCGAGTTCAAAGCGAGCGCGATCCGGATCGACAAGCTGGCCGCGGTCCCGGCCAAGTAATTGGACATACGGACAACCGGGGGACCGCCGGCAGCCGAGGAGATTGCCGCTGTTGACGGATTCCTGGGTGCGCCGGAATCTCTGTGGGAGGGCGGCGCGCGAGTTGCGTCGGACGATCACCTTGCCTATGGCGGCCGTGCCGCACGGTCTCGTCGCCACCTCCTGCTGCCTGTTCTTCACGCGGTGCAGGATCGCGCCGGCTGGGTCAGCCGCGGCGCGCTCGAGTACGCGTGCAGGCGCCTATCGATCCCACCCGCCGACGCCTATGGCGTCGCCAGCTTCTACGCGCGGTTCGCGCTCGAGGAGCGGCCGCCGCTTGCCGTCCACGTTTGCGATGACATCGCCTGCAAGTGCGCCGGCGCCGACGCTCTTTGCGACGCGCTGGAGAAGGGCTTTGGTCCCGCCGGAGCACCCGACGCTGCGGGCTCCGCGGCCTGGTACCGCAGCCCGTGCCTCGGGCTCTGCGATCGCGCGCCCGCTGCTTTGATCGAGCGAGCAGGCAAGCACCACGCCGAAGCCCGCGTTGCGCCGGCCACCTACGAGTCTCTCAGCGCGATCCTCGGCGGCGAGTGGCCTGACAGCGAGACATCGATGCATCTGCCGCCACGAAAAGAATCGAGGCTTCTACGCCGGGTCGGGGTCGCGGATCCAGAGAGCATCGACAGCTATGTGCAGGCCGGTGGGTACACGGCGTTGCGGCGTGCGCTTGAGCTCGGTCCCCAAGGTGTGATTCGCGAGGTGACCGATGCGAAGCTGCTCGGCCGCGGTGGCGCTGCGTTTCCAACCGGACGCAAGTGGGACGCGGTCGCGAAAGCCCCGGCCCGCCCTCACTACATGGTGTGCAACGCCGACGAGTCCGAGCCCGGCACTTTCAAAGACCGCGTCCTGATGGAGTCCGACCCCTTCACCGTGGTCGAGGGCATGACCATCGCCGCCCTCGCGACGGGTTGCGAGCAGGGCTACCTGTACGTCCGCACCGAATATCCGTTGGCCCGCGAGCGGATCGAGAACGCCATCGAGCAGGCGCGCGCGAAAGCGTTTCTGGGCGCTGACGTGGCAGGGTCCGGCATGGCCTTCGACATCGAGGTGCGGCGCGGCGCCGGCGCATACATCTGCGGTGAGGAAACGGCCCTCTTCAACTCGATCGAGGGGAAGAGGGGAGAGCCGCGCAACAAGCCGCCCTTTCCAGTTGCCGTCGGTCTTTTTGGCAAGCCGACCCTCGTCAACAACGTCGAAACATTGGCCAACGTGCTCGAGATCCTCAAGC
This sequence comes from Candidatus Dormiibacterota bacterium, assembly GCA_003151665.1. Next base: position 4,852 of record PLYD01000080.1, read on the forward strand.
ACGGCAGCGGCGAGTTCGCAACGGTCGGCACGCCTGAGTCCGCCGGCACCAGGCTGTTCTGCGTCTCCGGACACGTGCGCGCGCCCGGCCTTTACGAGGTTCCGATGGGCACAACCCTGCGTGAGCTCATGCAGCTCGCCGGCGGCCTGCGCGAGGGGAGGACGCTGCGTGCCGTGCTCCTCGGCGGCGCTGCCGGTTCCTTCGTCACCGAGTCGCAGCTCGACGTGCCCTTGAGCTTCGAGGGGACACGCGCGATCGGTGCCACGCTCGGATCGGGCGCCGTCATCGTCTTCGACGACACTGCCGACCTCGAGCAGGTCCTGCTTCGCATCGCGCGCTTCTTTCGCGACGAGTCATGCGGGCAGTGCGTCCCGTGTCGCGTCGGGACAGTCCGGCAGGAGGAGGCGCTGAAGAGAATTCTCAGCGAGCGCAATCAGTCTCTGCGAGAAATGGACATCGCTTTGCTCAGCGACATCGCGCGCGCGATGCGCGACGCGTCGATCTGCGGGCTCGGGCAGACCGCCGCCAGCGCGATCGGCTCCGCGTTGATCCAGCTGAAAATTGCGGGTGTGAACTAGATGGCGAGCGGAGTGTTCGTCGGCCTGCCGAGGCGAATGGTCACTGTCAACATCGACGGCGAGGACGTGCAGGTCACCGAGGGCACGACGCTACTCGAGGCCTGCCGGGGCATCAACATCGACACTCCGACGCTCTGCCAGCTCGAGAACCTGACCCCGGTCAACGTGTGCCGCGTGTGCGTCGTCGAGGTCGAGGGCTCTCGGGTCCTGGTGCCCGCCTGCTCGCGCAAGGTGGAGGCGGGGATGAAGGTCCACACGGACTCCGATCGCGTGCGGCACAGCCGCCGGATGGTGCTCGAGATGCTCGCCTCGTCAGTCGATATGTCCCTGTGCGGGCCTCAGGTGCAGGGCTGGATGTCGCAATACGGCGCCGCGCCTCAGCGGTTCGGTCCTCTCGCGGCCACGGTTGCGCAGCCCGTGAAGATCGACAACGACCTGTACGTGCGCGACTACTCGCGCTGCATCCTTTGTTACAAGTGCGTCGAGGCTTGCGGGGTCGACGCTCAGAACACGTTTGCGATCGGTGTCGCCGGTCGCGGTTTCGATGCGCACATCTCCACCGAGTTCACCGTAGAGCTGCCTGAGTCGGCGTGCGTTTACTGCGGCAACTGCATCGGTGTGTGCCCCACGGGCGCCCTGATGTTCAAGAGCGAGTACGACATGCGCCAGGCCGGCACCTGGGACGAGTCGCAGCAGAAGGTGACCGAGACGGTCTGTCCCTACTGCGGCGTCGGCTGCATGCTCGAGCTGCACGTGCAGGACAACTCGATCGTGAAGGTGACCTCGCCGCTCGACCACAGCGTCACCGCCGGCCACCTGTGCTTGAAGGGCCGGTTCGGCTTCCAGTTCGTGCAGCGTCGCGGCAAGAAATAAAGGGCCGGGCACCGGCCCGACCCTTTCTGTTGCGCCTGTTTAGTTAGTCGCCCGACTGTGAGTCGGTGCTGTCCTGTGCTTCGGTCGCGTCCTGCGTGTCCTGCTGGTTCTGTGTCTCGTTCTGGTCGTTGTCGGCGTTCACCTCGGTGGCGTCGTTCTCAGTCTCGGTGCCGGTGCCGGTGCCGGACGAGGTCGAGTCCTCGTTGGCCTCGGTCGTGGTCGACTCGGTCGCCTCTTCGGCGGCTACCGCAGCCTCGTGCTGAACCTTCGCGGCAAGCTTGGCCGCCTTCTTCTGCTCGGCCGCGAGCAGCGCAGCCGCCTCGGCGACGTCCTGCTTGTCCTCGATGGTGCTCATGATGCTCGCCACCCCGGACTTGCTTGGCACGTGCATGGCCGCAGCCTGAGACGTGTGCGCCATGACTGACGTGAGCGCCAGGATCACGCCTGCCCCTGCCGCGACGGTCGCAGCTCCAACCTTGATAATCCCCGTTCTACGCAATTCGAGTTCCTCCTCGGTTTGCCGGTTTTTGGGCCGGTCGATGCTTACTAACGCTCTCGCCGCTGAAAGTCGGAAGGCCCGGCCGGCGGTTAGTGTCCGTCGCTGCTAGTCGGGGTCGGAGACGCGTCGGATCCAACTGACGAATCGGCCCCGCCAGATGAATCGGGTGTGGGGGTGGGCTCCGGGCTTTCGCTGGGCTCCGGGCTCGGCGACGGCTCTGGCCTCTCAGTTGGTTCCGGCGACTGCTTCGGCTCGGGCTTCTGACTGGTCGAGGGAGTTGAGCGGCTCGGCACCGTCCCGTTGTCATCCGGGCTCTCCCTCGGCTCTTGCTTCGGGCTCTTTGTGGCCTTGGGCGTCGACGTGGGGAAGTGGCTGACGTTCTGGATCACGGTACCCGCGCGGTCTCGCCAGATGGCAGGGTTCGGGCTGCCGGTGGCTGCGGTGGCCGTCAGCACCGCGCCCGCGGCCACGATCGCCACGAGTGCCGGCGCAAAGCGCCACGCCCTGCTCAATCTCTTTGCGGCGCCCATTCGATAGCGCGCGCTCGAGAGCGTTGGGGAGGGCGGCAGCACCTCGTCGAGGGCGGCTTTCAAACGCCTCTCGAGGCCAGGACCCAGCATTTCGTTCTCAGGAATCGGCATATAACTCTCGCTCTGTGCGGGAAGACAACGCCGCTGCTGCCTCAAGTGAGAAGGCGTCGAGCCCGATCTCCGGTCCCAAGGCGGCGCGAAGCCGCTCCGCCGCCTGCCGTAGCCGGGTGCCGACCGTCCGCTCCGATACGCCCAGCGAGGCGGCGATCTCGCGGTTGTTATAGCCGTGGTAGTGCCGAAGGACAATCGCTGCCGCGAGCTTGGGGGGCAGGGTCCGAAGGGCGCCCAGCAGGTCTGGTTGCGCCGCCACGTCTGCGGGGTCCTTGCCAGGGGACGGGCGTCCGAGGCGCCTGACGACCTCTCCTACCGACCGCAGGCGGGCCCGCCGCCTGTAGCTGATCGCGGAGTTCACCGCGATGCGGTGGATCCACGCTTCGGCCGGAGCATCGGGGCGCCAGCGCTTCCAGGCCTTGAACGCGTGGACGAAGGCATCCTGGGCGCAGTCCTCCGCCTCGGCCGGGTCCGCGAGGATGGCGACCAGCGTCCTGTAAACGCGCGGGTAGGCATTGCGGTAGAGGCGGTCGAAGTCCGCCGACGAGCCAGGTTCGTAATGGCTCGACGGGTCGGGGGGCTTCAGCACGAAGGTATATAACGGAAAGAGGTACTTCGGCTGGTGAGAGTTGGGCTTGGGATAATGCACATGTGCCAATCGTCTGGACCGAGGATCCTGAAGCCAACCGCCTGCTTGAGACCGATCCTTTGGCATTGCTCATCGGTTTGGTCCTCGATCAGCAGGTAAAGATGGAGAAGGCTTTCAGCGGGCCCTACGTACTGAAGCAGCGGCTTGGCCACCTCGACGCCCGCAAGATCGCGGCCATGGACCCTGACAAGCTCGGCGCCGTGTTCCGCGAGCGGCCCGCGCTGCATCGGTTTCCCGGCAGCATGGCGCAACGCGTTCAGGCCCTGTGCCAGACAGTCGTGAAGGAGTACGGGGGCGATGCTGCCGCGGTCTGGACCGAGGCGCGGGATGGCGACGATCTTGCGATCAGGATCAAGAAGCTGCCTGGGTTTGGGGACATGAAGGTCAAGATCCTGGTGTCCGTGCTGGCCAAGAAGTTCGGGGTCAAGCCGGCGGGGTGGGAGAAGCACGCGGCGAATTGGCACACGGTGGCCGACGTGGATTCCGAAGAAACGATGGCGGAGGCGCGCGTGGTCAAGCGTGAGATGAAGGCCAAGGCGAAACAGGGTTAGCGATCTGATAACGTTTGCGCTCCGGCGCGGCCACAGGGAGTCGCGCGGATAGGTCAGTTGAGATGAGGTCTAGATGAGCGATTGCACGGTGTTGCTGATTTGAACGCCCCCTCCGGCCCTGGACCCTCCCGCGCTTCGCGCGGGGACCCCGGAGGACAGCGGGGAGGACTCTTCACTCCCACTCGTGACGAAGCCTTGGCGCTGGCCAAGGATTACTCACTCATCCCGGTTTACCGGGAGGTGCTGGCCGACATGCTGACCCCCGTTCGCGCTTACTCGCTCCTGTGCCCTCCCGGCTCGCCCGGCTTTCTCCTCGAGAGCGTAGAGGGGGGCGAGAGGCAGGCGCGCTACTCGTTCATCGGCTTCGAGCCCTGCGCCCTGGACCTTGGTGAAGGCGACCCATTGCCCGCCCTTCGCGCCGTCGCCGCCGAAGCGACCGCCCCGGTCCGTGGCGTTCCCCGCTTCCATGGCGGCGCCGTCGGCTATCTCGGTTACGAGACGGCGCGCCACTTCGAGCGGCTTCCGCTGGCCGAGGGCGCTGCACCGCCCCTGCCCGAAAGCGCCTTTCTGCGCGCCGAGGACCTCGCGGTTTTCGACCACGTCACTCGGCGGCTGAAGCTGCTGACCATCTTCAGGCCCGCCCGCGAGGACTACGAAGCTGCCAAGGCCCGAATCGACACGATGGAGGAGCGGCTGGCCTCTGACCAGGTTGCGCTGTGGCCTCGCGGCGTGGACGGATCGCCATGGAAATCGAACGTGACCCCTGGCCAGTTTCACGCGATGGTCGATGCGGCGAGAGAGCACATCCTCGCGGGCGATGCGTTTCAGATCGTCGTCTCGCAACGCTTCCATAAGCCCCTGGCCGCGAGTCCTTTCGACGTCTATCGCTGCCTTCGCGCCATCAACCCATCGCCTTATATGTTCTTTCTGGCTCTGGGAGGGGACCGTCACGTGGTTGGCACCTCACCCGAGAAGCTCGTGCAGGTCGAGGGCAAGCGAGTCGAGACGCGGCCGCTGGCCGGCACGCGGAGGCGCGGCGCAGACCAGGCCGAAGACGTGGCGCTGGAGAAGGAGCTCTTGAACGACCTGAAGGAGAGGGCCGAGCACGTGATGCTCGTCGACCTCGGTCGCAACGATGTCGGCCGCGTCGCACGACCAGGCACCGTGCACGTCGATCGCTTCATGGAGGTGGAGCGCTACTCACACGTCATGCACATCTCATCCACGGTGAGCGGCGAGCTGCGCGATGGTTGCACGTCGCTCGATGCGCTGAAGGCCTCCTTCCCGGCGGGGACCGTCTCCGGCGCTCCCAAGATTCGCGCGATGGAGGTGATCGCCGCGCTCGAGCCCGAGCAGCGCGGCGTGTACGCGGGCTCGCTCGGCTACGTCAGCTTCGGCGGCAACCTCGACATGGCGATCACGCTGCGCACTGTCGTCATCGCCGATGGCATCGCCTACGTCCAGGCCGGAGCCGGCGTGGTGGCGGACTCGCGGCCGGAGAGGGAATTCGACGAGACGCTCGAGAAGGCAGGGGCGATGTTCAAAGCAATCGAGATGGCGGAGGAGATGTGAGCGCGACTCCTCCGACCCCGAAGCTCGCAGTGATCGATAACTATGACTCGTTCACCTACAACCTCGTCCAGTACCTTGGCGAGCTCGGGGTCGAGCCCGTGGTGTATCGCAACGACGAGGTGAAGGTTGCAGAGCTCGCGGGTTATGACGGCCTGGTCATCTCGCCGGGGCCCGGCACGCCGGAGGAGGCGGGCATATCGACCCAGGCGATTCGGGAGCTCAGCGGCAAGCTCGCCATCCTTGGCGTTTGCCTCGGGCACCAGTGCCTGGGCGAAGCGTTCGGCGGCAAGGTGGTGCGCAACGTGCCGTCTCACGGCAAGACGTCGTGGATCCGCCACGACAACTCGGGCGTGCTGGCGGGTGTGAGCGATCCATTCGAGGCGACGCGCTACCACTCTCTGATCGTGGAGCGCGCTTCGATCCCCGAGGAGCTCGTGGTCACGGCGTGGACCGCGGACGACACTGTCATGGGGCTGCGCCATTCCCGGCACCCGACCTATGGGGTGCAGTTCCACCCTGAGTCTGTGCTCACCAAAGAAGGGAAGAAGATCCTGGCCAACTTTATCCGCCGTGCGGCCAGGAAGATCGCGTGATCGAAGCCATCGCCAAGCTCGTCAAAGGTGAGTCGCTTTCTGAGGAGGAGGCTGCCGCCAACTTTGAGGAGATCATTCGTGGGGACGCCACGCCGGTGCAGATTGCCGGGTTCCTCGTCGCGCTGCGCATCAAGGGCGAGACTGTCGAGGAGCTCACGGGGTTCGCCCGCACCGCCCGTGCGATGGCCACGCCGATTGAAATCGGCGGCGCGCTTCTCGACACCTGCGGCACGGGTGGCGACGGCCTCGCGACCTTCAACATCTCCACCCTTTCCGCGATCGTGGCCGCGGCCTGCGGCGCCCGCGTGGCCAAGCACGGCAACCGAGCGGCCTCATCGCTTTGCGGCTCGGCCGACGTGCTCGAGCAGCTGGGCGTGAAGGTCGACCTCGCGCCTGAGGGCGTCGCCCGTTGCGTCGATGAGGCCGGCATCGGCTTTCTTTTCGCGCCAATCTTTCACCCGTCGTTTCGCTTCGCCGCCGTCCCGCGCAAGGAGCTCGCGCTGCGGACCGTGTTCAACGTTCTCGGACCTCTATGTAATCCCGCCGGCGCCAGGTACCAGGCCCTTGGGGTGGCCGACGGCAAGGTGGCCGGCAAGATGGCCGACGTGCTCATGCGCCTCGGGGTCGAGCGCGCGATCGTTTTCCACGCCGGTGACGGGATGGACGAGCTGTCGGTGAGCGGGCCCTCTCACGTCATCGAGATCGACGGTCAGAGAAAGGAGTACGAGCTCAATCCTGCGGAGCTCGGCCTCGGCCGCGCGCCGATCGACGCAATGCGGGGTGGTGGGCCCGAGGAGAACGCCCGCATCGCGCGCGAGGTGCTCGGCGGAGCCCGCGGTCCGCGGCGCGACGTGGTCCTCCTCAATTCGGCGGCCGCGCTGCGTGCGGCCGGCCTCGCCAAGGACTGGAAGCAGGGTCTCAGCGCAGGAGCTGACGCGATCGACTCGGGCCGCGCCGGCGACATTCTCCAGCGCTGGGCGACAATCTCCCAGGAGTGAGCCCTACCGAAGACCTGCTCGCCCGCCTGGTCACCGAGGCTCGGCAGGACATGCAGCGGCGGCGAGCGCTGATTACGCCCGATGACCTGGAGCGCGCGATCTTCGCGCACACTCCAAAGGACTTCGTCGGCGCTTTGCGCCGGCCAGGTCTGGCCGTCATCGCCGAGATGAAGCAGCGCACCCCGAGCATGGGCGTCCTCGCCGAGGACTACCGGCCCGGCGACCTTGCGCGCGCTTACACGATGGGCGGCGCGGCCGCCATCTCGGTGCTGACTCACATGGCGAGCTTCGGCGGCCGGCCTGAGCACGTGGTTGCGGCCCGCTTCGCCACCGACCTGCCGATCCTTCGCAAGGACTTCGTCACCGATCCGTACGAGGTGGGGGAGGCGCGCGCCGCGGGCGCCGACGCCATCCTGCTCATCGTCGCAGCGCTCGACCTGGAGCGCTTGGACGAGCTGGTCCGAGTGACGCAAAGCCGCGGTCTGGCAGCGCTGGTCGAAGTTCACAACGAGGCCGAAGTCGAGACTGCGCTCGCCGCGGGAGCGCAGATCATCGGCGTCAACAACCGCGACCTGCGCACCTTTAACGTCGACCTGGGTCTGATCGAGCGGCTGCGCAAGGCGATCCCACCCGACGTGCTGGTGGTGGCGGAAAGCGGCATTCACACGGCGGACGACGCGCGCCGCATGCGCGAGGCAGGCGCCGACGCGATCCTGGTCGGCGAGTCGCTGATGCGAGCCGAGGACCCCGCCGCGCGAATCCGGGAGCTCGCGGCGGCATGACGATCCAGGTGAAGATTTGCGGCATCTGCGACCCCGGTGGCGCCCAGGCCGCGATCGAGGCCGGCGCGGACCTGCTGGGCTTTCATTTCTGCCGCTCTGACCGCCGGCTCACACCAGAGGCAGTCAAAGCGATTGTGGACGGGCTCTCGCTTCGCCCAACGATCGTCGGCGTGTTCATCGACCAGGACCCCGACGAGGTTCGGCAGATTGCCGAATTTGTCGGGCTCGACCTGCTGCAGCTTCACGGCTCTGAGCCCGCGGGCTACGACGCAGGCCGGCCGGTGATGAAAGTGCTGAAGGTCAAGGACGGTCAGATACCCGACGCCGGGGCATGGCCTGACCCGATCATGCTCGACTCGTGGTCCGCCGACCAGCGCGGCGGCACCGGCCAGACGTGGGACTGGGAGAGCGCTCGCGAGCTGCTCGGTACGCGTCGCGTGTTCATCGCTGGCGGACTTCAACCGGGTAACGTGTCCAGGGTCGTGAGCGAATTCAAGCCATATGGTGTCGATGTGTCGAGCGGAGTCGAATCTGCCGTCAGGGTCAAGGACCCCGACAAGGTGCGCGCGTTCGTGCACGCGGTGCGCATCGCGGAAGTGTTGGGATGAGCCATCCCGAGCATGGCCGCTTCGGCGCTTATGGCGGGCAGTATGTGCCCGAGACGCTCATGGCCGCGCTCGGGGAGCTCGAGGACGTGTGGCACGAGGCGAAGGCCGATCCGCAGTTCCAGCTCGAGCTTGCCGGCCATCGGCGAGCGTTTGTCGGCCGCCCCACGCCGCTGTATGCGGCCACGCGTTTGGGCGCGCACTTCGGCGGCGCGCACATTCACCTTAAGCGCGAGGACCTGTGCCACACCGGCGCGCACAAGCTGAACAACGCTGTCGGCCAGGCGCTGCTCGCGCTGCGGATGGGGAAGAAACGGATCATCGCGGAAACTGGCGCGGGGCAGCACGGCGTGGCGGTCGCGACGGTGTGCGCTCGCTTCGGCTTCGAGTGCGCCGTCTACATGGGCACCGAGGACATGCGGAGGCAATCGATGAACGTGCGCCGCATGAAGCTTCTCGGGGCTGAGGTCGTCGAGGTGACTGCGGGGACCAAGACGCTGAAGGATGCGACCTCAGAGGCGATACGTGACTGGGTCACCAACGTGCGCACCACCCACTACATCATCGGCTCGGTTGTCGGCCCTCACCCCTATCCGGAGATGGTTCGCGACCTGCAGCGTGTGATCGGCGACGAGGCTCGCGAGCAGTACCTGTCGGTCGATGGGAAGTTGCCCGATGCGATCATCGCCTGCGTCGGCGGTGGCTCGAATGCCATCGGGATGTTCACGGCATTCCTGGACGACAAGGACGTAGCGCTGATCGGTGTCGAGGCCGCGGGTGAAGGGGTGCGCACGGGCCGGCACGCGGCCTCGCTCGTAGGCGGCCGCCCGGGCGTGCTGCACGGCAGCTACTCCTACGTGCTGCAGGACGGCGACGGCCAGATCCTGCCGACACACTCGATTTCCGCCGGTCTCGACTATCCCGGTGTGGGCCCTGAGCATTCGTTCCTACGTGACTCCGAGCGCGTCCAGTACGTGGCGGTGACCGACAAGGATGCGGTCGCCGCTTTCAAGCTCTGCACCCGGCTGGAGGGGATCATGCCGGCGCTCGAGCCGTCTCATGCGCTGCATCACGCCGGCCTGATGGCGCGCGAGTTCGGGCCTGGCGGGCGAATCCTCGTCTGCCTTTCCGGTCGCGGCGACAAGGACATGGATTCCGTCGAAGGTGTCTGAGGGCCTGCGTCTCGAAGCAGCGCTGAAGGCCGATGGCGACCTGAAGCTCGTCGCGTACATGATGGGCGGCCACCCCAACCGCAAGAAGTCGGTCGAGGTGGGCAAGAAGCTCGCAACCTCCGGCATCGCCGCGCTCGAAATCGGCATACCTCACTCCGATCCGCTGGCGGACGGGCCCGTCATCCAGCGCGCCGGGCAGGTGGCGCTCGAACATGGCATGACGGTCGAGGCCTGCCTCGAGCTGGCCTCGGCGATCGCGAAAGAAGGCACGCCCATAGTGCTCATGACCTACATCAATCCGATCCTCGCGTACGACCCGCGGAAGTTTGCGGCCGAGGCGGCGCAGGCGGGCGTGACGGGCGTGATCGTGCCCGACCTGCCGGTGGAAGAATCCGAGCCGGTCGCCGGATGGCTGCGGGCGGCGTCGCTCGATACCGTGTTCATGGTGTCGCCGACCACATCACTGCAGCGGCTGCAGACCATCTGTGAGCACTCGAGCGGTTTCGTCTACTGCGTCACCGTCACCGGCATCACTGGAGCGCGCAAAGAACTGCCGGAAGGGATGCCGGAGCTGATGCAGAAGGTGCGAAACCACACCCCGCTGCCGGTGGCGGCAGGCTTCGGCATCTCGCGTCCCGAGCACTTGAAAGCCCTGCTTGGCGTGGCCGACGCCGCTGTTGTGGGGAGCGCGATAGTCGCCGAGATCGACAAGGGGCGCGACCCGGTGGTGTTGGTCAAGGAGCTTTTGAAGGCATGCCGGTAAGGGGGATTCGCGGCGCGACCACGGCGGAGGCCAACACGGCGGAGGCCATCACCGAGGCGACGCAGGAGATCCTGGTGGAGCTGACGCGCCTCAATGACCTCGACAAAGGCGAGATCTGCTTTGCCTACTTCACCACCACCCACGACCTCACAGCCGAGTTTCCCGCCTACGCCGCCCGCCGTTTGGGCTGGCTGGAGGTGCCGCTGTTGTGCGGCCACGACATGGACGTCCTCCTGCCCAATCCGCGCGCGGTTCCGATGTGCATACGTATCCTTCTGCTCTACAACACCGCCAAGCCGCAGTCGGCGATGCGATTCGCCTACCTGCGCGGAGCGAAGGCGATCAAGGCCGACCTCGATTCACTGAGAGGAACAGTCATCCCGTGATCATCGTCATGACGCACACGGCGACCGAAGCCGATATCAAGGCGGTTGTCGATCGCGTCCACGAGATCGGGCTCAAGACCGAGCTGTCGCGTGGCGAGGAGCGCACTCTCGTCGGGGTGATCGGCGGCAACGCCTACGCCTATAAGGAGGCGTTCTCCCACCTCAACGCGATCCACGAGATCATCCCCATCACCAAACCGTTCAAGCTCGCGAGCCGCGAGTTCCGGCCCCAGAACACGGTGGTCGACGTCGGGGGCGTGAAGATCGGCGGGGATGAGGTCGTGATGATGGCCGGCCCATGCTCGGTCGAAGGCGAGGACATGCTCCTCGAGACGGCTCGCCACGTCGCCGCCCAGGGCGCGACCATCCTGCGCGGTGGCGCGTTCAAGCCGCGCACCTCGCCTTATTCGTTCCAGGGCCTGGGCGAGTCGGCGCTGAAGATGATGGCGCTGGCTCGAGACGAGACCGGCCTCAAGGTCGTGACGGAGGTGGTGGCGCCAGGCGATGTCGAGCTCGTGGCGCGCTACGCCGACATCCTCCAGCTCGGCACCCGCAACATGCAGAACTACGCGCTGCTGCAGGAGGCCGGCCGCTCGGGCAAGCCCGTGCTGCTCAAGCGAGGCATGTCGTCGACGATCGAGGAATGGCTGCTGGCTGCCGAGTACATCCTGTCGCAGGGCAACCGCGACGTGATTCTCTGCGAGAGGGGCATCCGCACCTTCGAAACGTCGACCCGGTTCACGCTCGACCTGAACGCGGTCCCACTGGCGCGAGAGCTGTCGCACCTGCCGATAATCGTCGACCCCTCGCAGGCAACCGGCCGGTGGTCGCTGGTGCGACCCCTTGCACTGGCCGCGGTGGCGGCCGGCGCGCACGGGCTGATCGTCGAGGTGCACCCCACGCCGAACCAGGCGCTGTCAGACGGGGCGCAGTCCCTCGATTTCGAGAACTTCGATCGCCTGATGGAAGACCTCAGACGGCTGCTGGGCGCGATGTCCAGGCAGCTCGCCTAGACCGCACGCCAACATGCCTACTGTCGCGATAGTAGGCCTCGGCTTGATGGGCTCTTCGCTCGCGCTCGCACTCAAGCAGTCAAGACCCGACGTGGTTGTCGTTGGGAGCGACAAAGACCCGACCACGTTGCGCAAAGCTGTGGATCGTGGCGTCGTCACCAGCGGAAGCGCGGACCTGGCGGTCGTCGAGATCTCAGACATGGTGGTGCTGGCCGTTCCGATCCTGGCTTTGCGCCAGGTCTTTTCGAGCCTCAGCGGTCACGTTGCCGGCAAGGTGGTGACTGACATGGCCAGCACGAAGGTCAGCGTCATGGAATGGGCATCAGAATCCGGCGTCGACTTGATCGGCGGCCATCCGATGTGCGGAAAGGAGATGGCCGGCATTGACGCTGCCGACCCTTCGCTGTTCCAGGGTGCGCCCTGGGTCCTCACCAGCGCGCACCCGGCAGTGAGCCATCTGGTCGAGTCGGTCGGTGCGCATTCCCTGGTTATGGACGCGGCGACTCACGATCGGCTCGTGGCCGGAGTCAGCCACGCCGCCTTCCTCCTGTCGGTGGGCTACGTCCTCTCGCTCTCCAGCCGGTCCGACTGGCCCGAGGCATCCAAGCTGGCGGCGTCGGGATTTCGCGACATGAGCCGCCTTGCCGCCGGTGCCCCAGAGCTTTACGCGGGGATCTCGCGGACCAATCGCGCCCACTTGGTTGAGCAGCTTGACGCCATCAGCGCCACGTTGGCGCGATTGCGCCGCCATCTTCAGGACGACGATCCGCGCCTGGTCGAGCTGTTCGAAGAAGCGCGCTCGGTTCGGGAACGCTGGGCTCACGACGCGACTTGATCGCGACCGTGCGCAAAGCAGAGAGGCTCGAGGGTGAGGTCAACCTGCCCGGTGACAAGTCGATCTCGCATCGCGCTCTGATCCTCGGCTCACTGGCCGATGGCTGGAGTCGCGTGCACGGACTTTCGACCGGCGCCGACGTGCAGTCGACTGCCAACTGCCTTCGCGCGCTGGGAGCGGTGATCGAAGAGTCCGCGGTTCGAGGGTTTGGACTCGATGGCGTCCGCAAGGCCGGCGTGGCGCTGGACTGCGGCAACTCAGGCACGACCATGCGCCTGCTCGCCGGCATCCTCGCGGCCCAGGAGTTTGTCAGCGAGCTCACAGGCGACGAGTCGTTGACCCGCAGGCCGATGGACCGTGTCGTCAAGCCGCTGCTGGAAATGGGCGCCCACGCGCAATGGCCGCCGTTGCGCGTCGGCGGGCATGTGCCACTCCACGGCATTGAGTACGAGATGCCGGTGGCAAGCGCACAGGTCAAGTCGGCGCTCCTGCTCGCAGGCCTCTTCGCCGAAGGCACCACAACCATCATCGAGCCCGTGCGCACTCGCGACCACACCGAGGTGATGCTCCGGTCGATGGGCGCCGAAGTCACGTCGGAGGGGGATCGCGTTGAGATTCGCCAGGCGACCATGCTCAAGCCCTTCGACATCGAGATTCCTGGTGATCTAAGCGCTGCGAGCTTCTGGCTGGTGGCGGCAGGTCTGGTACCCGGTTCGACAGTGGTTCTCCCCGGCGTCGGTGTCAACCCCACGCGGACCGCGTTCCTCGACCTCCTGAGGCACCACGGTTTCGACATCCACAAGTCGCGTAGGCGACACAGCGCGGGCGAGCCGGTCGCCGACCTTGAGGTTCACGCCTCCTTTTCGGACGACCCGCTCGAGGTCGCCGGCGACACCGCTGCGGAGATGATCGACGAGCTGCCGATCCTTGCGGTCGCTGCCACCCAGCTCGCAGGGCGAAGCCACATCTCGGGCGCGGCCGAGCTGCGCGTGAAGGAGTCGGACCGCATCGCGGCGATGGCCGAAGGACTGGCCGCTATGGGTGCGAACATCACGGCCAACGCAGATGGCTGGACGATCGAGGGTCCATCCAGGCTGCGCGGCGCTCAGGTTCGGTCGCTCGGAGACCACCGCGTCGCGATGGCGCTCGCCGTCGCTGGGCTGCTCGCCGACGGCGAGACCGAGATCGAAGACGCCGAGTGCGTGAACATCTCCTATCCCGGGTTCTTCGACCAGCTGGAAGACCTGTGCTGACAGTCCGATCCGAGCTCGACATCGAGCTCGTCACCCTCGACCTGTACGAGCTCGAGGTGACGGAGCCACGCGAGGACTTCGAGCTGGAGGTCAAGCGAGCGACGCAGGCCGTTAGAACCGGCGAGGTCGGCGACGCCGCGCCCGCGCGTGCGCTGTACCGGCGATTCGGCATCGATCCGACGCGAGTCAGGCCTTCCTCTGAGGCGCTGCTGCGCCGGCTGAAGAAGGGCGAACCGCTCCCTCGCATCAACTCTTTGGTCGACGTCGCCAACGCTCTTTCGGTGCAGCTGCAGGTGCCGGTCGGGCTGTACGACCTTGGCAAGGTGCGCGGCGACGAGCTCGTGGTAAGGCTCGGGTCGGAGGGCGAGAGCTACAACGGCATCGGCAAAGAGCGCGTCAACGTCGCCGGCCGCATTTGCGTGGCGGACGCCGAGGGACCTTGCGGCAATCCGACCTCCGATTCGGCCCGCACGATGATCACCACAGATACGGAGCGCGCGGCGTGGATCTACTTCCTGCGGGTGAGCGACGAAACGATCGACCGCACGGCCGAGCTGATCGCAGTGTTCGGCCGCGGCCTGGTCCGCGTTCTCTGATGGTCACCATCCTCGGGGCAGGAGTGGCCGGCGCTTCGCTGGCGTGGGCGCTCGCGCGACGAGGGCGAAGGGACGTCGTGGTCTTCGACCCCTCGGTGGAACCTTCGGGCTCGACCTCGAAAGCGCTGGGCGGATTTCGCACGCAGCACGGCAGCGAGTTGAACATCAACCTGGCGCTCGCGTCCCGAAATTTTTTCGTGGAGCGGGCCGAGCACATTCACTTTCAACCCAACGGCTACCTCTACCTCGCCGAGACGCCGGAGGCCGCAATCGAGCTACTGCGCAGGGCTGATTTCCAGCGGGCCTGCGGCCTGCCGATCGAGCATCCCGACCCGCGGGCGATCGTGCCCTGGCTCGACGATGCCGGCATTCGAGGCGCCAACTTCTGCGCGCTCGACGGGCAGTACATCCCGCTCGAGATCCTCGGCGCATACATGGAGGAGGCCCGTGAGCTCGGTGTCGACTTCCGCCTCGGGCGAGAGGCGGGGCCGCGCGACCTCACCGCCGACATCGTGGTCGTGGCATGTGGCGTGTGGTCGTCGGGGGTCGGAGACAAGCTCGAGGTCAGGCTGGCGGTCGAAGCCGTGGAGCGCGGCGTATTCATGACCGGCCCATACGATTGGTTAGGTGACAGGGTGCCGATTACGCTGGAGTCGGGCTCCGGCTTCCACTTTCGCGAGCGCGACCGCAGGCTGTGGGTGATGGGGCCGGGCGATCAGCACGATTGGAATCGCATACGCGAGTGGCTGGCGATGCGAGCGCCTCGAGCGGAGGTGCTGGAACCCGATGGCTATATCAGCGGCAACTACGAGATGACCTTTGACCACCATCCCCTGGTCGGAGAGACTGCGCGCGGTGGCGTGTGGTCGTCGTGCGGGTTCAGCGGCCACGGCGTGATGCAATCGCCTGCGGTGGCGGACAACCTGGCGGCCATGATCAACGGCGACTCGCCACCGCTCGACATCCGCTCAATGAGCCCGCAGCGCACGGAGCCTCTTATCGACTTGACGCAGCTATGAGCGCCGCCTCCGAGCAGGTGCTGTGCGTGAAGCGAGAGGACATCTTTCCCGACGGCGCCTGGCACGGTTTCGTCAGCGATCGCCTGGAGGAGCGTCAGGCGGTGATTCGCGAACACCATTTCTTCATGGCGCGGGCCAAGGTTGAGGACGATCCCAGCTACCAGCAGATCATCCCCTACGTCGTATTTCGCCACGGCGACCGGTTTTTCCTTACGCACCGCCTGCGCGCCTCCTCCGAGAAGCGGTTGCGCAAGCAGTATTCCTTGGGGCTTGGCGGCCACATCAATCCTGGCGACCTCGAGGGCGGCGATCCGATCCAGGACGGTTTGAAACGCGAGTGGGAGGAGGAGGTGAGCTACGACGGCAGCTTCGAGGCGAAGCTGATCGGCCTGCTCAACGACGAGTCCTCGCCCGTATCGAAGGTGCATCTTGGGGTCGTGTTTCTCGTCGATGGCACTTCGCCGAACATCGCGATCCGTGAGACGGACAAGCTCGCGGGCGAGCTGCTGACGCTCGATGAGATGCGGATCTATTACCTCGGAATGGAGTCGTGGTCGCAGATGGTGTACGACCGCCTGGCGCGGGGCGAGCTGCCCCGATGAAGTTCGTCGAGGTCGGAGGCGCGCGATTGTCGGCGATCGGGCTCGGCACCTGGCAGTTCGGTTCGACCGAATGGGGCTATGGGAAGGACTACGCGACCGGTGAGGCCGGCGTGATTGTCAAGCGCGCATTGGAGCTCGGTGTCAACCTCATCGACACGGCCGAGGTTTATGGCCTTGGGCGCTCCGAGCGTATCGTCGGGGAGGCGATTCGCGGCCAGCGCGAGAAGGTGTTCCTGGCGACCAAGCTGTTTCCCATCGGCCTCCCGTTCCAGGTCGAAGGGCGCGCTCGCGCGAGTGCTAAGCGCTTGGACGTGGATCGACTCGATCTCTACCAGCTCCACTGGCCGAGCTGGTTGTTTCCGCCACGTTCGACGATGCCGCGGATGAAGAGGCTGGTCGATTCCGGACTGGTAAGCCATGTCGGCGTCAGCAACCATTCGCTCACCCAGTGGCAAGCGGCGGAGAGCGCCCTCGGGGGACCGGTGCTTTCGAACCAGGTCCCTTTCAGCCTGATCGTGCGCGCGCCGGAGCACGAGCTGCTGCCGTGGGCTCAGCGCGAAGGCCGGGTGATCATCGCGTATAGCCCGTTGGGCCAGGGCTTGTTGTCGGGGAAGTACCAGAAGACGCCGCCGCGAAACTTCAGGCGCGCTCGGCGCGCGTTCAGCGCCGAGTCGCGGCAGCGTTTGCAACCGCTGGTCGACGCACTCGGGGAGATCGGTGCGAGGCACGGCGCGACCAACTCACAGGTTGCCCTCGCGTGGCTCATCCGCAAGCCGAACGTGGTGGCCATTCCCGGCGCGTCCAATGTGCGGCAGCTCGAAGAGAACGTTGCGGCTGTGGATGTCGAGCTCAGTGACGATGACGATGCAAGGCTGACGGCGCTAGCACTATCGGCCGGCGAATAACATCCACACGGTGAACCCGTTGACCCTCGAAGCCGTGGAGCTGTTTCGCATCAGGCTGCCGCTCGTGGCGCCTTTCGAGACGTCCTTCGGGATCCAGACCGAGCGCGACATCCTCCTGTTGAAGGCGCAGACGAGCGATGGCGACGGTTGGGGTGAGTGCGTGGCAACCGAGGAGCCCACCTACTCGTCTGAGTACATCGAAGGGGCGCAGCAGGTCCTCGTCCACCACTTGCTGCCGAGGTTGTTCGAGCGTGGGCGTCTGTCAGCGGAGGACGTCGGGCAGGTCCTGCGACCGGTGCACGGCCATCAGATGGCGAAGGCTGCGATCGAGATGGCGGTCCTCGACGCCCAGCTGCGCGCTAGCGGCGAGTCGTTCGCCCACTTCTTTGGCGCTGTGAGGGAGGAGGTCGACTGTGGGGTGTCGGTCGGGATCCACGCCTCGATCCCCGCACTCCTGCAAACAGTGGGCGGCTATCTCGACCAGGGCTACCGACGGATCAAGCTGAAGATCAAGCCTGGCTGGGACGTGGAACCGGTGCGCGCGGTGAGGGAGCGCTTCGGAGACGTGCCATTGCAGGTGGACGCCAACACGGCATATTCGGTGTCGGACGCCAAGCATTTGGCCGAGCTCGACGCTTTTGAGCTGCTGCTCATCGAGCAGCCGCTGCCGGAGGAGCAGGTTCTCGCCCACGCGGAGCTCGCGAAGGTGGTCCAGACAGCGATCTGCCTCGACGAGTCGATCACCTCGGTCCAGGCCGCGGCAGACGCGATCCAGCTGGGCGCATGTCAGATCATCAACATCAAGCCGGGGCGCGTCGGCGGCTACCTCGAGGCGCGCCGCATCCACGACCTCTGTGCGCAGCACCGTATCCCCGTGTGGATGGGGGGGATGCTGGAGACCGGCCTAGGGCGCGCCGGCAACGTGGCGATGGCCGCGATGCCCAACTTCACTCTGCCCGGTGATACGTCAGCGTCGGACCGCTACTACCACCGCGACATCACCGAACCGTTCGTGCTCGTCGAGGGCAGGCTGAGGGTGCCGCAGGGACCGGGGCTCGGGGTGAACGTGGATACGGAATTCCTGGCTGAGATCACTCATTCACACCAGACGGTTCGGTCGGAGAAGACGGCGATGTAAAGAAGGAGTCCGCCGCCCGGATGAGCACGGCGGGCGCTATGGCACGGACTGGTGGATCTGGTCTGGACAAAGGCGGTGGGGTACAGCTGGCGAACGAAAGCGATGCCGGCCGTGAGCCAGACGAGTTGGAGTCATGGCGATGTGTGGGAACGCGCTGGTCTTTCGACGAGCGCGTGCGCCTGGTGGGCGCTGGGCGACTTGACGCGCAGTCCTTACGGTCCGGGGTTGCTCACCAGGTCGGTCATTGGGCTTGCGTTCGCGGCCCGGCCCAGGCGCGCGAGACCGAGGCGGTCCTCGATGGTGGCCAGCATCGAGTAGTGGTTGTAGGCGCGTGCGCTCGAGCGCTCCATCGGGTTCGGCTGGATGGCGAGCGCGAGCACGTGGTTGGCGCTGTCTTCACCTTCGTCCCACGTGATCAGCAACAACCCGCTGTTCTTCCATGCGTCCGTGGCAAGGATCAACGGAACGGTTTGCGACAGCCACCTATCCGCGGTCGCCGTCGAGCAGTCGTGCCCGTCGTGGCACAGGCCAGGCGTGATCCAGACGAAACGCGGAACCTCGTTCTTCATGTCGGCGGCGAAGTGGCCGAAATTGACCACCTGGCTTGGGCAGCTGCCGCCGTAATAGGCGAAGGGGTTGTGCTTGAGCGCGTAGGGATAAGGGCTGTTGAAGCAGCCGCTGGTCATGCCTTCCATGTAGGCGCGCCACGCGATGCCGGCGGAGGTCAGCTGTGCTCCGAGACCGCCGGCGGGGAGCCGGTGGTAGCCGTCGTCGGCGATCCCCCACGTGCTCCCCGACGTGAGCGCGAGGTAGTTGGGAAGGCTTGGATGCGAAACGCCCTGATAGTCGGTGGCGACTGAGTACTTGGCCGCCAAAGCGGCGGTATACGAGCCCGAGAGCGCCTGGCCATAGCTTCGGTTCTCCATGACGATCACAAAGACGTGCGACAGCGAAGTGGTGACAGGCGAGGGTGAGCCTATGGGGATAGGGCTGGGGGTCGGCAAAGGTGAAGGAGTGGCTACGGGGATTTGCGCCGAGGGGCGCGCGCACGCGCCGAGGAGACAAATAGACAACATCAGGGCAGCGACCCTCGTAGCCCTCACGTGATCAGACCTTACGATCGCAACCTGTGGAATTGCATGAAGGTCCGTGGAATCTGCTTGTGAACCCGGATCACGGCGGCCGTATCACCTCGCTTCGTCTTGACGGCCATGAGCTTCTCGACCGGGGGATCGGCGTCGCCGATCGGTCACAGGAAAATTTCGTGGCCGCGGGCGCATACGGGTGGGACGAGATGGTGCCGACTGTTGACCCCGCCCGGTATCCGGGGCCAAGCGCGTGGGCCGGCATCGAGCTCCCCGACCACGGCGAGGCGTGGCGCCTGCCTTGGACGGTGCTGGACGAGACGCCATCAAATGCCACCATGGAGTGCTCAGGGGTCACGCTGCCATGGCGACTGCGGCGGCGGGTCGAGCTGACAGCTCGCACTGTGCGCGTTGAGTACACGTATAGAAATTCCGGAGAGCACCCGATGTACGCGTACTGGTGCTCGCATATTTTGTTTCGATATCTGACAGGGATGGTGGTTGAAGGCGTCGAGGGGTTCGTGCCCCCCGCGGCAGGCACCAGCTCGAAGTTGCATCTGCCGCCCGGTTCGTCATCAAGGGCCGGGCTCGACTGGAGGGCCGGACCGGCTATCGAGATCGCTTGGGATCCAGCTCTGACTCCATATGTGGGGGTATGGGCGTGCAATGGCGACCTCGGCGGCTACCACCAGATCGCCATCGAGCCCGCGACCGGCGGCAGCGACCACCCCGATCCGGCTGCGCCGCCTCCGCTGCTCGAGCCGGGCGAGGAGCTCGAGTGGTGGCTGGAGATCCGCGGGTGACCGCCGGCCACGTTCAGCGCGCCATCTAAACTGACAAAACAATGGCCAAGCTTCTTGGGCTGCGTTGTCGCGAGTGCGGAGCTGAATATGAGCTCCAGGCTACGCATGTCTGCGAGATGTGCTTCGGGCCGCTCGATGTGGTCTTCGATTACGCCGCGCTCAAGAAGGTCGTGACGCGAAAGCGGATCGAGGACGGCCCGCCTTCAATGTGGCGCTACCGAGACCTGCTCCCGATCGAGGACTCGACTCCGATCGTCAGCCTTGGCGAAGGCTTCACGCCCCTGGTCAAGGCCGACCGCCTGGGCGCCGAGCTCGGGCTTCGCAACCTGTACCTGAAGAACGACAGCATGAACCCGACGAACTCATTCAAGGATCGCGTGGTGTCTGTCGCCATCAGCTGGGCGCGCGCCCACGGTTTCGAGACCATCGCGTGCGCTTCGACTGGGAACCTTGCCAACTCGGTGGCCGCATACTCCGCGCGCGCCGGGCTCGAATGCTTCGTGTTCATCCCCGTCGACCTCGAGCCCGCAAAGATCGTCAGCATCAGCGTCTTCGACCCCAACGTGGTCGCCGTCCGCGGCAAC
This sequence comes from Candidatus Dormiibacterota bacterium, assembly GCA_003151665.1. The sequence goes on from PLYD01000080.1 coordinate 25,347, forward strand.
TATGACGAGGTGAACCGCCTATGCAGCCAGCTGGTCGAGTCGACGCCCTGGGCTTTCTGCAACATCAACATCAGGCCCTTCTACGCGGAGGGGTCGAAGACAGTCACCTTCGAGACCGTCGAGCAGCTCGGCTGGACGCTGCCTGACGAGATCATCATCCCGATCGCGAGCGGCTGTCAGTTCGTCAGGCATCGGCAGGCGGTCAGGGAGCTCATGGACTTCGGCCTCGTTCGGGACGACAAGGTTCCTGCGTTCACCGGCGCACAGGCGCTCGGTTGCTCCCCCGTCTACAACGCATTCAACTCCGACACCCCCGAGAGGGTGCTGCCGGTAAAGCCAAACACCATTGCGCGCTCGATCGCGATCGGGAATCCATCGGACGGCATGTATGTCAACCGGATTGCGAAGGAGACGGGCGGCGTGGTGGAGGCGGTCACCGAGGAGGAGATAGTCGACGCGATGCGGCTGCTGGCCAGGACCGAGGGCATCTTTACCGAGACGGCCGGTGGGGTGACGGTCGGCGTGCTGGCCAAGCTGGCGCGCGCGGGGCGCTGGAAAGGGGACGAGGTGGTGGTTGCCTACATCACCGGTCACGGGCTGAAGACGGCCGATGTGCTGGCCAGAGTCGATGGCCACGCGAAACGCGTGGAAATAGAACCGACCCTAAAATCGTTTCGCGAGAAGGTGAACATTTAGAAATGCCGCAATTTCGAATCCCAGGCCCGCTTCGCAGGCTGTCCGACGGTCAGATCACCGTGGCGGTCGAGGCGAGCGATCTCGAATCGGCGATCGAGGCGCTCGACGCGCGCTACCCGGGCTTCCGGGACAGGCTCCTCGACGACAAGGGCGAGCTGCGGCAGTTTGTCAACGTCTACCTGAACGATGAGGACGTCCGCTTGGGGCCAGGCCTCAAGGCCAAGGTCACCGAGAAGGACGAGATCTCGATCGTGCCGGCAGTAGCCGGGGGCGCTTGTCGGCCTTAGACTCTCGGCGATGGGGAGACGGCGCCTCAAGCTGATATTCGGGCCTGACATGGTCAAAGAGCCGGTCATCTACCAGATGGGCAAGCAGTTCGAGATCGTCACCAACATCCGGCGTGCCGACGTCACGCGCGACCAGGGCTGGGTCCTCCTTGAGATCACGGGTGAGGCCGAAGAGCTGGATCGCGGGGTCGAGTACCTGGAGTCGCGCGGGGTCAAGGTCGAGCCGGCCGAGGGCGACCTGATCGAGTAGAAGTCTCGGCGATCGGCCCCAGATTACGATTGCCGCCGACATGGATCGCAGTGTTGACGTCGCGATTATCGGCGCCGGCCAGGCCGGTCTCGCCACCAGGCTCAACGCTTCACTTCGCCGACGATCTCGCTACGAGCGTCGACTTCGGCGACGCGCGCTGGGCGGACATCAGGGGCTACATCGACCGGTACCGCGCAGCGACCGGCACCCCAGATCCTGCATGCGAGATTCCGGTGCCGATGAGGATCAAGTCTCGCACCGAGATCGACCTGGTCAGGGAGGGCATTGGGACTGTCATCTGGACCAGCGGCTACCGTCCTGAGTACGGCTGGGTGAAGTTCTCCGTTTTCGACGAAATGGGGTTCCCGGTGCAGCTGGACGGGCGAACGGCGGTGCCTGGGCTTTACTTTGTAGGCGTGCACTGGATGAGAAAGAACAAGTCGGCAATCCTCTATGGCGTCGGAGAGGATGCGGAAATCGTCGCTCGACAAATCGTAGAGAGCCGGTCGTGAGGATCGCCGTTGCGATGTCCGGCGGCGTTGACTCTTCGGTCGCTGCTGCCTTACTCCAGGCGCAGGGACACGACGTGGTCGGCGTCACCTTGCAGCAATGGCCTCGCGGCGACGCTGAGGAGAACAAGCGCAACGCCGGCTGCTGTTCGCTGAACGCAGTCGAGGACGCTCGTCGCGTGGCGTCGCTGCTCGACATTCCTTATTACTGTTGGAACCTCGAGAAGGAGTTCGGCGAGCGCGTTATCGAGCCGTTTCATCGCGATTACCTCGAAGGCCGGACGCCGAACCCATGCGTCCGGTGCAACGCTTTCGTCCGCTTCGACCTCATGCTCGGCCGAGTGCTCGCGCTGGGCTTCGACAAGCTGGCGACCGGGCACTATGCGCGGATCATGGACGGTGCCGGCGGTCCGGAGCTGCACGCAGCATTGGACCCGGCCAAGGACCAGTCCTACATGCTGTATCACCTCGACCGCGAGCGACTCGCCCGGATCGTGTTCCCGCTTGGCGGGATGGACAAGCGGGAGGTGCGCGAGCACGCGCGCGAGTTTGGCCTTCCGGTCGCCGACAAGGCTGAGAGCATGGAGATCTGTTTCGTCCCGCGCGGCGAGACGGCGCGCTATCTGAGCGAGAGGCTACCGGTCCACGCCGGCGCGGTGGTCGACTCGACAGGGCGCGAGCTCGGTACGCATCGCGGGACTGCCGTCTACACCGTGGGCCAGCGAAGCGGGTTCGGAGACCTGCGCGAGGCCGGTCCGTGGTACGTGCTGAAGATCGACGCTCCTGCCAACCGGCTCGTAGTTGGGCGCCGCGAGGAGCTCGCAATACGCGCGGTCGACTTGCGTGACGTGACCTTCATCGACGGGTCGGCCGAAGAACCGATCGAGTGCGAGGCGCGGTTGCGCTATCACTCGGCCCCGATCGCGGCCGTTTACGAGGCCGGCCGGCTGTCGCTGAAAGAGCCGTTTCTGGGTGCTGCTCCCGGGCAGGCGGCGGTCCTTTATTCGGGGAGCCGGGTGCTGGGCGGAGGGATCATCGCCGCAGCCGGAGCCTAGCCCGGGTTGATCGAAACCGAGCGGTTGACGGTGCGGCTGGCGCAAGCCGCAGACGTGCCTGAGATCGTCAGCTACTACGGCGACAATCGCGATCACCTTCAACCGTTCTCGCCGACCTTCGCGCCCGATTTCCTGAACGGGACGATGTGGCAGGAGCAGGTGCGCATCCGTGCGCGCGAGCACGCTGCGGGCGAATCGTTTCGCGCTTTTCTGTTTGTCCGCTCGGCGCCTGAGAAGATTGCCGGCAACCTCAACCTGACCCAAGTGCATCGCGGCGCCTTCCAATCGTGCGTGCTCGGCTACAACCTCGCGCGGGACGAGCAGGGCAAGGGCTACATGACCGAGGCGGTGAACGGCGCCGTCGCATTCGCTTTCGAGAGGTGGAGGCTGCACAGGGTGACCGCCAACCACATGCCGCGGAACGAGAGGAGCGCGGCAGTGCTCCGGCGTTGCGGTTTTCAGGTCGAGGGCCTTGCGCGTGCATACCTCCTGATCAACGGCAAGTGGGAGGACCACGTGCTGGCCGCGATCATCAATCCCACCCTCAACGTGTTCGATCTCTGACATGCCATCGACAAGCGACCTTGCAATCGGTGTCCTGCGCTGGGTCGAGTACGCCGGCCTCATTTATGTAATCGGCGTCTTCGTGGTCAGGCGGTTGGCGGCGAACACCCCGCGCATCGCATGGGCGCGACCGCCGATGGCGCTCGCGCTTGGCATTGCGCTTCTCGGCGGATTGGGGGTGGTGGTCTGTGAATCACTCGTCGCGGGTACCTCGTTGTCAGGTGCGATCGGATTTCTCGTCGGAAATCCTCATGGCTGGGTCCGAATCGCTCGGGTAGCCGCCGAAGGCGGGGCGCTTGCGCTCTGCAGGCTTGGACGGCGGATGGTGGCGCCTGTCGCACTGTTCGCCGCGGCGTCGCTCGCGTTCGCCGGCCATGCGGCAGCCGAAGGGCAGCCGGCCGGCCCAATCTTCGTCGACGCGATGCACGTTCTCTCGGCGGGGGTATGGGCGGGAGGGATCATGGCGCTGGCGACCGTGCGACCACCAGGTGGGTGGATTGGGGAAGAGGGCAAGGCAATGTTCGTGCGGTTTGGGGGTGTTGCACTCATCGCCTTTGCGATCACTGCGATGACCGGTGTCCTCGAGGCGTCCTCAGCCATCAGCTACCTATCTGACCTGTGGACGACGCCGTACGGAGTGGCCTTGACCGTAAAGTCGGCCGGCGTCCTCGTGATGGTGGTTCTATCGGCGCTGGCGTGGCGTCGAGGGTTTGGACTCGTTCGCTTCGAGGCGGCGGTTGCCATCCTCGTGCTGGCGGCCACCGCGGTACTGGCGGCGACCCCGATCCCGCCCGCCACGATTGACGGCATCCAGCTCTTGAATGTCGCCAACCACTTCCATTAGCGGAATAGAATCGCGGGGTGCCCGCGGTCCGCGAGGTTATGAGCACCACCCTGCACACCGTGAGCCCGGCGACCACCGTCGGTGAAGCCGTCGCGCTGATGGCGCAGCACCGTATCGGCTCGACCCTGGTGATGGAGGGCCATCGGCTGGAGGGCATCTTCACCGAACGGGACACGGTGCGGGCGATATCGCAGTCGCACGACGCGCCCGGCCATGAGGTGTCGTCCTGGATGACCCGGGACCCGATGACGGTGGGGCCGGAGGAGGACGTCGAGTCGGCCCTCAACACGATGCTCGAGCACGGTTTCCGTCACCTGCCGGTGGTCGAGAACGGCGAGGTGATCGGAATCGTCTCGATCCGGGACCTGGCCGGGTAGCGGCGGTCGTCGACCGCCTTATAAACCCAGCCGCGATTGCACGTTTCTTTCCGGGTTAAGAGCGTGTGGCTGTCGCAAGATGCGGACCCTCGGGTCGTTCTACAAGCGTGTTTCGTCGGGGGCGCCGTCACGAGGCGATGACGAGCGCGCTGGGGGTCGATCAGCATCCGTCCTGGTCCTACGAGCGGGGGGTGGTACCAGAGCCGATACCTGTCGCGCCGAAGGCAGCGCTTCTTCGCTATGACTCGCCGCCCTGGCTGATCGAGCAGGAGCTCCGCAAGCACCATCGCGAGCGCTCGCACGCCGCCTCTCCCCTGCGCGGAGTGTCGACGGAGGAGGTTCTCGAGGCCCTGGTGGCCGCCTTCAGCCCCGCTGAGCTGGACTGGGACCTGGTGGGCGTCGCGTTCGTGCAGGCGGCCCCCGACCCTATGGTGCCGACGGACTCTCGAGTCGAGCTGATTTCCGAGTCGCCGCCGTGGACCATAGAGATGGAGCCGGCACCTACGTTTCAGGCTCCGATCTTGCCGCTGCGTTTCGCTCACGCCTTCAGCTCGAGACGTCCGCCGCGATGGCTTCGCGAGCACGACGAGATAGTGGCCGCGGTCAGGGAGCTTGCCTGGGACGGATATTTCGCACTGGTCGGCGACATCTTCCGGCGCGAAGGATATGAGGTGTTCGGCGGCGAAGGGCCCGATGGCGACGTCATCGACATGGAGGTGGTGCGCGGCGCTGAGCGGATGCTCGTCAACTGCCAGCTGCGAGGCCTTGACCCCATCGGGGTTGAGCCGCTGAGCGAGATGGTCATGGTGGCGCAGCGCAATGACGCGGCCGGCTTGGCGATCGTCTCTGACGGCGACTTCGCGCCCGAGGCATGGGCATTCGCCGACGCCGAGGGGATTGTCATCATCGATCGGGAGATCCTCACCGGCCTGGTGGTGGAGCTCACCCTCGGCAACGCGCTGAGCACCAACTTGAGGGCGAAGGCGCGCCGGCTCCTGTCGATCCTGCAGCCGGCGACGGGCAAGTGGGGAGTGGTGGCCACCACCCCGTAGACGTCTCGGTAAACTGATCGATCCCCGCCCCCATTGGTTTCAGCGCGCCTCTCACAAAATGGCGCAAGGAGTCTTCGACTTGGGTCTGCTCGCATTACGGCGCTATCTGCCGTACCTGCGGCCATACATCGGCCTGGTTGTCATCTTCGGCATCGCCCAGCTAGGCAGCCTCGCGGCCGCGGCGTCGATACCGAAAGTGATCCAGGGCATCATCGACGGGCCGATAACCCACCACCAGCCTGGCGGGATCCTGCCGCAGGCGAGCCTGCTCATCGCCATCGGCGTGCTGGAGTTCATCTTCATCTACCTGCGCCGCAACTACTCGGGCGTCACGTCGCTGCGAATGGAGACCGACCTTCGCAACGACTTCTATGCGCACCTGCAAAACCTCCAGGTCGCCTTTCACGACAACTGGCAGTCAGGCCAGCTCCTGTCCCGAGCCATCAGCGACATCGGCACTGTGCGCCGCTTCGTGAGCTTCGGCTTGATCTGGTTCCTGCAGACGATCGTGACCTTCGCCGTCGTCTTCGTCCTGATGCTCAATCTGGATTGGCAGCTGGCGCTTGTGGTCGTGGCCTGCATGTTGCCGATCGCCTATTTCAGCAACAGGTTCCACGACAAGTACAAGGTGATCGCGCGGCGCCTCCAGGACCAGCAAGGCGACCTGACCACGGTCATTGAAGAGATGGCCACTGGCGTGCGGATCATCAAAGCCTTCGGTCGCATGCCGCTGATGCAGAAGCGATTCGAGGACCAGGCTCGCCTCGTCCGCGCGACGAGTCTCACCGGCATCGATGCGCGGGCGCGCCTTTGGACCCAGCTCAACTTCCTACCGAATCTCTCGCTCGTGGCCGTGCTCCTCCTGGGCGGCATCAACGTCGTGCAGGGCCGGCTCACGATCGGAGGTCTTGTCGCATTCATGAGCTATGTCTTCATGCTCACGTGGCCGATGGACGCCATCGGCTGGGTCCTGTCGATGAGCGAGGAATGTCAGACCGCGTCGGAGCGGCTCAACGAGGTTCTGGATTCGCGGCCCGAGATCGCCGATCGCGTTGGCGCGCGTGCCCTGGACAGATGCCGCGGCCGCATCGAGTTTCGCGGTGTCGGGTTCAAGTATCCGAAGTCGGAAGACTGGGTCCTTCGCGATGTGAACCTCGTGATCGAGCCCGGGGAGACGGTGGGGCTGGTCGGGCGCACAGGCAGCGGCAAGACCAGCCTTGCCTACCTGCTGCCGCGCCTGTACGACATCGCCGAGGGCCAGTTGCTGCTGGACGGGATCGATGTGCGCGACCTGCAGCTGCGGTCACTGCGATCTCACATCGGCGTCGCGTTCGAGGACCCGATCCTGTTCTCGGCCTCAGTGCACGAGAACCTGGTGATGGGCAGGCCGGTGGTCTCGGATGAGGAGCTCAAGCGCGCCCTCGACGTCGCGCAGGCGGGTTTCGTGTGGGATCTGCCGTGGGGCCTCGAGACACGAGTTGGCGAGCAGGGGTACACACTGTCGGGCGGCCAGCGGCAGCGGCTCGCCCTGGCGAGGGCGGTGCTGGGGCGGCCACAGGTGCTCGTTCTCGACGACCCGCTTTCCTCGGTCGACGTTCACACAGAGGCGGTGATCGAAGCGTCGCTCGCCACGCTTCTCGAAGGCGTGACCGCGTTGCTCGTGGTGCACCGGCCCTCCACGCTTGCGCTTGCCGACCGTGTGGCTCTGCTCGATGGCGGGACCATCGTCGCCACCGGGACCCACACCGAGCTGATGCGGTCGAACGAACTTTATCGAGCGCTCCTGTCGCAGGAGTACGACGTGGAACCTGCGGAGGTGAGCCGGTGAGTCTCGTCGCGCCCGCCGATCGATGGCGCGGAGTGGCGGGCGAAGAAGTGGACGAGTTTTCGCCGACTGTCGCCGGCCTGCTGCGCAAGCGCAGCCGTGCCCTGCTCGCGGCGCTCGCGCGTCCGTACAAGAGAGAGATCGCCCTCGCCGGATTCTTGATCCTCGTGCGCTCAGCCGCTTTTCTCGCGATTCCGTACCTGGTCGGCCTCGGCATCGACCGCGGGATCCTCGCTGGCAAGAGTGGCAATCTCGAGACGCTCGTCCTAATCGTCGCCGCGCTGCTGGGCGCGCTGATGCTCAACGCCGTCGCCAACTACGCGTTCATGAGGCTTTCAGGACGCGTCGGCGCAAACATCCTGTTCGACCTGCGCCGGATGCTCTTTGGGCACGTGCAGGAGCTGTCCCTTTCATTCTTCGAGCGCTACACGTCCGGCCGCATCATCTCGAGGCTCACGTCCGACATCGATGCGCTGAACGAGCTGTTGGCCACCGGCCTCACCTCAGTCCTGACCTCGCTGATTTCCGTGGTCGGGATAACCGTGATCCTGCTGCACCTCGACACCCGCCTCGGCGTCGTGACCCTCGTGGTGATGCCTCTGGTGCTGGGCCTCACCGCCTGGTTCCGGCACAACTCGGCCCGCTCGTATCGAGCCGTGCGGCGCGCGATCGTGCTCGTGATCGTTCACTACGTCGAATCGCTGGGCGGCATCCGCGCGGTGCACGCATTCCGGCGCGAGCCGCGCAACCAGGAGATCTTCGAGGACGTCAACGGGCGCTATCGCGACGCCAACATCTGGTCGAACC
>PLYD01000194.1 GCA_003151665.1 Candidatus Dormiibacterota bacterium
GCCTTCCGACCAGCGCAGAGCACCGCCCCAATTCCGAAATCGGTTGCGATCCTCGGTCTAGCCGGAGGCACGTCGGCCAGGCAGTACCGCCTCGCATATGGCAGCCAGATCGACATCACCGGGGTCGAGATCGATCCCGAAATCCTCGCCATCGGTCATCGCTATTTCCACCTCGGCGATGCCGGCGCGCACGAAGTCCTGGCAGACGCCCGTTACTGGCTCGACACACAAGCGGGGAAGTACGACGTGATCGTGCTCGATGCTTACCGGCAACCCTACATTCCGTTCCATCTGACGACCAAGGAATTTTTCCAGCAAGTTCGCGCCCACCTCAATCCTGGTGGTGTTGCCGCCGTCAATGTTGGCCGGACCGCAACCGACTACCGGCTCGTGGACGCCATCGCCAGCACCATGGCGGCCGTGTACCCGAATGTTTATCTCATCGACGATCCCAACTTCACCAACACGCTCGTCTTCGGGACCACAGAGCCGGTGACGATGCAGGACGTGGAGCACAACCTGGGCCTGGTGAATTCTCCGTTGGCAACCGACGTCGCGCAGGCGACGCTTTCGGGGGGCTGGCTCAAACCATCGCCGTACCGCGGCCAGGTCTTTACAGACGACCTGGCGCCGGTGGAGCGCCTGATCGACGAGATCATCTTCAGCTACGTGTCAGGGCGCTGACTCTAGGCAGGGGGGTTTAGTTCTCCCTGCACACGCTGGCCGGCGAGCTCTTGCTCCTGCTCCAGGCACAGCAGGCGCACGCGGCCCGTGGCGACGATGCGCTCCTGGTCATCCAGCACCCGAGCTTCCCAGATCTGGGTGCGGCGCCCGCGAGTGATGGGCGTGGAGATCGCATGCAGCTTGGCGCCGGCGCGCACCGCGCGAACGAAGCTCGTGTTGTTCTCGATACCGACCACCGATTGTTTGCGGGGCAATGCGACCAGCGCGGCGCCGATCGATGCGAGCGATTCGATGAGCCCGCAGTGCACCCCGCCATGGACGATTCCGTAACCCTGGAGGTGCTCCGGTCCCACGGTCAGCTCGGCGCGAACCTCGTCGACTGTCGCATTGGTGATGGTCACGCCCATGGCTTGCAGCCATCCATCGGCCAGGTCGTTCACGCGCTTGGCGAAGTCGCTCACGAAAGAGATGGTGGCACGATCCGGACATAAGACGAAGGCCGGGAATCCCGGCTGAATTAATAAAAAGACGAAGGGCCGGACAATCCGGCCCTTCGCTGTCGACGTTCGCAGTGCTTCCGCCTCCGACTCCAGGAGCCGGTTCCGGAAATGGAAGCCCTAGAGGCTCACGTCCTCCCGAGCTCCCGGCTGGCAAACGAGGCGGCTGGCACCACGATTCGGTTTATCCAAGCTTCCGCCTCACCTCCTTTGCCCAGTGGGCAATGAACTTCGCGGTGGAGTGTACCAGCGACCACTCCCACCCGCCCAACTACACTTTTCGCTCGATGCCCCGCAGCCAGAGCGCTCACGCGACCGCGCCGAAGGTGGAGGTCGTTCGCGAGGTGAGGCCGCCGCGCCGGACAAGCAGCGCGACGAAGCGACTCAGCAAGCGGGTTGTGCTGAAGACCGACGGTCGCTACCTCATCTACTACGAAAAGCCTTGAGCGAGCTCCGCTGGCATCCCCTGCTGGAGGAGTGGGTCACCGTCGCGCCGTGGCGGCAGGACCGCACCTACCATCCTCCCGCTGACCACTGTCCGCTTTGTCCCACCAGGCGGGGTCATCTCGAAACCGAAATACCTGAGACCGATTACCACATCGCGGTCTTCGAGAACCGCTTCCCGTCCTTCACCGGCGAGCAGGGGCGTTGCGAGGTCGTCTGCTACACGCCGGATCACGACTCATCTCTCGGAGAACAGTCGGTCGAGCACATACAGGACCTCATCGAGGTCTGGCGCGACCGCACCGAAGAGCTCGGCCGCCTTCCAAATGTCCGCTACGTCTACATCTTCGAAAACCGCGGCGAGGCGATCGGGGTGACGCTGAGCCACCCTCACGGACAGATCTATGCATATCCCTTCGTGCCGCCTGTCATGCAGCACGAGCTGAGGGCACATGCACGCCACAAGCGCTCAACCGGCCGCTGCATTTACTGCGACGTGCTCGCGGGAGAGATGGGAGGCGAGCGCACCGTGCTCCGCGACGAGCACTGGATTGCCTTTGTGCCACCGTTTGCGCGGTGGCCGTATGAGGTGCACATCGCTCCCTTGAGACATCGAACCGGACTCCTCGACCTCGACCACGAAGACATCGAATCATTCGCCAGAATTCTCAAAGGCATGCTGCAGAAGTACGACCGGCTCTTCGACCTACCGCTGCCCTACGTGATGGCGATGCACCAGAAGCCGCCTGGACGCCGCGGACCAGATCATCACTTTCATGTCGAGTTCTATCCCCCCAACCGAAGTCGGGACAAGCTCAAGTACCTCGCGGGCTCGGAGCTTGGCGCGGGAGCATTCATAGTCGATGCCCGCGCCGAAGACACCGCTGCGGAGCTGCGTGGGCTCTAGCGAAGGAACGTGGCTGGGGCGCGCGCCTGGCCGCGTGAACCTGATCGGCGAGCATGTTGACTACCTGGGCGGGGTGGTGCTGCCGGCCGCGATCAACCGTCACACGGAGGTCACCGGGCGTCCCGCCGCCGAATGGTCGATCAGCAGCCGGGTGAAAGGTGGGCTGGCGTACATCCGCGCGATGGGTGAAGAGCTCGGCGTCGGGCCGCAGTCGGTGAGCGTGCGATCAAACATTCCATCGGGATCCGGGCTCAGCTCCTCGGCTGCGCTGCTCGTGGCAATTGCGGCGGGGCTCAAGCCCGAGATGGACGGAGCCGAGGCGGCCCTCGCCTGCCAGAGAGCCGAGCAGCGTGCGACTGGCGTGCAGGTCGGCGTTATGGACCAGTTCGCGTCGGCGCTCGGGCGCAAAGGTCATGCGTTGCTGCTCGACTGCGGAACCCTCAACTACCGCGCCGTCCCCTTTCCGGGCGAGCTGCTGATCGCCATCATCGATTCCGGCGAGCACCGCTCCCTGGCACACACGCCTTACAACGAGCGGCGTCGCGAGGCCGAGGCCGGTCAGCCCAATCGACGCCGGCACGTGGTTTCGGAAATCGCCCGAGTGCACGACTTCGTTGACGCGTTGGACAATCGCGACTTCGACAGGCTCGGCAGGCTCCTTAAGGAGTCACATGTCAGCCTGCGTGACGATTTCGAAGTCTCGACTCCCCACGTCGACGCCCTGGTCGACAAGGCATGGGCGGCACCCGGGTGCTATGGAGCTCGGATCATGGGCGCCGGGTTTGGGGGCAGCATCCTTGCCCTGATCCGGCGTGGCGCCGAGAAAGCGCTGGCCGCCGCCGTCGAGAGACCGATCATCGTCTGTTCCACAGCCGACGGCGCCTTCGTTTCGGCGCGCGCGCGAGGCGGCGCAGCGTGAGTGACTGCCTCTTCCTGCCACTGCCGCAGCGGGCGGCCGGCATTCGTGAGCTGACCGGCTGGGAAGCGTTGTGGACCCCACTCGGCGAAGGCGAAGCCGAGCGCTTGACCATTGGCAAGGGAGTGGGGTGGAAGCCGATCGAGGTGCCGCGCCAGCTCGCGGCGCGCGAAGGCCACCAGGCGGTTTGGTACCGGACCGAGTTCGCCCGGCCTGACCACGGCGGTCGAGTTCTGTTGCGCCTCGGCGGTGCTTTTCTAGCGACCAACGCATGGCTCAACGGCAAGCTGTTGGGCTCTCACTATGGCTACTTCGCGCCGTTTGGATTCGACCTGACGCCCTACTTGAAGGCCGAGAACCTGCTAGTCATCTGCTGCGAGTCTCCAGTCGAACCACAGCCGGACAAGAAGCACCACATGATGGGCGTTTTCAACGACGGCGAGCTCCGCCCGTACCCTGCATCGGCTTACTCGAGCCTGCCGGACCCATATCGATGGGAGGTGCCGATCGGCCTGTGGCGCTCTGTCGAGCTGGAGTACGTCGGCGCGATCACCATCGACTGGATGCGCCTGAAACCGCACATCGAGGCGAATGACGGGCGCCTCGAGGTCGAGGCTCGTCTTCGCAATCTCGACGGACGCAACATGGACGGCGAGGTCGAGCTGGTCGTCTCCATGCCTGGGCGCGGTCCGCTGCGCTTGCGGCGCGAAGTTCACCTGGGGGGAGGCAGCGAGCAAACGGTATCGATGCGCCTCGCGTTGCCGGGTGCGAAGCGATGGGAGCCCTGGCGGTTTGGAGGCCAGCCTATGTATCGAGCGGAGCTGGTCGCCTACGCAGGCGGCGTCGAATCTGCCCGCGTCGAGGACACATTTGCGTTCAGGGAGCTCAAATGGGAGATCGGCCCGCGCCGCTGGAACTTCTCGGTGAATGGTCGGCAGATGTTCCTCAGAGGTGCGTGCTACGCACCGTCGTATCGACTCGATGAGCTCACTCCAGACCGAATGGAGGGCGATCTTCGGATTGCGAAGCAGGCCAACATCGATGCGCTGCGCGTCATGGCCAACGTGCTTCCCGACGAGTTCTATCGCCGGGCGGATGCCGCGGGCGTGCTGCTGCTCCAGGAGCTGCCATTGACCGGCATCTACGCATATCACGCGCGAGGTGATGACTCCCGCTTTTTCGAATCAGCCGCCCGCCAGCAGCAGGGCGAGATGGTCGAGATGCTCCGCAACCGGCCTTCGGTCGCGCTCTGGATCGCGCACGACGAGCCCCCATGGCTCTCGAGCAACGCCGACCTGGGCGACGTGCATGCGGTGCGGCAAAACCACCCGATCGACCAGGAGCTGAAGGCATCATTCGAGAAGCTGGATGCGACCCGGCCCGCGCTGGCCGCCTCAGGCGAGATCGACCAGCACTTGATGCTCGGCTGGACGACTGGTTCGTGGCGCGAGCTCACCGAGGTCGAACCGGTGATGGTCACCGCTTTCGGCGCGCAATCGCTGCCGGCGGCCGACTCACCGGTCTGGCAAGAGATCCCTGCGCCGTGGCCGGTCGCCGANNNNGCGCTGACCCAGGCATTCAAAGCGACTCGCGTCATCGTCGTGCCGCTCACGTTCGAGCCGGACCGGCCGTTCGGCATCCTCCAGCGACCGGATGTTTCCTTCAGCGCGCGCCTGGTTGTCGTCAATGACGACCCGGAGGTTTCAGGCGGAGGTGTCGTGCGCTGGTCGGTGACGCGAGAACGCGCGGGCAAGCGCCGCGGCGCCCGACTCATTCGCGACGCGATGCAGCGAAAGTCATTCGCTGGTGTGGTGGACGTCGAGGTCCCGACCGCCTTCGAGCCTTCGGTCAGCGCGACCACAGTGACATTGCCACTTCCGGCCGAGGGCGACTACAAGCTGGAGACGACGCTGACGATCGGAGGGCGCGTGATCGATCGCGCCGAGCTTCAATTCACTGTCACTTCGACTCTGCCAGGGCCCAGGCCGCGCCCGGAGCTGGCCAGGTACCTCGCTGAGCGCCTTGCAGACCTTTCGAGCCTGCGGTCAGAGCCCGACGGGTTGAGCTTCGCGCTGGAGAATCAGACACGGCCCGCCGTGCTCGTCGGACTGACGGGCCTGCGGCTCGACGGTGTGGTGCTCGCCCGCCCCGATCTGCAGGTCGAGACCCACGCCGGCCGGGCGCCGCTGCCGCGGCGGCTCGACCTGCCTCTTGGGCGGACGCTGCGCGTGCACGTCGTCACCGGACAGGCGCTGGGCGGTGGGAGCCACTCGCTCGAGGCGGACATCACAGTTCCTGGCGTCGCGTCGGGCCGGTTGGTGGTCGAAGGCACTGTGGTGAGCACCCAGGCAGCGCCGCAGCCGACCTGAGTACGGCCTGCATTACCTACTTAGCTTGACTCGAATTGGTCGGCTGCCATACTTCTGACCTGCGCGAACATTGGCGGATCAAACGCCCAGCCGCGTACAGTTTTTGGAATTAATACATAGCCGGATTCGGCACAAGGGAGGCCCTCCACCGGATGGACCCAATTATCGGAATACTCATACTGGCGCCCCTGGCCGTAATCGTGGCCATCGCTTACCTGTTCACACGTAGGCGGCGCAAGCGAGGGCGGATCGCCCCTCCCGTTCGCCCCTCATCCCAGCCGCAGACCGTCTCGGCATCTCATCCGGCCGGGATCGCAACGACGTGGGCACCGCCCGCGGGCGCCCACGCTCCGAGCCCAGTGGCCCCAACCGTCGTGTCTCCTCCAGGAGCTGCGCCGAACTGGAGCTCGCCCGCCGCGCCACCGCCCGCCGCGCCTGGTAGTCCGGTGAATCCGGCACCCGCCTGGGGTGGACCGGCAGCAGCGCCCCCGCAGCCGGGCGCACCGACGTGGGGTGCGCCCACACCCGGCCCGACACAGCCGGCAGCGCAGACCTGGGGCGCGCCGCCTCCTCCGCCATCTTCGATGCCCCCGGCCCCGCCTGCCGGGCCGCCTGCGGCGCCGCAGGCGACGCCGTCGATTCCGCCGCCTCCACCGCCGGGAGCGTCGAGCTGGGGTGCGACAGCCGCG
>PLYD01000171.1 GCA_003151665.1 Candidatus Dormiibacterota bacterium
TCCCCTTAGTGGACGGTCTTCGAACTCTTTTGCTGGCGCCGTCGGACGACATTCGGGAGCAGCTCACGCGATTTCGTCTCTCGGAACCCGTCGGGGCTCGGCTCGCATGAACGTGCCGCAGACGAACTGGGGAGCAGGGCGACCGGCCGGCGAAGTCCCCCGATGGCCTTCGATGTGCCCCGTACCCTTCAAGGTGCAGTCGGCAGTCCCGGTGGTTTCGGTGCCGACTCGACACGGCGTTGGAAGGACGCCTCGCTGAAGAGATCGAGGTAGGGTTCATAACTGAATACGCGGTTTCGGCGCCGCCCCGTGGTTTCGCGCAGCAGTCTGAGGGCCGACAGCCGGTTGATCACCGACATGGCCGTAACCTCGCTGACGTCTAGACGTCCGGCGAGGATCGCTGCCGTCATCGCTGGTTCTCTGACCAGCGCTTCGAGCGCGCGCGCCATGTTGGGCCCCGCCCGCCCGTCGGCCGCGGCCATAGCCCGGTGTTCCTCGCGCAAGTGAAGGACATCTCGAATCGTCGCCTGACCCTCGTGGGCGACCTGCCGGATGGCTTCCAAGAAAAAGTCGACCCACCCCTCCCAGTCCCCGTCGGTGCGAATCCGGGTCAAACGCTGGTAGTACTCGTCTCGGTGCAGCTTTAGGTAGACGCTCGGGTAAAGCAGCGCGCGGCCGCGCTCGAGCACACGACGTTCCTGCAGAAGCAGCGGTACCAGCAAGCGACCGACTCGGCCGTTGCCGTCAAGGAATGGGTGAATGGTTTCGAATTGCGCGTGCATCAGGGCGGCCTGAATAAGGGGATCGGACGAATCGTCATGGAGATACTCCTCCCACTGGTCGAGGGCCTGCCATATCTCATGAACCGGTGGCGGAACAAATGCGGCGTTCGCCAGCGTCGAGCCGCCGATCCAGTTTTGGGATCTCCTGATCTCGCCGGGTTCACGTTCTCGCCCGCGCACCCCAGCCATCAGATCGGCGTGTATCTCGCGTATGAGGCGGATCGACAATGGGAGATCCTCGAGACGATCGCGCGCCCGGTTGAGCGCTCGGACGTAGTTGACGATCTCCTCGAGGTCCCGCGGACGCTCCATGCCCTCGGGACTGACCTCGAATTGGAAGAGTTCGTCCAGAGTTCCTTGGGTCCCCTCGATCTGAGAGCTCAGCACGGCCTCGCGGCGAACGTAGACCGCGATGAACAGGTCAGGATTGGGAACGAAGTCGGCCGCGCCGACGAGCCGTCCGAGCGCCTGATGGGCGGCGGTTAGAAGGCGAGTCCGGCCTGCATCAATGGCGAGGTCGCGTGGCGGAAAGTCCGCCGGTACGAACGCCTTGAAGCCAGCGGCCTGCTGGACGAAGTGACCTGCGCGAGCCATCATGGCAAAAGATCCTTTGGGAGCATACCACCGTAGCTAAGTTTCAGCGTCTAACCTTAGCCTAAGAGAGGAGCTACATCCCCTCCGCGCATCCAATGGCGATAAGCCGCAATCCACTCGACGCCGGCCGGCGCGGGCGAGGGCAAGGGTATGTCTAGAATCGCGATGCGCTGTGTCACGCCTGCGCGTTTGCATATCGCGATGATCTCGTCGCGATCGGAGATATCCACCTTGGTCACCGTGACAGGCACGCCCAGAATAAGCGTCTCGAACGGGAGCGCGAGGTGCTCCTCGATCATGGTGAACAGGCCTGTTGCTTGCTCGGACTCGTTGTTGCAGTCGACGGTGGCTTCGTCCACCATCGCATCAAGCCTCGCCTTGCTCGGAGTCTTCGGCTCTCGCTTCATCTGTAAGCCCTCGGGCGATGGGCGCCTGGCACGACGCGCATGGCGATTCGTCGCCGTCGTGTAGGTTGACTGCGGGTTCGTGAAACCCACGATCCCCCCGCGCACCGAGCGGATCCCCGGAAGGACTAGCAGAATCTAACCGATGTCCAGTCCGGACGACAGAGTCCGCGAGCTTGAGTCGAAACTTGAGGAGGCGTTGGCGGCGGTCCGAGACCTGCGCTCTGAGAACGATCTTCTGCGCGCGCATGTTGTTGATCGCCGCCCCGAATCGACTGATACGCCGACTCGTGATCCGATGCCCCTCGGAGCCGATGGCACGACGATCGACCGGGATTCCTCGGAGGCCGAGAAGATCGCCCTGTTTCGAAGCCTGTTCAGAGGCCGTGATGACGTCTACGCATATCGTTGGGAAAGCCGCGATGGTCGGAGCGGTTACGCCCCAGCGCTGCGTCCCGGAGCCAAGCGTGAGAAGGGCCAGCGGCCAGATCCGTCCGTTCTCCTACCGTTCGACGATAGCGTGGCTCAAAGCCACCTCACGGGTCAGAAGGTCATTGGCGTCTACCCTCTTCTCGAGGATGAGACCTGCTGGCTCCTTGCGATTGATTTCGACAAGTCGTCCTGGCAGGAGGACATTCGCGAGGTTCTAGCGACTTGCGACTATCTAGGCGCGCCGGCCGCCTTGGAACGATCGCGATCCGGCCGGGGTGCGCATTTGTGGATCTTCTTCAACAGCCCCGTCGCGGCGGCGACGGCGCGTAACCTTGGCTGTGCGCTCTTGACCCGGGCGCTCGACAAGCGCCACCAGATCGGCTTCGATTCGTACGACCGGCTGTTTCCGAACCAGGACACAATGCCACGGGGCGGTTTCGGCAACCTGATCGCACTCCCATTGCAGCGCGTCGCACGCCACAGCGGGAACACCGAGTTCCTCGATCGCGATTTCCGGCCGTTCCCTGATCAATGGAAGTTCCTGGCTGCGATGCCGCGGCTCACTGCGACGGATTGCGAGCGAATCGTGCGCGACGCCGCCAGGGAAGGAATGATCCTCGGAATCGAAGCCTCCTGGTTCGAGACGGAGGAGCAAGCGCGAGAGCCTTGGACGCTGAGCCCTTCGCGTCACCGCAGGAACGCACCGATAACTGGACCGATGCCGGCTGCGGTGGAGGTCGTGATGGCAAACCGCGTCTTTATTCCGAAGCCTGAGCTTCCGCCAGCGATGCTGAGCCGTCTACGCCGTCTGGCGGTCTTTCAGAATCCCGAGTTCTACCGAGCTCAGGCCATGCGTCTGTCGACCTGGGACAAGCCGCGCGTGATCGATTGCTCGGAGGACTTCCCCGACCACCTGGCACTACCCCGAGGGACACTTGCGGAGGTGCTCAAGGTCTTCAAGAAACAGGGAGTCTGGGTCAACCTCAAGGATGAACGCCAGGGCGGCACCTCCGTCGCGTTCAGCTTCCAAGGGGAGTTGACTGACGACCAACGAGTTGCAGCCGAAGCGCTCCTGGCTCACGACATCGGGGTGCTCGTGGCACCGACTGCCTTTGGCAAGACCGTGATAGGGGCTTGGCTGATCGCCAAGCGCGGCGTCAACACTTTGGTGCTGGTTCACCGACAGCAGCTGGCCGACCAATGGCGAGAACGCCTTGCGGCCTTCCTCGACATCCCGGCGCGGTCCATCGGCCAGTTCGGTGCGGGGCGGAATAGGGGTAAGGGCACGATTGACATCGGCATGCTTCAAAGCCTCAGCGCAAAGGGCGAAGTCCGCGACGTTGTCGCCGATTACGGCCAGGTGCTGATCGACGAGTGCCATCACGTTCCAGCGGTGACCTTCGAACGCGTCCTGAGCGAAGTCCGGGCACGCTACGTAACGGGACTCACCGCGACTCCGACACGCAAGGACGGGCACGACCCTATCGTCGTGCTGCAGTGCGGGCCGATCAGGCACCGTGTGGATGCCCGGGCCCAAGCTGAAGCGCAGCCGTTCGAGCACGTCGTCGTCCCCAGGCTTACGTCCTTCGCATTGTCGGTGGATGCGGCCGACGCAGGCATCCAGGAGATCTACTCGCGGCTGGTGGACGACCAAGCCCGGACGGACATGATCGTGTCCGACGTACTTGAGGCGGTCGGTGCCGGTCGCGCACCGTTGGTGCTTACAGAGCGCACGGAACACCTGGAGCGAATGCAGGAACTGCTTGCCTCGCGCGTGGAGAACCTCATTGTGCTTCGGGGAGGGATGGGGGCAATTGAACGAAGAGCGGTTGCGGCATCGCTGAAATCGATCCCCGACGACTCACCGCGCGTCTTGCTCGCGACGGGCCGCTACATCGGCGAAGGATTCGACGATGCGCGGCTCGATTCCCTTTTCCTTGCGCTGCCGGTCTCGTGGAAAGGCACCATCCAGCAATACGCGGGAAGGCTGCACCGACTGCACGAGCGAAAACGGGCGGTGACGATCTTCGACTACGTCGACGTCCATGTTCCAATGCTGGCCAGAATGCACCAGAAGCGCTTACGGGGGTACGCAGCTATCGGCTACGTGGTGGCACAAGGCAACGCCACCCCGACACTCAGAGGTTACACCGAAATGTAGTTCGAATCCGCACTGGGGTCGCTTGGCAGGCATCGCTGGGACCGCCATATGTGGTGACCATCGCTGCCCAGACCCCAATATTTGGGGCCGCCGCACTATGGCGAATTGGCTCCCGAGGAAGGATTCGAACCTTCGGTCGAGGATCCAAAGTCCCCTGCCTTACCGCTTGGCTACTCGGGATCGCCTGGTTACCAATGGTGCGCGGATAAGCCGCGAGGCGCTCGCCGCGGCGCCACAACGTTACGCGAACCGCGGTCGCTTTAAGATCGGCTGCGTGACCTTTGATCGGTGGGCCGCGTTTCGTACGCAATGAGAATCGCCTTGCTGGTCGGGCTCTTGATCGCCACCGCGGCCTGCGGGCCCTATCGATTCCCGGGAGGCGGGAGTGACACCGGCAACGTTCACGGCCAGGTGCTCGGGCTCGCCTGCGGCGGGCCAATCCAGCCGGGCGGCGTGCCGATCCAGCCGGGCGGCGCCCCGTGCCTCGCCACGCCGATCTCCGGTTGCCCGCCCCAGCCCGCCGGCTCCCAAGTGTGCGGCGAGCTGCCCCTGCCCGGGTTCGAGCTGGCCTTCACCGCCGGCACCTCCAGACTGGTGACCAAGACCGACTCCGCAGGCACTTACTCGATCGAACTGCCTGCCGGCCCCTGGAACGTCAGCGGTGCGACTTTCGGGAGCATCGTCGACGGTCCCCAACCCGTCGTCGTCATCGCGGGCGAATCGACCATCGCCGACTACCTCGTCCAGACCGGCATCAGAGCGGGCGCCTAGCGCAACCGCGCGGAGCCTAAGGGACCAGGTTGATCAGCCGGTCCGCGACGTAAACGACCTTCGAGGGACCGTGACCGTCAAGGGCGCCTCGAACCCGCTCACTGCCCAGGGCCATCTCGAGCGCCATTTTCTCCGATAAACCCACCGGGACAGTCAAACGGTCCCGAACTCTGCCCGCGACCTGAACGACCAATGTCACGTCAGATTCTGCCGCTGCCAGCGGGTCGTAATCTGGCCACGCCGCATCCGCAGCCAGGCCCTGGCCCCCAATCCGCGACCACAGCTCCTCGCCAACATGCGGAGCCATCGGGTTCAGTAGTAGGAGGAGAGTGCGCACGGCGAAGTGCCAGTCGTCGTCCCGCTCACCGCCGCCCTGAAGATATTTCTGAAGCGTGTTGGCCAGCTCCATCAGTGCAGCAACCGCGGTGTTGAAGTGGAAGCTCTCGTAATCCTCGGTCACCTTTCGGATGGCTTGGTGCACCCGCCGCCGAAGCACAGCGTCTGGGATATCTGGCCCGGTCGCGTCAAACGAGTCGGGCNNGCATCCTCATCGGGCGGCCCGATAAACAACTCGTAAATGCGCGCGGCGTCGGCGCCGTCTCGCTCCACCAGATCGTCAGGCGCAACGCCGTTCCCTTTGGACTTCGACATGACCATCCCGCCCCGCTTGATCATCCCCTGGGTGAAGAGCCGGGTGAATGGTTCGATCGCGTCGGCGCGCCCCGCGTCATGCAACACCTTCTGAAAGAAGCGCGAGTAAAGCAGATGGAGGATCGCGTGCTCAATACCACCTGTGTATTGGTCGACCGGCATCC
Source organism: Candidatus Dormiibacterota bacterium (assembly GCA_003151665.1). The sequence continues at coordinate 5,960 of PLYD01000171.1, forward strand.
AGTGGTCCGCGAGCTCGGGGTCGAATGGTTGCGTTTTGTCATGAGCGGACGTGTACCGCAGGAAATACCACGCGGAGTCAATGAAAGTGTCCATCGTGTCTGTTTCGCGGCGGGCTTCTCGCCCACACTTCGGGCACCTGACCCGCCAGAAATCAGCGTTGTCAGCAAGCGGTTTGTATTCGCGTGGGAGGAGAATTGGAAGGTCCTCCCGCGGAACCGCGACGATTCCGTCGACCTCGCAATGCACGACGGGGATCGGGCATCCCCAGTAACGCTGTCGCGATATCAACCAGTCACGAAGGCGGTACTTGACTGACCGCTTGCCAATGCCCTTTTGTTCGATGAAGTCCGCGATGCGTTGAGCGCCCGTCTTGTTGTCGAGACCATCGAACGGACCGCTGTTGACCAGCACGCCGTGATCGGTGTAAGCGCTATCCAGGTCCCGCTGCGGGCCGGTCGGCGGCGCGATCACCTCCCGGACAGGCAAACTGAACTGACTCGCGAACTCGAAGTCTCTTTGGTCGTGGCCGGGGACCGCCATGATCGCGCCAGTGCCGTAGGTGATCAATACGTAGTCGCCCACCCAAATCGCCACCTTTTCGCCGTTCAGCGGATTCACGGCAAACGCACCTGTTGGAGCGCCAAGCCGCTTGACCTCGCTCGACATGCGGTCGATCTCTCGTTCCCGGCGCGACGCCTGAACGACCTCCCGCACGGCGTTGCGCCGCGACTCGACGGTCAGCTTTTCCACGAGTGGGTGCTCAGGCGCCAGCACCATGAAGGTCACACCGAAGAGGGTGTCCGGTCGAGTCGTGTAAATCCGCATTGACTCACCTGGGTGACCGTCGATTGGAAATTCAACCTCGACGCCCTGACTCCGGCCGATCCAGTTGGCCTGCATGACGCGCACCTTCTCGGGCCAATGGTCGAGCAGCGAGAGATCGTCGAGAA
>PLYD01000206.1 GCA_003151665.1 Candidatus Dormiibacterota bacterium
TCATGCCGGCGCCGACTGCTTGAATCACTCCTTCCGACCGCAGATGGTCAAGCGCTTTGTAAGCGCCGCGAATCGCGTCGTTGTAATGGTCGTCCGGGTCGTGGATGTGAAGGATGTCGATGCGCCCCAGCTGCAGGCGCCCGAGGCTCTCATCGACCGAGCGCAACACTCCGTCGTAGGTGAAATCGAATACCGGGTTGACGGGTGGTGTGCCCTGGAAATTCTGGCCGGGCTCTGGCGGGGCATCAGCGCGGAGCAGACGTCCGACCTTGGTGGCGAGCACGAACTCCTCCCGCGGCTTGTCATGGAGGGCCTTCCCGAGGCGCATCTCCGCCAGGCCGAACCCGTACAGAGGCGCGGTGTCGAAATGCCGGACACCCGCGTCCCACGCCCGAGAGATCACAGCCAGGGCCTGCTTCTCGGGCACGGCTTCGTAAAGGCCGGCGAGTGGCGCCGTGCCAAGGCCGAAACGGGTCACTTCGAGGGAAGTGCGTCCGAGCCGTGCGCGCTCGCCCGGATTCATCAGGCGATCTCGCCCGCGTCGAACATGGGCTTTAGCCTATATCGGACATGGCGACCAAGATCCTGCGGGCGACCGCACGAGATATCCGCTTTCCCACCTCCCGAACGCTAGACGGGTCGGACGCCATGAGCGCTGATCCAGACTATTCGGCCGCCTACGTTGTCCTCGAGACGGACCATCCTTCCGGCCTGGAGGGGCATGGACTCACATTCACGACAGGGCGGGGCACCGAGCTCTGCGTCGCCGCGGCGAAGCTGCTGGCCGTTCAGGTCGTCGGTCGGACCATCGAAGAGATCGCAGCCGACATGTCGGGCTTCTGGCGCGGGTTGGTGGGAGACAGCCAGCTCAGGTGGCTTGGGCCCGAGAAGGGTGTCGTCCATCTCGCCACAGCCGCACTCGTCAATGCGGTGTGGGACCTCTACGCGAAGGTCGAGGGCAAGGCTCTCTGGAAGCTCCTGTCCGATATGTCTCCGGATGAGCTGGTGGCGTGTGTGGACTTCCGATACATCGATGACGTGCTGCCGCCCGACGAAGCGCTCGAGATCCTCCGCCTCAACGTTGCCACCCGATCGGCGCGCGAGGTGGAGATGCTTCGGGAAGGCTTCCCGGCGTACACGACCTCTGCGGGTTGGCTGGGCTACTCGGACGAGAAGATCCGGGCCCTGGCCGAGCAGGCGATGGCTGCGGGCTTCACGCAGCTGAAGATGAAGGTTGGCGGCGACCCGGAGTCGGACTTACGGCGGGCACGAATATTGCGAGCGGCCATCGGCCCGGATCGGCAGCTCATGGTCGACGCGAACCAGGTCTGGGGAGTCGACGAGGCGATCACTGCGATGCGCAGCCTTGCTGAGGTGAAGCCGTGGTGGATCGAGGAACCGACCAGTCCCGATGACATCCTCGGCCACCGCCGCATCCGTGAGGCGGTAGCGCCCATCGGTGTCGCGACCGGCGAGCATGTGCACAACCGCGTGATGTGGAAGCAATTTCTGCAAGCCGGGGCCATTGACTTCTGCCAGATCGACAGCTGCCGGTTGGGCGGGGTCAATGAGGTTATCGCCGTGTTGTTGCTGGCCGCCAAGTTTGGCGTGCCGGTATGCCCGCATGCGGGCGGGGTTGGCCTGTGTGAATACGTCCAGCACCTCGCGATCTTTGACTACATAGCGGTTGGTGGATCGCTCGACGACCGAACGTGCGAATACGTCGACCATCTCCACGAGCACTTCGTGCACCCGGTCCAGGTGGAACACGGACGCTACATGCCGCCAACAGCACCCGGCTACAGCGCAGAGATGAAGCCTGAATCGCTCGCGGCCTATGAGTATCCGGCCGGCAAGGCCTGGACTGATTAGCTGTTGATCTTGTCGCTGTCGTAGGTGATGCCGTCTGCCGGCGTCGCCGCCAACGCTTCGATCGCAGGGTCGTTGATGATGGCGTCGATCAGCGCCTGCGGTCCGCCGACATACGTGTAGGGGAAGTCGATCTCGGAAGCCACGCACCAGGCTCGGTCGTCTGGCCACCAGAGGTTCGGGCCGTCCTCCCAACCCAGCGCTCTGGTCAAGGGTGCGAGGTAGAGGAGATAGTCGCGACCAGGCAGCCGGACCCGCGGACCGTCGGGCCGGGGAGGCCGCGGCGTCGACAAGCGAAGCTGAACGCGGCTTAGCGCAATACGCAAACGTGCGAACGGCGGCCGTGCCGCGACAAAAACATTTGCACTACCCGAATAGCCGTATCCGTCCCACAGGCAGAACCAGCACGAGTCTGGCGTACTCGTATGCGCTGAGAGCAGCGCGACGAGCGCTGCGGCCTGGCGGTCCGATAGGACGCCGAGCTTCGGGGGGCCCGGATCCAAGTTGGGCGGCGCGATAGTGTGGAACTGCATCTCCGGGTGAACGGTCTTGCCGCTCTGGGCGGCGACATCGGACCATCGAACATCGACGTCAGGATGTCCGGCAATGCTCGCCGGGTGAAAGATGCGCGCATAAGCCGGGAAGACTGGCGGGACCACAGAGCCGACGTCCTGCGCGAACGGGTGGAGACTGTCACGTATCCAGTCCGCGGCTTGCACCTGGTCGCTTACCGGGAGCCTTGGCCACTGCATGTGCCAACTGTGGCACCGAAGGGAATGCCCTGCGGCTTAGGCCTGGTCGGCGCCCTCTTTGAACAGGCCGTCGAGGTCCAGGCGCCGGTTGCCCATTGCCATGTGGCCCTCTTCGTCGCGCGGCCACTGGTCTTCGCTGCGATCCCAGGCCAGCTCGAGGCCGT
>PLYD01000133.1 GCA_003151665.1 Candidatus Dormiibacterota bacterium
GCGTTCAGCTCCGCATACGGCGGGTTCAGCACGAAGCCCGCCATCGAGCTCGCGGCAAAGCTGGCCGAGCTGGCGCCTGGCGAGCTCGAGGTCACCTACTTCGCCTCAGGCGGAGCAGAGGCCAACGACACCGCATATAAGGTCGCGCGACTCTACTGGAAGCTGCGAGGCGAGCCTGGGCGGGTGAACATCGTCTCGAGGATTCGCGACTACCACGGCCTGACCTACGGGGCCACGAGCGCCACGGGCCTGGCCAACTTCTGGAAGGGGTTCGAACCGCTCGCCCCAGGCTTCCTGCACGGGCCGTCCCCCGATCCCTACCGATATGCAGGCCAAGGTTCGGCCGGCGAGGCGTATGTCAGGGCGCTGGAGGAAGTGGTTCTGAAAGCCGGCGCCGACACGGTGGCCGCCGTCGTCGCTGAGCCCGTCCAGGGCGCGGGCGGCGTGATCGTGCCGCCACCGGATTACTTCCCACTCCTGCGCAAGGTTTGCGACAAGTACGGGCTGCTGCTGATCGCCGACGAGGTCATCACCGGCTTCGGCCGGACAGGTCGCTGGTTTGCGATGGAGCACTGGAACGTTCAGGCCGACCTGATGGTCTTNNGTCAAGGGGCCATTCCAGCACGGGTTCACCTACAGCGGGCACCCGACCGCTTGTGCAGTCGGCTTGCGCAACCTGCAAATCCTCGAGGACGAGCACCTGGTTGAAAGGGCAGCCGAGCAGGGGGCCTACCTTTTGAAGCGACTCCAGGACCTGCGCTCGCACGAGATCGTGGGTGATGTCCGCGGCCTCGGCCTGGTCGCGGCCGTCGAGCTCGTGCGTGATCGGACCACGAAACAGCTCTTCGACGCTTCCGCCGGCGCGGCGCGGCGCGTGTGGCTGGCGGCGCTCGAGGAAGGCGTGATCGTCAGGCCCCTGACTGGCGATGTGCTCGCGATGTCACCGCCGTTCGTCGTCAGCAACGAGCAGATCGACAAGATTGTCTCGGTCCTGGACCGGGCTATCACACGGGTGGAGAAAGAGCTCAAGACCACCGTCTAAACCCGGCCACGCGCTAGAGCCTGGTCGGTTCTCCGGCGGGGATGAAGACTGAGAAGTGCTCGAAGCACGCCTCCTTCACAGGTTGGTTGAAGCAGTCGACGTTGTCGCGGATGAACGCCTCGCCGGCAAGTAGGGTCCGGAAGCCGGCGGCGATCTCCTTCACCAGGGCCGCCGGTTCGTCGAACCGTAGGAAGTGGCAGACGAACACGCGACGGTAACCATCCGCCATCTGCGCCAAGCGGGCCGTCGAGCGTGCAAATTTCTCGAGATCCGAGTCCTCCATCTGTGCGTAGATCGGGCCCGTGTTGATGGTGTCGCCTCCGAACAGGAGCCCATTGGCCTCGTCGAGGAGGCAGATGCAGTCCGGCGAATGGCCTGGCGTATGCAGGACCTGGAGCTGGCGGCCTCCGAGGTCGAGCACATCGCCTTCGTCGAGCAGGCGAGTGGGGATGCTTGGCACCACCTCGTATCCGTCGGGATCGAAACCTTCGGGAAGGTCCCTGATCATCCGCTCCGCCGTGAGCATGTGGAAATACAGTTCGTCGGCCTCTCGGTACGGGCCCCAGGCTTCGAGGAGCCGCCTCGTGTATGCCATGTAGCCCACCGCCAGCTCCGGGGGGGATGGTTTCGATACCAGCTCCGCGCCGCTCCTATGGATCGCGAACTCGTCGAAGAACCGGTTTCCTCCCGAGTGGTCGAAGTGGTAGTGGGAGTTGACGACAAGTAGCTTGTGGGGCGTGATCCCCTCGGCGACCTTGCGGATGTTGGCGACGCCGAGGCCGGTGTCGAAGAGCACAGCGCTCTTCGAGCCTTCGATGAGCCAGGAGTTGACGTGGCCGGGCTCCGAGACCAGGTAGACGCCGGCCTCCATCTTGCTGACCTCGAACCAGGCTGTCCTAAAAGGGCTGATGCCGATCTCGTCCCCCATCCCTCAGCTGCCCGCGACCTCTTCGATCAGGTCGGCCGCACGCCGCGTGCCCGGTCGGGCCTGCAGTCGTTTCGAGGCAGCCTGCATCCGGTGGCGCAACGATTCGTCGCCGAGCAGGCCATCGATCGCCGCGCCGAGGTCGTTCTCCTCGAACGAGTACGTGGGCAGGTGCATTCCGTGCGATGTCTCGTGAACGCGCTGGGCGTTGTCGTGCTGGTCCCAGAAGATCGGCAACACGATCATCGGTTTGCCGAAATACATGCACTCGGTGGTCGTGTTGTTGCCGCCGTGGGTGATGACGAGATCGACATGCGGAAGGATCGAGGTCTGCGGTAGAAACTCCGCACCGACCATGTTGCCGGCGAGCTCGTAAGCATCGTGCTGCGGTCCTTTGCTCACCACGTACCTGTGCGCCGTTCGCGACAGGACGTCGACGAGACGTTCCATCAGCGCGACATCTGCGGAGCCGAGTGAGCCCAGGCTGACGTAAATGAGCCGGCCCGCGTCGCGGCTTGGGGGATCCCACGGTGCATCGGTGGAGCGGACGCTCGTCTCGAGGTTGTGCCAGGTGGCGGGCAGGGCTCGGCTTCGCTGATAGTCGAGCTCCGCCGGATACAGGTAGAGGTTCAGCCACGGCGACTCGTCGATGAACTCGAGTTCGGGCAGCCGCGGAGCGCCGTTCTCGGCGCAGAACTCCGAGAACTCCTCCTGCATTTGCCCAACGCGGCGACGGTACTCCTCCTGGAACTCGCGCCAGCCAGACCTGTCGTCGACGGCGTAGCCAGAGAACACAGGCGGCAGATCAGCATCCTTGAGCTCGAGCGGGTTGCATGACGCGATGCGCACCCACGGCCGCCCACTCGCGGCGATGGCCGGGAAGCCGACCACGTTGTCTTCGACGATGACGTTGGGAGTGAGCTCGTCGAAGATCTCGGTCAGCCGCGTATCTACATAACGTGCGCCATCGACGAGCGCCTGCCACGTGGGCGCGATGAAGCCCTCGAGCTGCTCCAGGGTCGACCGGCGAAAGACGGGCGCTGTGTCGCGTATGAAGTCCTTCCAGAACTGGCCGGGAACTTCTGGCTGCGCCGGCGGCCGGCCCAGGCGCATCAGGCGCTCCTCGAAACCCTTCGCCTCGAGCGTGCCTTTGAACGATTCCTCGATCACGAAAACGACCCGATGACCGCGGCGCCGCAGCACATCGCCGATGCCGACGCAGTTGTTGGTCGGACCAAAGGCGCCCTCGGGAAAGAAGACGAAAGTTTTCTCCGGTTGATCACCCGTCATCTCGCCGCGCTGAGACCCAGGGCCGCCTCGAACGAGTCATAACCGGGCGCCACCAGGGCCCATGGCCGCTCTCTCTCCCAGACTTCGGCGAGATCGAGAAGCCAACCGTCGTGGTATCGGGGAGCCATCACCTGCAGTCCAAAGGGCACGCCGTTGGCGCAGATCCCTGCGGGCAGCGAGATCGCCGGCAGGCCTGTCATGTTCGCCACCTCCGTGTTGTAAACGCCGCTGGCGAGCATTCCAGGCTCCTCTTCCGGGGTCAGGCGGCCGTCGGCAAGGAATCCCGCTGCGGCGACTGTGGGCGAGAGGATGACTGCGTCAGCGCCGAGCAACCGGTCGAACTGCCTCACGTAGTCAAAGCGACGCCACCGGGCCGCCATGTATTGGTCAATCGAGGTCTGCAAGCCCTGCTCCAT
>PLYD01000189.1 GCA_003151665.1 Candidatus Dormiibacterota bacterium
TGGCGGTCGCCTTCGGTCTCGATCTCGCTGCGGTCAGCTTCGCTGCCGGCACTCTCAGCCTGTTCACAAAACTCGCGGGGGGCGATTCTGACGCCCTGACTTTCGTCGCTGCAATGTTCGCGATCCTGGGCGTCCTCTACCTGGTGGTGGCCCGCCAGACAGTTGGGTACACGCTGGGCGAGGCAGTGCTCGACGTCCGATATCACCCACTACGCCGGCCCCGGTTTCGCCGGCTCGCTAAGTAAGGTGCGACGGGTTCAGTGGTGAAAGAGGCTGAGAGGGCCGCGGGAGCTAGGAAGTGGTTCTCCGACTCCGTTGGGAGATGCGATCAAACCGCTGACTCAGCTGGATGACATGCGCGGGCACTAAACCCGAAAATAGGCTGGTTGGCACCCGAGCGCGACATCGACGACCCGGCTCTCCAGCGCATGAAGCTCGGCCCGGATGTCGAGCCGACGGAAAGCGAGCTCCTCAAAGCGCCGCATGAGGGTGGTGAGGTGGCGGCCACCGGCGGTCCGGCCGCCCCGGAGACCGGCGTTGGGGCCGCCAGGCGGATCGGCCCCAAGGCCTTCCTGCAGATCCTAGGGCCAGGCCTCATCACCGGGGCGAGTGACGACGACCCGAGCGGCATCGGCACCTACTCCCAGGCCGGCGCCCAGTTCGGTTTCAGCGTCCTCTGGACGGCACTGTTCACCTTCCCGCTCATGCTGGCAATGCAGGAGCTCTGCGCGCGAATTGCGCTGCACACGGGTATCGGCCTCGGTCTAAGCCTTCGCCGCAAGTTCCCGACGTGGTTGGTCGGCTTTTGCATTCTCGCTATGGTGGTCGCGAACACCATCAACATCGGCGCCGACCTCGGTGCGATCGCGGCCGGCGGCTCATTGCTGACGCGTGGGAGGATTGCCCCGATCTGGCTGGTGGTGCCCGCGGCGGCCCTCATCGTGGGGCTCCAACTCTTTGCCAGCTATCGAGTCATCTTCAACGCCTTCAAGTGGCTCACGCTTGCGCTCTTCGCATATGTGATCACCGCATTCCTGGTCCATCCGCCGGCAGAGAAAGTGCTGATCGCCACCTTTGTTCCCCACCTGGAGTTCAACAAGGCCTTCATCACGATGCTGGTCGCGATCCTGGGCACGACCATCTCGCCGTACCTCTTCTTCTGGCAGGCGTCGTCTGAGGTTGACGAGATGAAGGCGGCTGGTCAGCAGACCGAGCGCTTACGCAAGAGAGTCACCCGATCTGAGCTGCGTGGCGCGCGGATCGATGTCTTCGTCGGGATGGCCTTCTCGCAGGTGGTGATGTACGCGATCATCCTGGTCAGCGCCGCGACCTTCAACGCCCACGGCGTCACTGGTATTGCGACCGCCGACCAAGCGGCCAAAGCCCTCGAGCCTCTGGCTGGCTCCCTCGCATTCGTCCTTTTCGCGGCCGGGCTTATCGGCACGGGCCTCCTGGCGATCCCGGTACTTTCGGGTTCGGCAGCCTATGCCCTGGCCGAGTTCACGGGCCTCAAAGGGACGCTCGCCGAGAAACCCAAGTACCGGCCGACCTTTTAGGCGGTGATCGTTCTAGCGACCGTCGCGGGCGTCGCACTGAACCTGCTCCGCATCGACGTGATCAGCGCCCTCTTCTACACCGCGGTCATAAACGGAGTTGTCGCGCCGCCGCTGATGATCCTGATCGCGCTGCTCGGTTCTGACAAGAAGGTCATGCAGAAGCGGGTTAGCGGTCGTGTCAGCGCCTCGCTGGTCTGGATCGCGACCATCGGCATGGCGATCGCGGCTCTGCTTTTGATCGTAACCCTGATTCCGCACGGCCCGCTGAGCTGACCCATCAATGACTGCTTCCGAGCAGACCGACGCCGACTGTCTAGGTACGAGTCCAGGTACTCAAGAACAAGCCATAACAACGTCAGCAATAGCCTGGCCACCTGTCATCTAAAGCGGTCTTATACCGGATACGCCAAGGCGAGCCTGCTCCAAGGTTCGTCTGAGCGCGAATCCGGCGAGGCTCAGGTCGCCGGTCCTTAAGCCTGGTCCGAATGGAGTCAGGCGGAAGAGACAGTCTTTCGACGGTACCCCCCTGCATTGTTGCTGAACTTCTTACGTTCGACCCTGTACAAAAGCGTCGGCATGGCAGAGATTCTTTCCAAGCGGGAGCGACCAGACGTTGACGCGGCCGAACGCGGCGGTGACTGGAGCAAGCGTATGGATGGCGAAGGAGTCCCTGACGAGGCCACCATGAAGCAAGCGCTCTATTGGAGGGAGATCTACGCCGAGATCTACGCCATGGAGGAAAAGGTGCTGGCCCGTGTCCGGCAGCTGATGAAGGCGCAGTGTGAGGTGGCTCGGCACGAAGTCCAGCTCACGAACGTACCAGTCGTAGAGGCCCAGGCCGAGCGCTTCCGCCAACGCCTCGGCTACTGGGAGACACGCGTGAAGCACCTCAGCGAAGTCTCAGGACCGAAACCTCAGCCCCTTTAGCTCTGTCTGGCCGCAACGGGGTCAGGCGAAAAGGGCGGTCGTTGCTCATGAAAATGCCTTTGATCAGCGGCCGTTGTCGGGTGTGGTAGGTGGATCGAGTCGTCCTCGCGTTTTTGATCGAACTCGGCCCGTCAAGCCATCGGTCGCAACTGGTCAGGCCTTGGAGGCCGGCCGCGATGCAGAAGGTGACAATTGCCCCTTGAGCAAGGAACGCAGCCGGGCATTCCAATAGGCGATGCGTTGGCCGACCTTTTCCAACTCAGCGAGGACAAGCGTCATGTTGTACTGGCTGCCCTCACGGTCGCTCTCATCTGACTGCGAGCCAACGAGTTGCCGAATGCGTTTGATAATCGTCTCATCCATGGCCAGGATCTCGGCCAGGATCTCGGCATAGAGCCGGACCATGTAGAGAACTTGCGTCAGCGTGGCCTCGTCTCGGACATGCTCCGCGCTTATCGGTTGAGTCGAAACGCTAGACCGACCGGCAGTGTCGGCCTTAGTTTGGCTGTGCTGAATTGGGATGATCCGCGCCATTGCTTCCTTATTACCGGCTCGGGCGTAATAGTGTCAGCAACTAACTCGGAGGTCTCAACTCAGACGACGACCCCGCAGGTGAAAAGTTCGGTGCGCCAGCAATTGGAGAAAGTTGCTGATTTTCTTTCGCTTGGGGCTGTAGAACGACATCGTAGAACTGGGTCACGCTGGCGTTACAGACTCACTCACAAGGAGGTCTTCATGAAAGACCAGGTTCGTGGCAAGGCGGAAGAGATCAAGGGCAAGGTCACTGGCGACCGCGGCTTGGAGACAAAGGGCAAGGCGAGGCAGGCGGTGGGGAACCTCAAGCGCACCGTCCGCGACGTGAAAGGGGATGTACATAAGGGAGCCCGCTAATCTCATCTCGGTCATACCCGAAAGGGGGCTTCATTGAACAGAGGAGGTAACCAAGAATGATTCATTTGCTCATCGTCGCTGCGGTGATCCTTTTCGTGCTGTGGCTGTTGTTCCACGCGGCAGGCGCGCTGGTCAATCTGCTCTGGATCGTCATCGTCATCCTGGCCGTCATCTGGCTCGTCGGTCTGGTCCGAAGCCGCAGGACCTAGTAGCGCAGGACGTAATTGAAGGTCTAGGTTTACTGCTTTTGTTATGGCCGATCGGCGACGGTAATCCTGTCAGACGGAAGGGGTGCCGTCGCAAGACCGCCCCTTCGGTTTGGCCTAGCGATCTCTTTCCGGAGGAAAATCATGAAATGCGATATAATGCAGTCAGGACGTCGAGAACTCAGAAGAGCTTCAGAAGCACAAGGAGCTTGCACACCCAGCGGGCGTGAGTGACAAGTCCGATAAGCCCATGGACAACCTCGAGCAGCCCGATGTTTCGGAGGATACCCCGGAAGAGGCCCCGGCCATCGAAAACCCCGTGCCGATTCACTAGCCCGAAGGTCGAAACCGACTGGAAATCGGGGCTTTATGGCGTCTATCGCAACCGAGATACGGCTATGAGGACGTTGAAGCCCCGCTACATGAGGCCGAATCCGTAATAGGGTCGATCAACTGGTTCCTACTTTGGCTCTCTGAGAAAGGGCCCGACTAGGACCCACGGCAGCCTGCGACCGCCTTGCGCCGCCTTCTACCACTCAAGGGGGACGCCAAGATAGTCGGCTAACTTTTGCAACCCGTCCCGGCCCCAGAACAACCCGGACGTGCTTGACAAGGTTGAACCGTCGGATCGGAGAAACAGAGTGCGTCGGGTCCAAGGAGAGTGGGTAGCCCGGATAAGGGCGACGTCTTGACGGTTGAAGATGTTTCGGCGCGCGGCCAAAGGGGTCAGATTCGGCCCAAGCGTAATGGTTGAGTCATCCACCCGAATGTAAGCACGCCGAATCAACACTGCGGCGCCAATCATGCCCACGCCGAAAGCACCAACGAACCACGCATCGCCTAGCCCTCGATGCGCCAGGTTCTCGTAGGCGCTTGACAGGAACGCACCGGCAACCGAAAGACAAATGATCGGGCTAACCCAAAAATTGAAGCGACTCGGTTTAATGGTCACAGTCCGAGAAGCGTATCTCGGCGATTTGAACTGCATCTACGTAGCGCCCAGCTAACCGGCAGCTACCACATAACACCGGCTGCAGCGCTCGTCGGAACCGAGTTTCCGGAGATCGTAGGCGCAGCCCGCAGGGTGCCTTGGGACGCGGTCGGAACCGCGCGCTGCTAGCGGCTCACGAAGCGGCTGGGATCAGCTCGAAAGTCGCCTGTTCGCTGGGTCTGGGGGAATCGTCGGGCTTCGGTGCAGCAAATCGTGTGCCGTACTTGGTGCCGTAAAGCTCGAAAATCGTGCGGGCTTCGGCCGGGTCGGTTACGTGCCGCGACTTGACCTTGACGTCGATGCCTCCGAGATGCACGATCCCCTCGCCCCGCGCAACCAGGTTTTGCGGCCAGTGGCGAGCCATGCCCTGGCCCGACAAGATGAATAAGCGCTCACCATCAGTCACGACGAGGATTGTGACGTCGGAGGGTTTGCCGGTCTTGCGGCCATACGTCGTGAAGGTGATCTCTCGCTCACTGGCGGCCGCATCGATCACGTCATGAGAAAAGGCGCCCACCTTCACTCCAATCGGCCGCGGTCCGCGGCGATTCCATCGAGGCATTGCCGACAGCGGCTCGTCGGACTGCTTGACGAACTAACCCTCTCATCCCGGCATCCGGGTTATCTGCTGATTCCGTGAGGCGAATCGTCGCGTCCATCAAAATGGGGGCCGGGGAAGAGTGCTGTCGATAGGGCTTCGATACCAAAAGCGCTTTCACTCGACAACCGGCCCCAGGCCAGACATCGAGGAGTAAGTTGAATGGCGATGTCCGCTGACCAGCGACTTCGGTCTGCCCGCCGGTTAAGGCTGGCGCATATCTATACCGAATACTTCGCCGAGGATCCCCGACGCGAGCGTCTGTTTCTGGCTTCTCTAGGCTTCTTCGCAGGCTTCGGAGCGGCTCGCACGATCACCCATGCGATTCTCCACCAGGTCGGTCCATTCAGAAACCTGTCGATCGGCGGCCGGCATCTACACCACATGGTCTTCGGGATCGGCGGCTTGCTCGGAGTGGGGTACCTGTGGCTGGTCTTGCTTGGAGTCTCGCCGAAGGGCAAGAGAATGTCGCAGGCCACGGCCGTGGGTTATGGCGTGGCCTCAGCGATGACGCTCGATGAGTTCGCGCTCTGGTTAAACCTCGAGGACGTCTACTGGGCGAAGCAAGGGCGCCAGAGCGTCGATGCGGTGGCGCTCTTCGGTGGGCTTCTGTCCATCGGTATCTGGGGCGGACCGTTCATGGTCGGTGTCGCCCGCGAGCTCAGGAGGCTGGTTCGTTAGGGCGAACCGNNTTCGCCACTCGGCAACCGTGCTAATGACGCGGCCACGTCCTATCCATGCGGGGCGTCAACGATCCGGCACGGGATGTCCGCGTTCTCGTCAAGGTGATAGCTGGCGCAGATGCGGTGGTAACCGTCTGCGACCGTGAGTGGGACACGAGCGTCCAGCCGCCCTCGAACCAAGAGAACAGGAGACAGCAGTCCACCCTTCTTAACCTTGGCGAGATCTTTGGCGACGTGGATGTTGTCCAGCAGAAGCATGGGAAGCGCACTCGCGCGCAGCAAGTCCTTCGCCTTTTTGTGTACGAGCGGTGCGGCTCGCAGCCGGCGGACCAGCTGGTCGGCCTCCTTCTGCGGCATGAGCAGGCTCAAATAGTCGGCGGCAGCGGGATAGTCATGAGCATCAGGCGCATCCTTCCAGGTCAGCTTTGCGGTCATAGTGATCTTCGCCCAGCATCGTACAGCCGCCCTTGATCACGCGGCCGCCTCGGCGGTGGGCGCAGCGACTGGTTTCCCACCCAGCAGCAGAGCGCCGACGCTTGCCGGGATAAGCGTCAAGACGCCTCCTGCCACAAGCGCGGCAGCCACGGCGGGCGCCAAAGCTCCGCTGGCAAGGCCCAGCGAGGCTGCGGCCGCGGGAAGTCCCAATTGAGCGGAAGCCAGCAATCCGGCCGGCAGCCTTGTTTCGGTACCGGCCACCAACGATGCCATCACGTGCGCCGCTGTCGCCCCGATCGCCACGGCCAGCGCCAGGCCAATTGCCGACGGCGAGCGCACGAGGGCGCTCAGATCGAGGCTCGCACCCAGCAGAACGAAGAACGCCGGCACGAAGAAGCCACCTGCCAGGCCAGTCAATTGTTGGGCAAGTCGGTTCGGCTCGTTGAACCGGCGCAGCACGATGCCGGCCGCGAATCCCGCGACCAGTAAGCTTGCGCCGGTGCGGTCGGCGATGGCTGCTAGCGCCAGCAGCAGGAGCACCGAGAGCCGAAGCTGCAGAGCCCAGTGCCGGTGCTTGGATTCGCGCTTCACCTCGTCGGCCAAGCCGGTCTTGAACAGCCGGCGCGCGACCACCATCGAGGCTATGGCGACCGCGACTATTAGACCGTCGCCAACCAGCGCCAGCGGAATCTGGCTTGCGGCGGACAGAGTCAGCGGCATCAGAATCGCGCTCAGGGCGTCCATCAGCGTGATCCAGGTGATGAGAATGGCAATGGCGGGCCCTGTGAGCCCGCGCTCTCGAATGATCGGAAAGGCGACCGCGGCCGAGCTTCCCGCCACGAGGACCACCAAGAGTGATGAATGGCCAGTGGGGAATAGTGCGCCGACGGTAAGCCCGATCGGAAGACTGAGCGTCAGCGCGATCAGCAGCGCCAGGGTTCCGCGGACAGCTCCGTCACGCAGCTCCTTGGACCCGAGGTCGACCTCGTTGCCCGCCTCGAGCATGAGCATCGCAAAGCCAATGGCGGAGAACGCCGGGAAGGGTTGCGACGTGGAGACGATCAGATGGAGCCCGGTCTTGCCGAGAATCGCGCCTGCGATCAGCTCGCCGACCAATACCGGAGCCAGCGGCCTTCTGCCCGCGGCCAGTAATGGCCCGAGCAGGCCCGCGAGAACCAGAAGCGTCAGAGATGTGAACATCGACTCGTAACCGCTGGTTGAGATTATGCCAACAGGAGTTCAGAGGATCTACTTGCTATTGATAAGGAGATGCTTAGCGAGATCAAATGGGCAGTTGGGTCCTCTGCCCGCATCCCTAGGTCACGCATGCGCCTGATCAATCGCCGACTGCAGCGATTGAACGTAGGCATCGCTGGTATACGTGGCTCCCGACACGATATCGATTTGTGCGGTCCTGGCCGAGACAGCCTTGAGGGCCTCGTCTTGCAGGATCGGACCTGCCGCTTGACTGATTTCGACAGAGCGTGCTCGGTCACTGGGAAGCAGGGGTGCTTGGACATCAGTGATAAGTCCGTTCGAAACCGTGATTTGAACCTGCACGTCTCCGAAACGGGTTGTGATGTCCTGCCCGGTGTACTGCCCGTTTCTCAGTGGTGCCGGAATCTGGAGTGTGGGGGCCCCAAAACCGCCACAT
>PLYD01000199.1 GCA_003151665.1 Candidatus Dormiibacterota bacterium
ATGAATGCCCGGCTTGCTTTGCAGCCGGACGTCGCCACGACATTCCTCGACGACAGTGGCAAGCAGGCTTATTCGAGCAGCGGCCTGCCTCTTATCGTCAACGGCGCTGCCAAGTTCACACGCAACTACATCGTCATGCAGGAGCTTGTCGGGCAGAACCCGGCGACCGCCAGTTTTGTGGTTCGGCTCGTCCTCAGCACAGGCCCTCTCGACGTCTCCGAATACGACGAAACGCTCACGCTCGTTCGCGCGCAGGCGAGCCAGCCGTTCCTCATCGACCAGGCCAGCGCCGGCTCTACCCGGCTCCTTGGTCAGGGCCCTGAGGTGGTTAGCGCCGACGTCGCACACGGCAGCATGAAGATCGTCTTCGACAGCGACCTCGTCTCCGACACAGTTGCGGATGGCGTGATCCTTCTGGACAAGAACGGCAAGCGGGTCGGCGGCCAGGCGACGTACGCGAACCGCACAGTTGTCATCACCGGGCTCGCCCTCACGCCAGGCGCCGACTACAAGCTTGTGGTGCTGACCACGGTGCAGGACGTGAGCGGCCGCAGCGTGCATGGCGAATACGATCTCAACCTGGTCGGGCCGGTCGTGAGCGCCACCGGCAACCCGGCGCCCGATCCCAGCCCAACCCCGATTCAGTCGCCATCGCCCTCGCCGTCGCCGTCGCCGTCTGCCTAGAGAATCCTCAAGGTCCGAGCCGCCCGGCATAGAGCGGTGACCGATCCTGAATGCACTATCGTGCCATCGAGGGCACGTTCGAGCGCTTCCGCGAACGGCACGCGGAGTACCTCCATGTCCTGCTCGTAGGCCTCGGGGCTCCGCTCCGATTGCGTCAGCGATTGCGCCAGAAACATGTGCGCGCGCCCCGTCAGGAACGCCGCGCCATGGACGATTCCAAGCGAGCTGTATTGCGTGGCCACCAGGCCCGTCTCTTCTGCAAGCTCACGCTTCGCGCAATCCAACGGGTCTTCGTCCCCGTTGAAAGTGCCCGCCGGTACCTCCCAGGATGATGCGTCCCACGCATGCCGCCACTGGCGCACCAGCATGGTGTCCCCGTTCTCGAAGTAGGGAACGATGAAGGCCGAGTCGGGGTTGACCAGCACCGTGTAGCGCGCTTCAGGTCCGTCGGGGAACTTGATCACGTCGTCGCGCAGGGTGAACGGGCCCGAGGTTCCGGCAGTCGAAGAGGCCATCACCTCGAACGGCCTGCCGCTTTCGGGGTGGGGCAGCTTGCTCAGTGTCTCTGCACCACGGCGGCGACGGCGGCCGCAGCAGCCGCCACGTGCCTTGGGTCGGCGCCGTAGTCGAATGGCGAGATGTCGCTCGCGTATCGCTTGGCCTGATCGACCAGCTCGGGATGGTCATCGATGAAGCGAGTGCTCAACTTGCCTGCGCGGAAATCTGCGCTGTCCAGGATCGCTCGGTGGTAGCTGATCGTCGTCGCTGGACCAACCACGACAAACTCGCGCAGAGCGCGACTCGCCCGCGCGATCGCCTCTGCGCGATCGCTGCCGTGGACGATCAACTTTGCCAACAATGAGTCGTAGTTGGGAGGTACGTCGGAACCTGGGCCAAATCCCGAGTCGACACGAACACCAGGGCCTGCGGGCGCGACCCACCGCGCGATCCTTTTGGGATTGGGCATGAACTTACGCAGCGGGTCCTCCGCGTTGATGCGCATCTCGATCGCGTGACCGGTCCACCTCACGTCGTCCTGTGTGAAGCTCAGCTCCATGCCGGCTGCGATTCGTATCTGCTCCTTGACGAGATCGATTCCCGTGACCGCCTCGGTGATCGGATGCTCGACCTGCAGCCTCGCGTTGACCTCCAGGAAATAGAACTCTCCGTCGCTGAAGATGAACTCAACGGTCCCTGCGTTGACATAACCGGCGGCCCTCGCGGCGCGTATCGCCGCCTCACCCATCGCTGACCTGATCTCCGGCGTCACCACCGGCGAGGGGGTCTCTTCCATGATCTTCTGGTGGCGCCGCTGGATTGAACACTCGCGCTCGCCCAGGTGCACNNCTGTCGCAGATGACCTGGATCTCGACATGCCGCGGCTTGCGAACGTATCGCTCCAGGTAGACGGTCCCGTCGCCGAAAGCGGAACGAGCCGCCTGGGCGCTGCTCTCGATCGCCGCCACCAGCTCGCTCTCCGACTCCACAACCTTCATCCCGATGCCACCGCCGCCGCCTGACGGCTTGACCATCACAGGGAAGCCAATCTCCTTCGCCGCGGCGACAGCCTCTTGCGGATTCGAGATCGCCCCACTACCGGGCGTCACCGGCACACCATTCGCGACCGCCATCTGCCGCGCCGACACCTTTGAGCTGAGTGCGCGCATCGCCGAAGCCGGCGGTCCGATGAACTTGATTCCCGCCGCCTCGCACGCATCGGGAAATGCAGGTTTCTCTGAAAGAAATCCATAGCCCGGGTGGATCGCCTCCGCGCCACAGTCGTGAGCGACCTTGACGATGCGCTCGAGCTGCAGGTAGGACTCGCCAGGTGGCGCGGCGCCGATGTGGTGCGCCTCATCCGCGTACCGCGTGTGGATCGCGTTGCGATCGGCGTCGGAGTAGACGGCGNNTCAGGATTTTCTTGAAAAGCTTGCTTTTCATTCTCTTAATCGGATGAGCTTGCTTTTCAATCTCTTAATCGGATGAGCTTTCGCTTCATCCGACAGTGAGCAGCGGCTGGCTCGGGGTGACCA
>PLYD01000053.1 GCA_003151665.1 Candidatus Dormiibacterota bacterium
GAGGTGGAGGCGGCGTGGAGCTTTATCGATCCCATCGAGGCCGCATGGCGCGACGACCGGCCGCCGCTGTCGTTCTATCCATCCGGCACGTGGGGCCCGCCCGAGGCTGACAAGCTCGTTCAGGCCGACGGCAGGGAATGGCACCGACCGTGAGCTCTGTGCCGGTACCGGATGTGGCGTGGCACGGCGAGGCCGTGACGATCGGCGATGTCCTGGGCGCGCTGAGCGGCATCCGAAGGAAGTTTGCCCACGCCGAGGCGGGCGAGGACGAGCATCCTCGCGCCCGAAACTGCGTGATGACGCTGGTGGCGGTCGCCACCAACAGCGCGGACGAGGCTCGGGCGCAGCGCGCCAGCGTCGCGATCGCAGCGCATCACCCGCACATGGCGATCATCGTGTGCGAAGAGGTCAACGTGCGCGAGGGGCGCATCGACGCCACCATCGCCACGCACCCGCTGAGCCCGTCGTCAACAGTGCACGCGGAGTGCGAGGTCGTCGGGCTGCACGTCCGTGGCGCGGCGGGGGAGCACCTGGCCGCGCTGGTCGACCCGCTCCTGCTGAGCGGTGTGCCGGTATACCTCTGGTGGCTCGACACGCCACCGTTCGGCACCCGCGAGCTGCTCGACGCCACCAGGATCTGCGACGCCCTCGTCGTCGACTCGGCGCGCTTCGACCGGCCTTACCAGTCCTTCCTCGGCCTGGCGGATGTGGCCCTCAGCGCGCACAACCACCTGGGGGTGGCGGACTTCCAGTGGGCAAGGCTCGAGCCGTGGCGCGAGGCCGTGGCCGAGTTCTTCGAGCCCAAGGACCGGCGCGACTACATGAAGGGCATCGCCGAGGTGGGGATCGACTACGTCGGGGACGCTCGTGGCAACCGCATCGCGGCCTCGCTGCTCGTCGGCTGGCTCGCCTCCGCACTGGGCTGGAAGGTCAAGCGGGCGGTCGGCGGTAAGGGCGGCGTGCTGGTGGCGCACTTCGAGATGGAGGGCGGCCGGCAGATGGAGGTTGCATTCAGGTCCGTGCCGAAGACCGACCTGGCCCAGGGCGAGGTGAGCGCGATCCGCATCAGTGGAGCGTCGGCCGGCCGCACGTTCCAGCTCACCGTGCAGCGCGACCCTGAGAGACACCACCGCCTGACCTCGGACGTCGGACCGAGCGAGCTCAAGTACCGGCACCGCGCCGGTGGCGACGATGACGCGGGGCTGGAGGTGGCGCTTCGCACGGCCACCCGGGATCACGAAGTGCTTCAAAGGAATCGCGAAACCCTGACCCACATGGCGACTGGCGACCTGCCCGGTGATGAACAGCGGCACAGCTCGACCGTCCTCCCGCGCGAGCGGCGGCGAGGCGAGAACCACGTCCTGCTGACGATGATCGACATCGGAGGCGCGGAGACGCTGCGCCACGTGCAGCAGGTCGACATCGAGGACGAGGCCACGCTGCTGCTCAAGCTGCTGTCGACGGGCGCGAACGACACCGTGTACACGCGCTCCCTGACGGCGGCGGCCGAGCTCATGCGAGCCCTATAAGCGTGAGCGAGTTCACGGTCCTGGAGACCGAGGAGGACGTCGCGGAGGCAGGCGCCAAGGCGATCGCGAAGGCCCTCCGCGAAGGCTCACGGACGCTTGTGCTGGCCGGTGGCACGACACCGGCGCGCTGCTACGAGCTGCTGGCAAACATGGAGGTCGATTGGGCCAGGGTTACGGTGCTGTTCGGCGACGAGCGCTGCGTGCCGCCGGACCACCCCGACAGCAACTACAGGATGGCCAGGGAGACCCTGCTGGACAAGGTGTCCCCGGCTACGGTGTATCGCATGCCGGCCGAGCTCGGCCCCGATGAAGGCGCGGCCGAGTACGAGTCGACCATCAAAGCGCTGGTGCCGCTGGACGTGGTCGTTCTCGGCGTCGGTGAGGACGGGCACACCGCGTCGCTGTTCCCCGGCCACCCACTCCTCAAAGCGACTGGCTTGGTGGCAGGAATAAGGAACTCCCCCAAGCCCCCACCGGAGCGTGTGACGCTCACGCTGCCGGCCATCCAGAGCGCGCGCCTCGTGATCATCCTGGCGACGGGCGCGGGCAAGGCGAAGGCCGTCGCCATGGCGAAACGGCAACAGGTGCCATCGGGGATGATTGCGGGCGCACGATGGCTGATCGACCGGGCGGCGGCAGGCAAGTGAGCAAGGTCGAGATCGTTCCCTCGATCCTGTCCGCGGACATCACAAAGCTTGGCGAGCAGGTGAAGGAGGCGGCGCGAGCGGGCGCGGACCGCATCCAGGTCGACGTGATGGACGGCCACTTCGTGCCCAACCTCACGTTCGGCCCGATGGTCGTGGAGGCGGTGAGGCGCGTGACCGATCTTCCGATCGAAGCCCACCTGATGATCGACAACCCCGAGCTGTTCATCGAGGCGTTCGCGAAAGCCGGCGCCACTCTGATCGAGGTGCAGGTCGAGTCGACGACATCCCTCTACAGAACCGTGATGCGCATCAAAGAGCTCGGCGCAAAAGCCGGCGTCGCCATCAACCCTGCGACCTCGGTCGAGACGCTCCGCGAGATCCTGCCTTTCATCACGACCGTCAACGTCATGACCGTCGAGCCCGGCTTCGGCGGCCAGAAGTTCATCGCCTCGAGCCCGGACAAAATACGAAGAGTCAGGGCGATGTCGGCCGAGGTCGAGATCGAGGTCGACGGCGGCATCGATGCCAAGACGGCGCCGCTGGTGGTCAAAGCCGGCGCGACAGTGCTGGTGGCGGGCAGCTCGGTGTTCGGCCACAAGCAGGGGATTGGCGCCGGGATCAGAGCCATCAGAAGCGCCGTTGTCTGAGCAGGACGACCTCAAGCGAGCGGCCGCCGAGAAGGCGCTGGAGCTGGTCCGCGACGGCATGCTGATCGGCCT
>PLYD01000151.1 GCA_003151665.1 Candidatus Dormiibacterota bacterium
AGTAGTGGTCCCAGTCATACAGCGCCGGGTCGAACGGAAATTGTGTGCGTTCTTCCGACGGGACCTTGTCCCATATCTCCGTGACGTGGCGTGTATCGAAGATGCAGTCGACCTCGGTATAAACGCCGTAGAGCTGGATGAGGTTGACGGCGCGTTCCAAGCGTTCGCGCTCCCCGTTGAGGTCATCGGAGACCTTTGCGACATCGGCCCCGAGGGGCAATCGCTCCACGATCCATTGCGCCGCTTCAACGAAGCGCAAGGCGGTGGTGGCCTGGGCCGAGAGCTGGCCGCGAGTCGGATAAGTCCAGGTCGGGGTGCCTATAGCCTGCCCGTATTTATCGCGCAGCGGATTTTTGGTGAAGTACCGCCTGGACGCGTCCTCGACCTCGCGGAACCGCAGTGGATTCCGCGTGCCGGATGCGGCATGGTAGACGCGAGGCTTGTCATCGGGTGGAGGATTCGCGGCCACCGCCAGGACAGTGTTGACGACGAAGTCGGCCGGGATGATGTCGAGCAGGGCGTCGGGAAGGCCCGAGAAGTCCTGCAGGATGCCCCGCCCGAAAGCCAGGATCAGTGGCTCGGCCATGCGGAAGCCTTCGAGCCAGCCAGGGAACGGCTCGGCCAGCGCGCTCTCGATGATGGACGGTCGCACGATCGATAGCGGGATGTCGCCATGCAGCTCAACGACGGCGTGCTCGGCCATCGCCTTGGTGAACGAATAGATGTCGGCGAAACCCATCGCGTTGGCGTGGACGCGGCCGCGCTCGATGAGCTTGTCCTTGACCCAACGGTCGCGAAGGCGTTCCGTCATTCGTGCGACAGCCGGCGTGCCGGCCGGACCCATCTTCGCGCCCGCCTCGCGGCGCAAGCGCTTCAGGATCTCCGGCCTTCGCGACTCCTCTTCCACCACCGGGCGGAGGTTCGACAGGACGGCCGCTTCATGACGCCAGTTGAGCCCTGGGTCGTGAGGAGCCTGCTCGCGGACGAGGCCGCGGAGCATCCCACCCACGTATGCGGTCGACACGTGCACGAGATGCGGCCGGCTCCCGGCTGCCTTGAGCGCCTCCACCATCCGCGCCGCGCCGAGCAGGTTGGTCTGGGCCGATAGGTCTGCCGGATTGTCGAACTCGACGGCGGCGGCCGAATGGATCACGATCTCGCACTCTCGAAGCTGCTCGCGACCCCCGTCGCTGAGGCCGAGCCCGTCGCGGCCAAGGTCCAGCTCGAGCACCGCCAGCTTTGCCTTGACGAGCTTTGAGAAAGCCTCTTCGCCAAGCTCCTCTCTGAGGCGCTTGAACGCGGGACTCGCCAGCACCTCGCGCTCCAGCCTTTCGGCCGCCGGACGGCGGGCGCTGGAACGAATCGCCAGGTTGATCCGACCGACCTCGGGGATCGAGCGCAGGCACTTCTCGACGATCGACTTGCCCAGGAAGCCGGTCGTGCCGGTGACCAGGATGGTCTTACCCCTGAAGGCCTCAGCAATCAAGACCGCCTGATTCTAGTTGGAGCCTCCGAGCCGCCTACTGCTGCGTACGGGGGGCGCCCGGGAGCCGAACGACTGAAGAGCCGTTCGCATCCTTCCAGCCGAGATCGGTTGTCACGGTCGCCCAGAACCAGTAATGCTGGCCCGCCTCGCCTTGCAAGACCTTCTTGCCTGCGGCCACCTTGCCGGTCCAATTCCTGAAAACCCCATCCGGCCCGACCGCGTAGACGACGAACGCGTCGCTGCTGCCGGGGCTCGACCACGAGACGTCGATCGCTGTCGGGTCGCGCTTGCTCTGCACTGCACTGATCGCGACCTTGGGCATGGGGATGGTCGCGTAACGGGGCGACCCTGTCAGCCACAGGTCACCCACGTCCTTCGGGTAGGGGTCGGGATATGAGCCTGACCAACCGTAAGGATCGATAGGCCCGCCGCCGTCGACGCGATAAACGCCGAAGTGGAGGTGCGGCCCCGTCGCGGTCCCCGTGCTGCCCGAGAGCCCGATGACCTGGCCTCGACGCACCGGTTGCCCAACGGAGACGTCTATCCGCGAAAGATGGCCGTAGTACGTCATCAACCCGTTGCCGTGGTTGATCTCGATCGTCAATCCGCTCGAGCAGGTATGACACGAGGGCACTACCCATCCGGCGAGCATCACCACGCCCCCCGCCGCGGCCGCCACCGGCTCGTAGTACAGGCCGTAGTCGTAGCCGTCGTGTCCGTCGTAGTAGATGTAGTCCTGGCCGCCGGGAGTCTGCGCATAGCCGGCATCAAAGGTTGGATCCGGACCACCCACGCGCGCCGATGCGATGACTCCGTCGTACCTGCAGGTCTTGCCGTTGATCGAGTAGTCGGGCGAGCAGTGATCGAAGATCGAGGTGATGTATTGAGGGCCCATGAAAGGCAGGGTCAGGAATGCGCCGGCGGCTGGGGCCATCCCCGTATTGCCTGTGCCATTCTCGATCGGCCCATACGTCATCTGGCTCGGATAGCTCCACCGCACGTAGCGGCCTGCCTGGTGGCCCGGAGGGAGGGCGTCGGCCGCCAGCACGGGGACCGCGTGCAGCAGCAGCGTCAGGAGGGTGAGGGTCGATACCAGGATCCGCATAGCCGTTGAACGCGAGAGCCTAGTCTATTGGTATCACTCGTCCAGCGGCCCGCCGATCTTGTTAACTTTCGCAAATGGCTTGTGCTGAGGCGAATTGATGGAGGTACTGAGCCAGGGGCGCGCGGCAGTCTACGAGGAGCCGATCGGCCCAGCGGGCGTGCGGATCCGGGAGCGGCCCCGGACCGACCCCAAGCCTGGCTCCGTGGCCATAGCGATAAAGGCGGCCTCCATCAACCACCTGGACTTGTGGCTCGCCCACGGGGCGCAACGCGTCACGCCCCCGCGAGTGATCGCCGCCGACGGCGCCGGGGTCGTCCATGCGTCCGCCGACCCGTCATGGAAGGCGGGTGACGAGGTCGTCATCTTCCCCACCCTCTGCTGCTGGGAATGCGAATGGTGCCGAGCCGGTGAGAACGTCAAGTGCGCTAGCTTTGGCGTCCTCGGCGAGCACTCGGACGGCATGGCGTGCGAGCTGATCCACATCGACGCCCGCAACGTTTTTCGCAAGCCCAAGACTCTGTCGTGGGAAGAGTCGGCCGCTTTTCCACTGACCTTTCTCACTGCCTGGCGGATGCTGACCACGCGGGCCCGCCTGCGCGCGGGCGAGACCGTGCTGGTCGTCGGGGCCGGGGCAGGAGTGGCCGTCGCTGCCATCAGCATCGCCAGGCACCTCGGCGCCCGCGTGCTCGCGACGAGCCGTTCAGAGGAGAAGCGCAAGCGGGCCCTGGCGCTGGGCGCGGACGCCGCCTTCGATTCAAGCGCCTTCAGCAAGGGCGTCCGAGGGGCGACCAAGGACGGGGTCGACGTCGTGTTCGAGCACGTCGGGCCGGCCACCCTCGAGGAGTCGTTGCGTTCCCTCGCCATGGGCGGACGGATAGTGACCTGCGGCTCCACCTCGGGCGTCAAAGCCGAGATCACGATGCCGCGACTCTTCTTCCGCCAGGCGGACCTGCTGGGATCGACGATGGGAAACGCGTCCGAGTTCGAGGCTGTCCTAAGCGCGATCGACGAGGGCCTCAGGCCAGTCGTCGACACCGTTTACGAGCTTGATCGAGTGCAAGATGCTCTGACACGCGTTGATGCTTCGGAACAGTTCGGCAAGGTGGTGCTGTCGGTTGCAACTTAGAGCTGGAGGAGGTCGGCGGTGAAAGGATTCAAGGCTTTTCTGCTGCGGGGCAATGTCGTCGACCTGGCCGTCGCGGTGGTCATCGGCGCCGCCTTCACCGCCGTCGTGACGAATTTCGCAGCCGGATTCATCACACCGCTAATCGCACTCATCTTCGGCCAGCAAGACGCCTTCGGCGGGTTCTCGTTCATCGTCAACGGCGTCCTGTTCAGGTTCGGCCCGTTCATCAACGCGGTGGTCACCTTCGTGATGGTGGCGGCGGTCGTCTATTTCCTGATCGTGCTGCCCGTCAACACGCTGATCGAGCGCTCGCGGAAAGCTGAGCCACCCGACCCGACGATCAGGAAATGTCCCGAGTGCCTCAGCGACATCCCGACCGTCGCCCGGCGATGCCGTTACTGCGGCCAGCCGGTGACGGCCTAGGCCTGACTGTCGAGGCGGGCGAGCTGCGCCACGTGCTCCTCGAGGTGGCCCACGACCAGGTTCTGGAGCAGCTCGCCGACCCGGGCCGTACGATTTCCCTCGCGATTGTGGAAGTCGACAGTCCGCTCCAGATCGCTAGGGTTCATCGCCGACAACAACACCAGCACGCGTCCGATCTTCCCGTCGATCGCTTTTCTCAGCTCGATCTCAGAGAGGCCGTTCCCTTGATCGATGCCCCGACGGCGTAGCGCAGCGCCCTTCTCGTCGCGGCCCATCGTGGCCGACCCCTCGATCGCGCCCTGAATCTGCGCCGTCCAGTAGTCAAGCATCTCGCTCATGTGGCCGAGGACGTTTCCACGATGCCACGCCTCGCCGGTTGCCGGATCAACGGGGCCGGCGCCACGATCAACTTCCACTGGCAGACGGGCCAGGTCGGCCCGCGTGGCTGCAACTCGCTCACGCAACGCCTGCAGGTCGTGGCTGTCGTCGAGCTCGCTCATTTCGGGACCACCCATAGCTTCGCAGCGGTGTCATGGCTCAGCGTCACCGAGCGCTTCCCCGCGCGGACGGTGATGGTGCGGGCGACACCGTCGACCTCGAGCACCGCAATGTCCCGGTCTGGAGTGAGTCCACGCTCGTGCAGATAATTGAGCAGGGTCGGCGCCTCACGCTCCGCAACCTCTGAGACACGCGACACCGACGCGCGCGTCCCGTGCTCGAGGCTCGCGAGCCTGACCTCTTTCGGCATGGCCTCGGAGTACCCCGGAATCGGGTTGCCGTGAGGGCAGGTGGTCGGCCGGCCTAACACCTCGTAAAGGCGCCGCTCGACGACCTCGGAGACGGCGTGCTCCAACCGCGCGGCCTCCTCGTCGGCGGTCACCCAATCCAGGCCGAGCCCATCGGTCAGCCAGCGCTCCATGATGCGGTGCCGCCGGACGATGGCCTCGGCGGCCCGACGGCCGGCGGCGGTCAGCTCGATCTCCTTGCGCTTATTCATGCGCACCATGCCGTAGCCGGCCATCCGCCGCACCGCCACGGTGACCGTCGGCCGGCTCACCCCCAGCCAGTCGGCGAGGCGCGCGCTGCGCAGCGGCTCTCCCTCCGACCACATGTAATAAATGGCCTCGAGGTAGTGCGCAACCACCTCCGAAGGGGGCTTCGAGCCCACGTTAGACTTATCTAATTGCGCCTTTTGCACGTACTAATCCTGTGAGCCCACTATGAGCCAAACCACTGCCGTTTTACTGGGAGCCTTCGCCGGCGCCACCATTTTCCTAGGCTTGCCGGTGGCGCGCCTGCGCGGCCTGCCGAAGTCGGTCCAGGGCTTCCTCAACGCGTTCGCGACCGGGATCCTCGTGTTCCTCCTCTGGGACATCCTGAGCCACGCCGGGGACAAGGTGCAGCTCACCGTTGCCGGCGCTCGCGCAGGCGACGGCGGGCCGTTCGTGATCATCGCCGTGATCTTTGCGGTCGGCGTCGGGGCCGGCCTTTTGGGCCTCGTTTACTTCAACCGCGCGATCTTCGGGCGCCTGAAGCACGGCGCCCAAAGCCCAAGCCCCAAGTCGCTCTCCCTTGCCATTGCCACGGGGCTGGGCCTGCACAACCTCTCGGAAGGCCTGGCCATCGGGCAGTCAGCGCACACCGGTGCGATCGCCTTCGCGGGCGTCCTGGTCGTCGGCTTCGCCCTGCACAACGTGACCGAGGGCTTTGGGATCGCCGCTCCGATGACGATGGAGCCGAAGCCTGCCTCTTGGGGCTTTCTGGGGCTGGCCGGGTTGATCGGCGGCGGCCCCACCTTCATCGGCGCCTGGATCGGCTATCTGGCCAGCTCGAACTACTTCTACGTGGCGTTCCTCGCCATCGCGGCCGGGGCGCTGTTGTACGTGGTCAACGAGCTGTTCAACGTGGGCCGCAAGCTGAGCTCGCCCCCGGCCTTTGCCTGGGGCCTGCTGCTGGGGTTCCTGACCGCCTACGCAACGGACCTGGTCCTTACGTTCGCCAGCGCCTGAAAGGCACTGTCCGCTGCTAGCGTGGCCGGGTTGGCCGGGGTCCCCCCGGCCATGACTTTGTTTCTACAGCGCACCCAGACGTGGCGTGGAGAAACTAATTCAATAAATCCAATCCCGGGAAGGAGAGCAGCCACGCGCAAAAGCGCCTGGCGATGAGAGGGAACAGTCTGGTTCCCTCTCATAAGGCGGATCGAAGATCCGCCGCTAACTCGCGTAATCGAAGTCGTCGGGTTCGCTGTCGTCCCAGTCCGGGAAGCGCCAGCGGAACAGGCGCTCCTGGATCTCAAAAAGGCTGTCGAGGGTGTCCTGGACGACCCCGCGGTCGCGCAGTGGCTCCCGAACGTGGTTGGGCATCGTCTCAATGGCTTCCCGGAGCTCGGCGCGTACGGGCGCAGGCACCGTTTTGACGCCGTCCCGGTTCATCTCCTCGAGGCGCCACAGGACCCTGTCGGTGGCCTCCAGCATCCGCTGGAAGGCGTAGCGCCGCCGGTTGTGCCGGCGGAGCGCCGCCTCCTGCTGCTCGATACGCGTGCTTGTTCGGTCGATCATCTCAGCTACCTTTCTTAGCTTAGTGGCTCGGGGAGCCAATGACCAATTGGGAGGGTTTCTGAGATCAGCAACGTCGACTTCCTGGCTCGCCTCGAACGCCTGTTCCGCCCAATCGACGGCTGGGGCGAGTTCCGCCGGGGCGCCAGGAAGGCCGCCGTGGTCTTCGTCCTGTACGAAGCCAATGGGCGCTGGGAGGTGCCTTTCGTCAGACGCCGGGCCGACCTCCGGGATCACCCCGGGCAGGTCGCGCTGCCTGGCGGGGGCGTCCACGACCGCGAGTCGGCGTGGGAGGCTGCCCAGCGCGAGGTGACCGAGGAGATCGGCGTACCGCGTGGCCGCCTGGTTCCCCTGGGCGCCGGAGAGCCCATCTATGCGGCGGTCTCCAACTTCTCTGTCGTTCCCTTCGTCGCTCACCTGCCAGGCCCGGTTGCCCAATTCGTGCACGAGCCAAGCGAGCTGGAAGGCGTGCTCCAGATACCGCTCGCAAGGCTGCTCGACGACGGCGCCTGGCTGGAATCTTCCAACCCCTGGCGCTTTCGCTACCTCGCCCATGAGGAGAGCGTGGTCTGGGGCCTGACCGAGCGCATAGTCGCCGGCCTCGCTCCAAAGCTGCGACAGGCGCTCGATCCGCCGCCCGGCGCCGGGAGCTAGGCCTCAAATCGACCCGGCGAGCCAACTCGAAAAGGAAAGGCCTACTTCTTTGCCGAAGCCCTCACTGACAGCTCGCGCAATGTGCCCAGAGACAGCCAGAGGAAGCCGCCCAGGATGAGAACAGCGACGACGTACGCAACGACGAGATAAATCATCGGGCCGGCTCCGGCTCTCGCGGCGCGCCGACGAGCTGGGCGACTGGCGACGGCACTTCATCCGTGAGCGCCTCGATCTGGTAGCGGATGGCAACCATCACAGCGGCCAGGAACAGCGTGCAGGCCATCGTCACCAGGAACACGAACAGCATCTGCGGAGGCAGCGCGTCGTTGACGATCACCGGCCCAGGATGCTGGGTGCGCCACCACGTGACGCTGAAGTAAACGATGGGCACGTCGACGAAGCCGAAGATCCCGACCACTGCCGCAAAGCGCGCGGCCTGTCGCCCTGGCTCGGCCAGGCGGCGCAGGAGCAGATAGCCCGCGTAGATGATCCAGAGCACCAACGTCGACGTGAGCCGTGCGTCCCACGTCCAGAACTTGCCCCATATCGGCTTCGCGTACAGCATCCCCATGACGAGAGTGACGGTGGTCAGCACCACGCCGACCAACGCGGCGGCCCTCGCCAGGCGATCGGCCCGCGCGCTCTCGGTTCGCAGGTAGGCGATGCTCGCACCCAACACAACGGCGAAGCAGGCGAAGGCAGCGATTGCCGCGCTGACGTGAAGATAGAAGATTCGCTGCGGCTGCTTCTGCAGGAAATCCTCTGGCGCGTAGAAGAAGATCAGCGCTCCGGCGACGAGCATGAGCAGCACAGCCGCCACTACCAGCCTCGTGTACCTAGTCATCGAGGACAAACCGCGCCGCGAGCGACGTGAGCACGACAAACAGTATGTCGAAGTCGATGAGCAGGGCCACGGCCTGGTTGTAACTGCCGCTTGCGCCCATCGCCACCTGGACGGCCTGGCCTCCGGCAACGATGAACGGAATCCACAGCGGCAGAGTAAGAAGCGGCAGCAGCACCTCCCTCGAGCGCACGCGCGCCACGATGGCGGCGAACAGGCAACCGAGAGCCGCCATACCGACTGTCGCGATGAGGACAGCGGCGACCAGCTCTACGTTGAACGGAGTTCCGAACATCAGCGCGAGCGCCGGCAACAGGACCGCTTCGCACGCGATCAGCAACAGGGCAGCGGCGATGGCCTTGCCCGCGAAGATCGCGGCCGCGGACGCCGGCGTGAGCAGCATCGCTTCCAGTGAGGCCTGCTCGCGCTCGGCGGCGAACGCGCGACCGAAAGCGACCAAGCCTGCAAACACAAGCGCCAGCCACAGCACGCCTGGCGCGATAACCGTCGCGTTCTGCGAGTCGATCTGGAAACCGAAGTTGGCGATCACCAGCGCCAGCACGACGAACTGGCCGAGCGCGGGCACGAGCTCGCGCGTGCGCCACTCTGATGTCAGGTCCTTTCGAGCGACCGCATAGGCGACTGCGATCGATCTGGTCAACGGACCACCCGCAACCTGGTGCCCGCGCCGAGCGACCTGCCGTTGCGCAACACCACTGTTCGCTGGCAGAGGCGGTTCGCAAGTGCGTGATCGTGGGTGGCGAGCACCACGGAGCGCCCGCGCATCACGCTCGCCAGCAGGTCGGGGCCGCCCGAGTCGAGACTCGCGTCCGGCTCGTCGAGGACCAGGAGGCGAGGACTGTGCAGAACCGCACGTCCGATCGCAAGCCGTTGCTGCTCACCGCGCGAGAGCCGTCCTGCCGGCCGCCGCGCGACGTCGCTGAGCCCGACCAAAGCCAGCGCCTCAGGCACGCGCTTGCGGTCTACGTCGTGCAGCGAGCAGAAGAATTCGAGATTCTCCGCCGCCGAAAGAGCGGGGTACAACCCAGGCGCGTGGGCGACATAGCCGATTTGCGCCCGAAGGGCCTTGCGCTCGCGCACTGCGTCGAGCCCGAAGATCGCAAGCTGGCCGGAAGTCGGACGGGCCGCGGTGGCGAGGATGCGAAGCAGCGTGGTCTTGCCGGCGCCGTTGTCCCCCAGGACCGCAAGGTGCTCTCCCTGGTCGAGCGCAAGGTCGACGGCGTCGAGGGCAACGTCCGAACCGAACCGCTGAGTGAGCTCGTGGGCCACGATCGCGCTCACTTTGTTTTCTCGGTGATCGCCGGCCCGGGTTCGTCAGCCGGCGTCTTGATCAGCGGCCACAGCACGAAAGGGCCCGCGACGAACAGCAGGAGTGTCGCGACGATCAGCGCCATCTAAG
>PLYD01000264.1 GCA_003151665.1 Candidatus Dormiibacterota bacterium
CACGGCGGTGATCAGCCCGATCCATATCGCGATGATGAGGTAGTCAACGCCGAAGGCTGCGATCCGGCGCTTCGCCACTCGGACATGATCGCTGGAAAGAGCGAGAGGCGGGTCATAGACACCACTCCGGGGCGGTGGCATCATCGCAACATGCCAATTCGTCCAAGGAAATCGGGATGATCGATGATCCTGTCCTCATAGAGGACTGGCATCCCGTAGCGTTTGTCGCACAGCTTGCAGACGGTGGCCCAATCGCGGCCCGGGTGCTCGGCGAGGACCTCGTCGTGTGGCGTTCAGGAGGCGAGTTCTTCGCGTGGCGCGACCTGTGCGTGCATCGAGGCACTCGACTTTCGCTCGGCACCGTCGTCGACGGCACTCGCCTCGAGTGTCCTTATCACGGTTGGACGTACGGGACGGACGGGCGGTGCGTGCTCATGCCTGCGCACCCGGATCAGGCTCCTCCGGAGAAGGCACGCGTGGCGACCTTTCGCGCCGCGGAAGCCTATGGCGTCATATGGGTCAGCCTCGGTGGCGGCGCCGGCGGGATCCCGAAGTTCCAGCTGCTCGATGATCCGGCCTATCACGTGCTGATCGCGGGGCCGTATCGCGTCAGAGCAAGCGGGCCGCGCATAGTCGAGAACTTTCTGGACATCGGCCACTTCCCTTTCGTTCATGAGGGGATCCTGGGAGACCGAGCGCGGCCGGAGATCGAGGACTACCAGACCACCATCGGTGCTGAAGGCGTCGTATCGGAGGGTGTCAAAGTGTTTCAGCCCGACCCTTATGCGACCGGCCACGGCTCGATCGTGACTTACACGTATCGGGTGCATCGGCCGCTGTCGGCGTCATTCATCAAGCATGGCGAGCACTCCTTCGGGATGCTGCTGTCTGTGACGCCGCACGATGCGGTCGACAGCACTGCCTGGATGTGGATGGCCATGAACTACGAGCCGCAGTCCCCAATGGTCGAGTTCCAGGACCGCATCTTCGCCCAGGATCGCCCGATCCTCGAGTCGCAGCGTCCCGAGATGTTGCCACTGGATCTACAGGCAGAACTGCATCTGCGCAGCGACCGGACCGCCATCGCCTATCGTCGATGGCTTCGCGAGCTTGGGGTGCGAACGGGCGCATCGTAGCGGTCAGGCTGCAGCGCTCGCCGACGCGGCCCTTTCAGCAAGGACGCGCCCAAGTCGGCGTGCGTCCATGGCGATCTCGCGAAGGTTGCCGCTGATCGGGTTGGAGTAGCCGATGAAGAACAGGCCGTCGGCGCTCGGGTGAAAAGCCGGCGCATTAAAGACGGGACGGCCGCCGGCGGTCAGCACCCCGAGGGCGGATGACCGTGGGTGACGAGCGTGTCTGAACATCCCGACATCTCATGCCTGCAGGTCGGGCGAGAGGTTCGCTCGCCGCGCGTTTAGGCTACTCGCGGGACCCTACTAAGCTCGCCCGCAGGCGACTGCATCGCCCCGGTTTCCCACTCGCAAGTTCGCGGGGCAGCGCTCAGTGCCGGTTACCGTTGAGGCACGTGAGCTTCCAAATGAACGCCGTTACGGCCGAACCGCATCGTCGAAGGAACGTGGCGCTGATCCTTATTGGCATTGCTCTCGGCACGATGTTGATCCGCCTTCCGAGCCTGACCGAGCCCCGCTGGTACTTCGACGAGGGCGTATTCACGACTGTCGCATGGGCCGCATCGAAGGGCCTCCCGCTTTATGCCCGTGCCTACGATCTCCAGCCCCCGGGCATCTATTGGCTTTACGAAGGGATGATCGCGCTCGGCGCGCGTGAGCACCACTTTGTCACCCAGATTGTGGGTGTCCTGTTCGTCGTCGCGACTGCTGTGCTGACATTCGTCATCAGCATGCGGTTCATGCCGTTGCGGCCCGCGGCGCTGGCGGGTGCGTTGACCGGATTCGTCCTCTCCATCCCGACGTTGGACGGCGACCTTCTCAATGTCGAGATCGCCGCCCTCCCCTTTTTCCTGGCCAGCCTTCGCCTTGCGTTCAGCCGCCGCTGGCCGCTGATCTTCGCCGCCGGCGCGCTGGTTGGCGTGGCGGTCGTGATGCGCCCCTCGTTCGCAGTCGACAGCATTGCGTTGCTAATCCCCCTGTTGAGCAACGGCAGGAAGGTCGTGCGGCTCGTGGTGGCAGGGGCGGGAGCCGCAGCGACGCTTATAGCCGCCTTGATTGCGCTCTGGGTCGAAGGTTCGCTTCCGGCTTACATCAATACCGTTCTGCCGTCCGACCACACGTACGCATTGAGTGGCAACGGCGGCACGTTCTGGCCAATGTTTCTTCGGCTGGCAGTGCTGGGCGTGATCGGCGCGATCTGCCTCATACGGGCGAAGTCGGAGCGGGGTCGCCTGCTTGCCGTTTGGTTGCCCGCGAGCCTGGCCGGGTCCAGCCTGACCCCGCTCGAATACACGCACTTCTTTCACGAGGCGGCCCCGGTGCTCGCTTTCGCCATCGCCCTTCGGGTAGCTGGATTTCGCTGGCGATGGCACATCGCTCCACAGGCGGCCCTTGCGCTGGTGATCTTCGCGGAGGCCGTCCTGATCCTTCCCTCTCAGCAAACGGCGGTCATGGAGTCGCGGACTCCGCAGGTACCTCTCCGCCACAACTTCGCCTACTGGGATCTACCGGCCTACTACGGCAATTGGTTCGCCTTCGTTTCGGGTGCGAGGACCAAAAGCCAATATGAACAATGGTTTAACGAAGTGGGCCAGCAGGACGCGGAGACCGTGTTGCTGCAGCACCTGGCAACGTCGAGCAGCGATCGCCTGCTGGTGCTCGGCGGCCGGCCGTGGCTCTATGTCGAGAGCGGTCTGCTGCCTGCGACGCGTTACATAACTGTCTGCGACTCGTCCTGCATAGTGCCCTCGGAAGTCGAAGACGTAAGCCAGAGCCTCAGGGGTGCCTGCGCGGACGTGGTGGTCGCTGTGAGTCAGTTGCCCTTCTGGCAGAACGACCTCGATGCAGGGGGCTACGTCGCGGTCGATGGCGC
The DNA here is from genome assembly GCA_003151665.1 of Candidatus Dormiibacterota bacterium. The sequence continues at coordinate 3,004 of PLYD01000264.1, forward strand.
GCCGTGGCCAACCTTCCGGTCAACGCATCCGCCGGGTCAATGCGCCTGAAGGAAGGGAGGTGCTTACTTCGTAACTCACGCCTGTAGTGCTTTACGGGCCGATTGCTACGCCCCAAGCACTAATAGGAGGAGATCTCGTGCGACGAATCACCGCCATCGTCCTCGCGCTGGGAGCGCTGACAGCTTTCTCGCTTCCTGTGTACGCCGACTCGACCGGTACTCCGGGTCAGCCCAGCCAGAGCTGCCAATCGTTCTTCGGCGCCTCGGGTCCGTTCACGCCGAACGGCTTCAACACGGCCGGCTTCAACCACACGACCACCGTGTACGCCGGCGCTCAGCCACAGAACTCGAACAACCCCAAGTCGGTGTCGCAGTACGACGTCGCTTGCTTCCAGGCAGCCTCCCACTGATCAAGAGAGGGCGTCCCGCCGGCCGCCCCTCTCATTGCGGCTCGGCAGCCGCGCTCACGCACTGATCGGAATGCTGCTCTTTAGCCGCACGATCTCCGCCACTTGTGTATCGCCAACTTGAGCGTTGGCCGCGACCCTGGCTGAGTCGAAGCCCATGTCCGTGGTGTCCATCAACACGGCGGCCTGGAGGAGGGCGGCGATGTCGGGCCTGAACGGGCGTAACGCGAATGCACCCACGCGCAGGGCCGCCACCGGGATGTGACGGGCCGTCGCCTGCCGGCCATTGCTCTCGGCGATGATCTCGACCAACCGATTCACGCTTAGGTTTTGCGGCCCGCCGACGTCCAGGGTTCTGCCCCGCAATGACCGATTGACGACGGCTTGCTCGGAGAGCCGCAGTCGACTCGAGAGGCTGTGATTGACCTGGATGGCAATCGCAGGCATCGACGTGGTCGTCGTCAGCGACAGGCGTGAACAGCTCCAGCTCGCCATCGGACGACACCATCGCGTATAGCGCCAGCGCCAATTCGCCGGCGCCTCCGATCTGAGTTTTATCCATTCAGGCTAAGCGAGACGATGACCATCGCTCCTGCAATTTTCTGCTCGTGACGTATCGGAGCGAACGGCCGCCGCCCTCCTGGTCGAGCCATCCGTCATGGCGAAGGCGTTGCAGGTCCTGGGTCGCCGTCGGGCTCGCGATGTTTGCCTCGCGTCGGTGGTCGGCGTTGGTTATCGGCAACCCGAGCAGCGCCTGGTCCAGGGCGCCGACCAATCGCTCCGGATAACCCTGGTCGCGCGCCAGGTGCTCGCAGAAATCGTGCCGCGCACGCGCGATCTCCAGCCAGCGACGCCGCTCCATCGCCTCGAAGACATGCGCCTCGATGCAGAACTCGACCCACGCCGAAGCGTCACGTTCAGGATCGAATGAAGGGCCCTGAACCTCCTCCAGCACCGTGTAGTACTCGCGCGTATGCCGCCCGAGGTACGGCTCGATCGATACCAGCTCGGGGCGGAGCAAACCCTCCTTCGCCAGCACCAACGATTGGACGATGCGCGCCAGCCTTCCATTGCCATCGCGAAACGGGTGGATGGACACGAGGTTCAGGTGGGCCATCGCGGCGCGGACGACAGGGTGCCGAGCGAGGTCGCCCTTGTCGAGCCATGTAGCCACCTCGCCGACCAGTGCGGGAACGTCGCTCGAGTTCGGTGGACGGTAGGGATCCCGTCCCAATCCACGAGTGACTATCACGCTGCCATCGCGCAAGCGGCCCGGGCCGGCTTGGGGCTGGGGGTGGCAAACCAGGAAGTGCAGGTCGAGCATGGTCTGCGTCGACCACTGAAAGCGCGTGTCGTCCGCCAGGACGGCGACCTTGTCCATAGCCTGGGCGTAGGCGGCGATGATTCGCTGGGTCTCGTCGGAGGCGCCGGCAGGATGGCGCCCGGCAAGGATCTCGACTGTGTCCTCGAGGCTCGCGCCGTAACCCTCAATCGAGGTCGAGCCGACAGTCGCTTCCGCTGCGGCCAGCCGGCGTAGCGCGCCAGTCCAGGGCTGCGCCGAGTCGCCCAGGTCATGGGCCAGATAGCGACGCAGCTCATCGAGCTCCTCCAGGCGCCGAAGGATCGCGGGGGACTTGGGAGGGGTGGCGAAGAGGGACATGGCCAGCAGTATAGGGTAATAAACGATTATTCACCTATATGCCCGCCGCACTCCGAGGTGAACGGGGGAGAGGCCGAGCATCCGGCCCGGCCTCTCGTCAAATGCGTGGGGCGACCTTAGGCGCCCCTCTTGCCTGCCGCCGGCGCCGGGTTGGCGTACATCTGCGAGCCTGGCGTGGTCAGCAGCTCGCCGGTCTCGAGCAGGGTCTTCAGGCCGGACAGGATCATCGGCCAGCCACCGTAGAGCTGGTTATTGGCTCCCTCGCGGAGCTGGTCGTGCGTAACTTTCAGGTAGCAGGAGTCGCCGACGGGGTGAATCTCCCAGGTGACCCGCGACGTTCCTTCTGCCTTGACGTCGTCGCCCCACAGCGCCCTCATGCTCTGGACCAGCCGGCGTGGTGGGTCGACCTCGAGGTTCTCACCCTCGCCCAGCAGGTCTGGGCCATTCTGATGGCGCTGCTCGTAGCGCGAGCCAGGCTTGAAGTCGGACTTGATCCCGACCCCGAAGTGGTACTGGCTTCGCATCACGGGATCCGTGATCGCCTGCCATAGACGTTCCGGCGTGGTCTTGATGTAGATCTCGAAAACCTTTTCCATGCTTGCCTCCAATGTGGTCTTCAGGTCGCTCAACGACGCGACCCAGGGCTCGGCGTACTTGCTCACCCACCGGTCGTGGACGAGCCGGATGGGGACCGGGTTCAGGAAATGGAGCTTTTCGCGTCCCCGTCGCTTGGTGACGACGAGTCCCGCATCCTCCAGCAGCTTGAGGTGCTTCATCACGCCGAAGCGCGTCATCGAAAACCGCGCCCCAAGCGCGCTCAAAGTCTGCCCGTCCTGGCGGAAAAGCTCATCGAGGAGGGCCCTCCTCGTCGGATCCGCCATCGCCCTGAACACCTCGTCCATGAGCCGAACTATACGTGACCATATGGTCACGTGTCAAGCTGCGTAGCGACTACGCGCCACCGGCCTGACGAAAGCCCGCCGACTGGACTCCGCACCCCCCTGGCTCAGGGGAATCGGCCTGGCTTTATATTGCTAGGCCGACCTATGGCCTCTGACTCCACTCCACTCATATCCGCGCGCGGCTTGGGCAAGCGCTTCGGCGAGCTCGTCGCTGTCGACGGTATCGATTTCGATGTCGCTCGGGGCGAGGCGTTCGGCTTCCTCGGGCCCAACGGCGCGGGCAAGACGTCGACGATGCGCATGATCGCGTGCGTCTCGCCGGTGACTTCGGGGTCGCTCACGATCTTTGGTGAGAACCCGGCGACGCGTGGCGCCGAGATTCGCGCGCGGCTCGGCGTCGTGCCGCAGGCCGACACTCTCGACCTCGAGCTCACGGTGCGCGAAAACCTGATCATCTTCGCGCGCTACTTCGATATCTCGTGGGCGGAAGGCCGCCGGCGCGCGGACGAGCTCCTCGAGTTCGTGCAGCTCAAGGAACGATCGAAAGACAAGGTCGACGACCTCAGCGGGGGAATGAAGCGTCGCTTGACGATCGCGCGAGCGTTGATCAACGAGCCTGACCTGCTGCTTCTCGATGAGCCGACCACAGGCCTCGACCCCCAGGCGCGACACCTCGTTTGGGACCGCCTCTACCGCCTGAAGCAGCGAGGCGTGACGCTCGTGCTCACCACGCATTACATGGACGAGGCCGAGCAGCTGTGCGACCGGCTGGTGGTGATGGACAAAGCGAAGATAGTGGCGGAGGGAACGCCGCGCGAGCTGATTGAAAAGTATTCGACCAAAGAAGTGCTCGAGCTGCGCTTTCCAGTGGACGCGCAACCGATGCTCGATCACACCCTGGACGGCCTGACCGATCGGGTGGAGGTGCTCGCCGACCGCGTCCTCC
>PLYD01000055.1 GCA_003151665.1 Candidatus Dormiibacterota bacterium
GGCTGCGATGCAGGCAAGGCCAGCGCTGTGATTACGGCGGCGGACAACTTCCTCGCCACCCAGCGGGTCCGCACCGGCGCACTCGCGATCGCGGGGGGCTCGTGCGCGGGTCCCTACACGGGCACTGACTCCTTTTCGGGGAGCCTGACCGCAATCATCACCTACCCATATAACGCGCATCAGGAGCAGGTCGAGGTGAAGCTGATGCTGGCCCTGCCTATCTCCTTCGGAGGAGCCGTCGGCCAGGCGAGTACCACGGTGGCCCGGCGAGCGGTCGCCCAGCAGCTAGCCGGCTCGGTGCCGGCCGTCTCGGCGACCTCCCTCACGTGCAGCAGCGGTCAGGTGAACGTCGCAGGCAGCGTCAAGGTGCAGAACTTGATCTCTAGATCCGGAACCTGTGCGCTCTACGCGCATGCCCGGTTTGACGCGACGTCGGCGACCTATTCCGATCTCGGCAACGTGAGCGTGTATACAGATGGGCAGAGCTGGTCCGCGCCCGGCACGTGCGTCGCGGGGTCAGACAGCGGCTCGTCGAGCGCCACCTGCGCCGACGGTTTCGAGCTCACAGGCCATACGGCGGCGGCCTGCGGTGCCGTTGCAACCTCCTACCTGTCGGCCGGCGACAAGGCGATCAATGCCAACCCGTGCGCGGCGGGCACCGGTCCACAACCGGTGGCGCCGGTGGGCACGTCACTCCCGCCGGAGCCGAACCTGGACCCGGTCGCCGTCGCCACTCTGCAAGGCACGGGGGGAGCGGCGTGCACGGCAGGCGCAGCCCTGGTGAACATCGTCATCGGCGGCGTGACAGTCGGGACGGGCCTCGCCACCACCCCTGCCCCCATCCGCGATGCCACCGGCTTCTACCACTTCAAGCCCAGCTGCTACGGCTACTTGAACGTGAATGCCGTGATCGCCCCGATCACGAACCTCCAGATCGGCGCCGAGAGCGCGAAGACGACCCCGACTGTGACCGCTTCCCTGCCGGCGGCCAGCCAGTCCGGAACGCTGCTGGTGGCGACCATCAGGTCCGGCGCGTCGGCCACGGCGTTCACTGCTCCTGCCAACTGGGTCCGCGCCACCACCCGGAACCGGGGCGGCGCGTCCCATACCGAGATCTGGTACTACGCCAACAACCCCGGTGGGATTGTGAGCGCCGCCTTCGGCGTTCCGAATGCCAGCGTCGCGCAGATTTCGGAATGGAGGAACGTGGCGACCACGACGCCGCTGGACGCTAGCGGCACGGGAACGTCCACCACCGTCTCCACCAGCACCGCGACCACGGTGGCCAACGATCTCGTGATCACCGATTCCGGCCCTGCGGTTCAATCGCCGCAGACCTACACGCCCGGAGCCGGGTGGACCAGCCTGGTCAGCGATATGCCCAACGGATTCGCCTCGGAGTATCGCCTCAATCTTCCAGCCGCCATTGCGAGCGAGACAGTGACCGTCACCAAGGCGACCACTTGGTCGGCCGGCCTCGCGGCTTTCAAGCCGGGCACGGGGGCCGTGCTCGACCCAGGCTTCTACTACTTCAACGGATCCGGATTCGGCGGCGGCGGCGGCATCTGCCTCAACGGAGCGACCCTGCTGGCGCGCGATGTCACCCTCGAGTTCGTCAACCAGGCAGGGTTTTCGTCTGGGACCTGTGCGGCGGGAGGCGGCGTGGCCTGCACCGGGGTCTGCCAGTTCGGATCACACCCGTGCTCACTTCTAGCCTGCCCGCCCAACCTCACCGCGGACTCCCCCAGCAACTTCACCTGGTTCGCGGCGCCCTGCTCGGTCGCGCCGGCCGCTGCCGACGCGGCAAGCTGCCCGGGGTCTGCTTGGTGCACGGCCGGCGACCGCTCGTGCACAAACCGGCTGATCTGGGCTCCCGCCAGCAATACGGGTCAGATCGCGATCAGTGGGGCTGCCGCCGACGCCTGGCTTTTGGGCTCTATCTCCTGGCCGGGCACGTGCACGATCGTCGACAACGGGACCAGCATGCTGGCCGGTGCGATCTCGTGCGGCAGCCTTTCTTTGTCGGCCGTGGCCGGCGCCGGGATCTCGGTCGGATCCGACGCCGGGATCAGCACGGCCCTGGTTGAGGCCGTCCTGATCGAGTGAATTTGCGGTATTCGGCGCAGAGTGTGAGCCTGTGAGCGCTTAGATGTCGATAACTGCAGGTCAAATCGGCCGGCCAGGTCGGGGCCGGCTGTACATCGTCATCGGCGCAATCCTGGCGGTGCTTGCCTTTGGGACCGCCGCCGCTTTGGCGAGCCTTCCACTGCTGTCTTCCAGCTCGACGGGCACCCAGGTGGTCGTGGCCAGGAACGGCATCACGGCGCGGACGCGGATCCAGGCGTCGGACCTTGAGCTCAAATCCATCTCTCCCACCCCACCCGAATCCTTCACCGCTGTCGCCCTGGTCGCCGGCAAAGGCGCGCGCGTCGATATCCCCGCCGGCTCGCCGGTGACCGCAAATCTAATCACCACCACTCCGGACCAGCTCAACAACGGCGACGCCACTTACCTGCCCATCCCACCGGGCTACGTGGCGGTGACGGTCCCCACGTCCGAGCAGGTCGGGGTCGCCGGCTACATCCAGGTCGGCGACCGGCTGGTCGTCCTGGCGACGATTAGCACCGCGGCCTTCGGCCCTGGCACCGCGAGGCCTGTCGTCCGCACTGTGTTCCGCGACATGATCGTGATCAGGGTCGGCCCGGCATCAGCGACTGATCAGTCAGGCGCGGGTCAGCTCACGAGCAGCCTCACCGTGTTGGTGACGAGCTGCGACGCCGAGTACCTGTTCTGGCTCCTCA
>PLYD01000037.1 GCA_003151665.1 Candidatus Dormiibacterota bacterium
TCAACCTGGCGCTGGACAACGGAGAAGCGGGTTAGCCTTACCCTGCACATGCGCTCCCACGCGCAGACCGATGCCGCGGCCACCGAGAAGCGACGCGGTCATTTGAAGGTCTACCTGGGCGCGACCCCCGGCGCCGGCAAGACCTACGCGATGTTGGGCGAGGCGCATCAGCTCGCGCGACACGGCCACGACGTGGTCGTCGGGTACGTTGAGACCTACAACCGCCCGCGTACCGTCGAGCTGCTGGCCGGCCTAGAGGTCATACCGCGCGCCAAAGTCCCATATCGGGGGACGCTCCTCGAGGAGATGCACCTCGATGCGGTCTTGGCGCGCCGGCCCGAGGTCGTGTTGGTGGATGAGCTGGCGCACACGAACGTCCCCAGCCTGCGTCACACCAAGCGATGGGAGGATGTGGAGGAACTGCGAACGGCTGGCATCGACGTCATCACAACTGTCAACGTCCAGCACGTTGAGAGCGTGAAGGACCTGGTCGAGAAGGTGACCGGCATCGTCGTTCGCGAGACAGTCCCGGATCGCGTACTGGATGGCGCCGATGAGATCCAGTTCATCGATATCACGCCCGAGGCACTGCGCAAGCGGATGCGGCATGGAAACGTCTATGCGCAGGACAAGGTCGAGACTGCGTTGGCAAACTTCTTTCGGCCTCAGAACCTATCGGCTATGCGTCAGATCGGGCTGCGTCTGGTAGCCGACTCGATGGCACGGTCGCGACACGTGCTCGCGTCTCCCGAGGACGTGCTTGTTGCGGTCTCGGGCGGACCATCGTCTGAGGACTTAGTCCGGCGGGGGTCGCGCCTGGCTCGGCGGCTCGGCGGGACTTGCATCGTCGTCACCGTCCAGACGGACGCGACGCCGTCCGCCCACCTGATGCGTTATCGCATCCTCGCGACGCAGCTTGGAGCCTCGTTCGTAGTGCTCCGCGGCTCCGACATAGCCACCGCGGTCATCCAGGCGGCTCGTGACTTGGCCGTGGAGCATGTGGTGGTGGGCGAGTTCATCACGTCATCGGTCTTGAATCGGTTCCGCCCGACCGTCGTGGACCGGATCATCGGCCGGCTGCCGAACTCGGACGTGCACGTCATCGCGAGGCTGGCGCGATGAGCAGTCGCGATGCGGTGCGCCCAGACCCGATGGAGGTGCTCAAGCGAGTCTCGGCGGAGACGCGACGACGGGTCCTTTTCCGCGTGTACCTCGGTTACGCGCGGGGTGCCGGCGCGACCACGGCCATGCTCGATGAAGCCCGCCGGCGATCCGGTCGGGGAACCGATGTGATCGTGGCCGCCTACCGCGTTCACGGGGACGCTGACCAGTCGCTTCGCGATGTTGAGGTGCTGGGTGCCGCACGTCATAGGCGCGCGGAGATGCGCCTCGACGTTGATGCCGTACTCGCCCGCAATCCCGAGGTTGTATGCATCGATGACCTAGCCGAAGCGGACGCGGACGGCAAGGCGCGGCTGGAGTCAGTGTCGCGTTTGTTGGCAGCGGGGATCACCGTGCTCGCGACAGTGCACGTGCTGTCGATCAAAAGCACGGCAAGCGCTTTCGCGTCGATGCTCGGAAAAGCGCCGCTGCGGCCGCTCATCGAAGATGGAGCCCTCGAGGCGATCGATGAACTGGAGCTCGTCGACATCACGCCTGCCGACCTGCTCCAGCGCCTGCGAGAGCAGCAGATCCTGTCCCCTGCTGAGCTCGCAGTGGCATTGCAGCGCGACCTCCGTCTGAACGCGCTGGAGGCTCTTCGTGAGTCTGCCTTCCGAGTCATCGCCGAGCATGCCGACCGTCAGCTCGTCGGCTTTATGCGCGAGAACAATGTCGCCACCCCATGGGAGGTCCGAGGACGCATTGTTCTGTGCATCGCGCCGCAACGAGACCTCGAACGCAGAATCCGGCGCGCCCACGCCTACGCGGCGGCTCAGGATGCAAAGTTCGCGGTCGTATCGGTCAGAACGAGGCAACTGACCGATGAGGAAAAAGCTTGGATGGGTGGCTACGCGGCACTGACCCATCAGCTGGGGGGTGAGTATGTGCATCTTCGTGGCCGGTCGGTGGCTGCAGCGTTGGTCGACCACATTCATGAGTCGCTGGCGACCGAGGTGATCCTCGGCCATCGACGCCGCTCTCGCTGGCTGCCCGGCGACACCACAAGTGAAGTGATTCGCCGCCTGTCCGGCGTTGACGTCCACATCCTGCGAGCGGAGGCGGTGGGCGATGGCCGAATTCAGGCAAGCATGTAGCGATCCTAGTGCTCGCGCGTGGTGTCTTCGCGTTTGTCGCTGTGATTCTGTTCTACAGAAAACACTTCCGAGAGTAAGGCGATGGAGGTGCCGTGAAACGATTGCCAGTTTGGTTGACAGTACAACTCAAGGTGGCGATGCTTAACGACGCACGCGGCCTGGCAAGCCGATCTCGTACTGAGGAGGAGGAATGTGTTGAAACGACCTTGGCATGTCGGCCTGAACCGCAGATTTTGGATCGCAGCGATCATCGTGGCGGTGCTTGCCCTGCTTTTGCTGCCCGTTCTGCTCTTGGGTAACCCCTTCGCGCTACCACCCATGAGATAAAAAGGCAACACCTGTCGTCAAAGCGGCTCTAGCACCCCGATAA
>PLYD01000278.1 GCA_003151665.1 Candidatus Dormiibacterota bacterium
GAGGTGTTGCCCGCGCGCTCGCCGATGCCGTTGACCGTGCACTCCACGCGCCGCGCCCCAGCCGTGAGTGCGGCCAGCGCATTAGCGGTAGCGAGGCCCAGGTCATCGTGGCAGTGCACAGAGAACAGGACTTTGTCTGCACCACGCGCGTCCGCGATGAGACGGTGCACGAGCTCTCCGAACTCCCCCGGAAGGCAGTAGCCGGTGGTGTCGGGAATGTTGATGACAGTCGCGCCCGCGGCGATCATGGTCTCGACGGTCTCGAGGAGATATTCCGGGTCGGCGCGCCCGGCATCCTCCGGCGAGTATTCGACCCGCGCGCAAAGCGTTCGCGCATAGGCGACCATCTCGGCCCCCTGCTTCAGCACCTGCTGCCGCGTCATGCCCAGCTTGCGCTTGATGTGCACGTCCGACACGGAGAGGACGATGTGGATCTGGGGAGTCTCGGCCTCCTTGATCGCAGCCCAGACAGCGTCGATGTCTTCGCGCACGGCGCGCGCAAGCGCGGTCACGCCTGTGCCCCGGATCTCCCGTGCGATGCGGCGGCAAGCTTCGAAGTCGCCCCGCGACGAAATCGGGAACCCCGCCTCGATGACGTCGACGCCAAGCTTCTCCAGCTGGCGCGCGATGCGCACCTTCGAATTGGCGTCGAGGTGGAAGCCGGGCGAGCCCTCGCCGTCGCGCAGGGTGGTGTCAAGAATGAATACGCGCTCTGGCACGGTCATGCTGTCCTCCTCATGACGACGGGGCCCGATCGGACCACGTCGAGATTTCCGTGACGCCTCAACTCTTCGACAAACGCTCCGACCTCTTCGCCTTCGCCGGCGAACTCGACCGTAGTCGACACCGACCCGGGTTCTAGCACCCTGGCGCCTTTCGCGACGAGCTCCGGGACCGCCGACGCCTTTACACGCGCTACCACCAGCTCGCGGCTGTGGACGTCGTGCTCGGTGAGGTCTTCGATCTCCACGACCTCGACCAGGCGCTCCAGCTGCTTCCGGACCTGGTCCACCTCGGCGTGGCCGGCATCGATCTGCAGCGTCATGCGGGAGCGGCCGGGCTCCCCGCTGGGTCCGACCGTGATCGCGCGCACGTGAAATCCGCGCCGGCGGATCATGCCTGCGACCTTGGTCAGAGTGCTCGAGCCGTCTTCGACAAGTACTGACAGGACGCGGATGCGATCGCTCACTGTTGTGGCGCCTCCCAGAAGTCGTTGAGGCCCTTGCCCAGCGGCACGATCGGGTACACGTTGGCCTCGGGGTCGATGCGGAAATCGATCAAGAACGGACCTTTCGTGCGCTGGGCCGCATCCATCGCCGGGCCGACGTCGGCGAGCTTTTCGACTCGCACTCCGGGTAGTCCATAGGCGTCAGCAAGCTTGACGAAGTCGGGAATGTGGGTGAGCTCCACCTGGGAGCGCACGCCGCCGTAGAAGTCGTCCTGGAACTGGCGGACCATCCCGAGAGAGAAGTTGTTGAGCAGGACGATCTTGATGTCGAGCTGGTGCTCAACGGCGACCGACAGCTCTTGTGCGGTCATCACGAAGCCGCCCTCGCCCGCGACACACCACACGTCTAGATCGGGCCTCGCGAACTTGGCGCCGATGGCCGCGGGCAACGCAAAGCCCATCGTGCCGGCACCGCCCGAGTTGATGAACAACCCTGGCCTGTCGTAGTTCCACCACAGCGCGGCCCAGATCTGGTTTTGCCCAACGTCGGCGACGACCACCGCCTCGTTGCGGCAGCGCTTGTACATGTCGATCAGCACGTCCTGTGGCTGCAGGTGGCCGTTCGAGTGGGTGTAGCGCAGCGGATGCTCCTCGCGCCATGCATCGATCTGCGTGAGCCAGGCGCCGCGCCCATCATCCACGGAATCGACATGAGGGAGCATTGCCTCCAGAGCGTTGCGGGCGTCGGCCACCAGCTCGATGTGCGGCCTGACGTTCTTGCCCATCTCGGAGCCGTCGATATCGACGTGGATGAACGTCGTGACCTTCGGTGCGAAGTCGGCGAGGCGGGCAGTGACGCGGTCGTCGACCCGCATCCCGACCATCATCAGGACGTCGGCATTCTGGACCGCCTTGAGGCACCAGCCGGTGCCCATGAACCCCGTCATGTGCAGCGACAGAGGGTGGTTGACGGGGAAGCCGCCGATCCCCAGGAGGGTTGTGCCCACCGGGACGCCCGCCTTTTCCGCGAGGTCGAGCAGTGCCTGCTCCGCGTGGCTGAGGAGGACGCCGTGGCCGGCCAGGATGACCGGGCGCTCCGCGTGCGCGAGTGCTTCTGCCGCGACCTTGGCGTCCTGGAGCTTGACGTGGCCGTTCAGGTGGTAGCCGGGAATGCTGAGCGCCGTGCGAGGCGTGCGCTCCGCCTCGGCCATCTGGACGTCTTTGCAGATGTCAATGAGCACCGGCCCGGGCCGGCCTGTGGTGGCGATGTGGAAGGCCTCGTGGATCACGCGCGGCAGCTGGGCGATGTCGGTGACGAGGTAGCTGTGCTTGGTCACCGAGCTGGTGGCGCCGATAACGTCTGACTCCTGGAACGCATCTCTCCCAACCTGCGTGCTGTTGACCTGGCCGGTGATCGCGATCATCGGGACCGAGTCCATGTAGGCGGTGCATAGGCCGGTGACGAGGTTCAGCGCGCCGGGACCTGACGTGGCGAAGACGACGCCCGGGCGGCCGCAGGCACGGGCGTAGCCATCGGCCATGTGGGCGGCACCCTGCTCGTGGCGCACGAGGATGTGCTTGAGCTTGGGATGCTCGGGCAGGCGCTGATAGATCGGCAGGTTCGCCCCGCCGGGGTAGCCGAAGATGAGGTCGACGCCCTCCTGCTCAAGCGCCTCCAGCACCAGGTCCGCTCCGGTCACTTCATCTCCTCAACCAAGAATCCCGCCGACAACAAGAAAGCCCCCGCCTTTCGGTCGGGGGCTTTGCGATTTGACTTTGTCTGACTAGGTCGCGCGCGCCCCCGTTTCGCCGAGGCCAATAAGGCCCAGGATCCCCAGGAGTACGAGTACGCGGCCGTTGGCAACCATTTGTGACATTGGATAGTAACGAAGCTGGAAGCCCT
>PLYD01000293.1 GCA_003151665.1 Candidatus Dormiibacterota bacterium
TTGGCGGCTCTGCCCCTATTAGCTGTCGAGCCGGATGTCGATCTCCGAGTGCTGTCCACGTCCCAGCAGGGTCACGGTGCCGACCGTCTCCGGCCTCGATTTGAGCTGGAAATTGATCACCCCGTTGACGGAATCCGTGGACACTATGGTCCAGTCGCCGCTGTTCAGCTGCGCTTCGTAAAACGTAGTGACGGTGGCGACGTCGTCGTTCGAATCGAAGGCCATGTTGCATCGGTTGTTGTCGCCCGGAGAGAACTCGTTGCCGATCTGGGCGTTCTCGTTCACCGCCGAGGCACCCTGATACGTGGGGAAATTGGAAGGCAGGCAGCTGAAGCCGCCGTGCTGAAATTTGGTGACCAGGGAGGAGATGCCAAAGCCTGCTCCGATCGCCCCAATCACCAACACCACTGCGCAACCGCCAACGAGCCACCAGATCCACCCTCGGGAGCGCCGAGGCGGTGGCATCGGCGATACTCCGGGGGCAACCGCCACCCACTGTGCGCCGTCCCAGCGCCAGAGGCCGTCAGGCGACAACTGTCCAGGCTGAACCGCAGGGTCTGATGACACAAAAGCATCGTAAGGCCCCCCCAGGCAAGCGTTTTGCGCATCAAGGTCTCGTTTCCGGTACCATCCTCAGACTGAAGCAGGGGACCTACCCTCACCCACAGAGCGAAGCTCGAATGGGTACGGAAAGGCGGATGGCCTCGGCTATCCGTTTTATTTTTGTTTGGAGGACGAAGACAACACTGAATTTGGCCGAGGTAACGTCTCATCTCGTTTAAGGAGCTAAGGATCAACGATCAGATCCGCACCTCCGAAGTGCGGCTGATCGATGACCAGAACAACCAGCTCGGGGTGCTCTCCCTCGACGCTGCTCTGCGCATCGCAAGCGAGAAGGGACTCGACCTCGTCGAGGTGGCGCCACAGGCACAGCCGCCGGTCTGCCGGTTGATGGATTACGGACGCTTCAAGTTCGAGACCATCAAGAAAGAGAAGGACCAGCGGCGCAAGCAAAACGTCACCAAGCTGAAGGAGATGAAGCTCCGCCCGAAGGTGGCGGAACACGATTTCCAGACCAAGTTCAAAGGGTTGAAGCAGTTCCTCGAAGCAGGCGAAAAGGTGAAAGTGACGATCATGTTCAGAGGTCGGGAGATGGTCCACCAGGACATCGGGAGAAGGATCCTGGATCGGGTGGCTGATGACGCGAAGCATTTCGCGGTCGTCGAGCGCGCACCGCTGCTCGAGGGCAAGAACCTCTTCATGATCCTGTCCCCGAGCCGCCAATCGATTCCCCAGGCTGCCACCCCGGCGGCGGCCCAAGCCGCACCCCAAACCGCCACCAAGGAGACCGCCACCCGTGCCTAAGATCAAAACTCGCAAAGCGTTCGCGAAGAGAATCCGGGTCACCAAGACCGGCAAGCTGATGCGCGCTGCCTCGTGGAAGAGCCACCTGCTCGAGCACAAGTCGAAAAAGCGCAAGCGCAACTACGAGAACGAGCAGCCGGTATCTCCGTCCGACCGCAAAGAAGTGCGCCGGGCACTGGCAATCTGACGTGGCACGAGTCAAGCGAGGAGTTCCGGCACACAGGCGCCACAAAGCGATCCTCGATCGGGCCAAGGGTTTCCGGCTATCCAAGAAGCTCCTTTTTCGACCCGCGAACGAAGCAGTCCTCCACGCGCTCGCTTATGCCTTCCGTGACCGGCGGCGGCGAAAGCGGGAGATGCGTGCACTCTGGATTGCGCGCATCAACGCAGCCTCGCGACAATCGGGGCTTCCCTACAGCAAGCTCATGCACGGCCTTCGCCAGGCCGGAGTGGAGATCGACCGCAAAGTGCTGGCTGACCTGGCCGTGCGCGACAGCGGTTCCTTTGCTCGGCTGGTGGAGGTTGCAAAGAAAAGCCTCTAACCAGCTACTAACCAGCCCGGAGAACGAGGTCGTGCGCAGGTTGCAGCGCCTCGCCCGCCGGCGCGAGCCAGGCTTCGCCCTCCTGGAAGGTCCGCGCGTAGTCGCCGAGGCGGCCGCCGCCGGCGTCGAGCTCGAGCTCATCGCGGTTCGCGAGGGCGATGACTCGCCGGTAGACGCGCCCCGCCGCATTACCCTTTCGCGCGGCGTGTTTCGCTCGATCAGCCAGACTGTCACGCCCCAAGGGGTGATCGCGATCGCCAAGGTGCGCGAATGGACGGCCGGAGAAGCGATCGAGGTGGCTCGCGACCACCGCTGGCCGCTGGTGGTGCTCGATCGAGTGCAGGATCCCGGCAACGTCGGCGCCATCTGCCGCACCGCGGCCGCGGCCGGCGCACCGGCCCTCGCGCTGCTCGACGGCTGCGCGGATCCATACGGCGCCAAGTCGGTTCGCGCGTCGGCGGGCAACGTGTTCCGGCTCACAGTTGCGCGCGCCAAGTGGGAAGACCTCGCCGGCCTCGACGGCTACGGCGCGGCGGCCACTGGCGGAGCTCCGTTGGCGGAGGCGCCAATCGAGAAGGCGGGCATGATCATCCTCGGCAGCGAGGCGCACGGCCTCTCGAAGGAGAACCTCAAGCTGGTGACCGTTCCGCTCGGCGGCGGGGTCGAGTCGCTCAATGTCGCCGCAGCGGCAGCGCTGCTCCTGTTCGAAGTCCGCCGGAGGTTGGCAGCGTGAGCGACCCGTCCAACCTGATCAAAGAAGCACTGGGCGCTATCGCGAAAGCAAGTACCGAAGGCGAGCTCGAGACGATCACGCTCGACTACCTGGGACGCAAGAGCGGGCAGATCACCAAATTGCTCACGGGCATCGGCCAGCTGGCGCCGGCGGAGCGTGCCGCGCTCGGCCAGTCCGCCAACGAGGCAAAGCGCGCGATTGAAGCCGCCCTGGCCAACCGGCGGGCGGAGCTGGAGGGGGCGCGCCTCGCCGACATCGCGGAGACCGAGGCGATCGACGTCACGTTCCCCGGCCCGCCGCTCGGCCGTGGCCACGTCCACGTTCTCACCCAGGTTCAGCGGCAGATCGAGACTGTCCTGGAGAGCCTGGGCTACAAGGTTGAGCTTGGCCCCGAGGTCGAGTCCGAGTGGTACAACTTCGAAGCCCTGAACATCTCGGCCGGCCATCCGGCACGTGAAAATTGGGACTCCTTCTATTTCACACCGCAGCTGCTGCTGCGCGCGCACACGTCGCCGGTTCAGATCCGCGCGATGCAGCGATTAAAGGAGCCGCCGATTTACATCATCACGCCAGGCCGGTGCTACCGGCGCGACGCGCCCGAAGCGACGCGCCTCCCGTACTTCAGCCAGGTCGAGGGTCTCGCTGTGGACCGCGGGCTGACTGTCGGTGACATGAAGGGGACGCTCCTCTACATGATCCAGTCGTTGTACGGCAGCGAGAGAAGGGTGCGCGTCAGGCCGAGCTACTTTCCCTTCACCGAGCCGAGCTTCGAGTTCGACGTGTCGTGCGGCATCTGCGGCGGCGCGGGGTGCAAGAGCTGCCGCTACAAAGGCTGGCTCGAGGTCGGTGGCTGCGGGATGGTGCATCCCCAGGTGCTGCGCAATGGCGGCATCGACCCTGAAAAGTGGAATGGCTACGCGTGGGGTTTTGGCATCGAACGCATGGCGATGCTGAAGCACGACGTCGACGACATCCGCCTGCTCTACGAATCAGACCTGCGTTTCCTGGAGCAGTTTTAGGCAATGAAGGTCAGCTACGAGTGGTTGTCAGATTTCGTCGACCTTGACGGGGTCACGCCCAATGACGCCGCTGCGGTTCTCACCCGCCTGGGCCTCGAGGTCGAGAACCTGACGGTCGTCGACCTGTCCCAGATCATCGTGGGCAAGGTGCTCGAGCAGATCCCGCACCCGAAGTCGCGCAACCCCCTTTGGGTGCACCAGGTAGACCTCGGCGACCACGTCGAGCAGATCATCGCCGGGGCCCCTAACGCGATCCCAGGCTCGCTGGTGCCCGTGGCCATGCCAGGCGTCACTGTGCCGAACGGCAAGCTCGTCAAGGACATGAACATCGCCGGCTACAAAGCCAGGGGCATGCTCTGCTCCGCCGAGGAGCTGCTGCTTGGTGACGACCACTCGGGCATTCTCATTCTCGATTCAGGGAAGCCGGGAGACTCGCTGGAGTCGGTGATTCCAAGCCTGGTGACGATGGACATCGAGGTCACCTCCAACCGCCCCGACTGCATGGGCCACCTCGGTGTGGCGCGCGAGCTGGCCGCGGGGCTGGACAGGCCGATGAAGGTCGACTTCATGCCCGCCTTCACGGGAACCGCCAATCCGTCGGGGCGTGATCTGGTGAAGGTTTCGATCGAGGAGCCCGACCTGTGCGCCCGCTACATCGGCGGCGTCATCAAGGGCGTCAAAGTCGGGCCAAGCCCCGAATGGCTCCAGCGGCGCTTGCGCGCCTGCGGCGTGCGGCCCATCAACAACGTGGTCGACATCACGAACTATGTGCTGCTCGAGTACGCCCAACCGTTGCACGCATTCGATCTGACGAAGATCTCCCCACCTGAGATCCACGTGAGAGGGGCTCGTGCCGGCGAAAAGCTGCTTTGCCTTGACGGCATCGAACGAGAGCTCAGCGCTGAGATGCTCGTCATCGCGGACAGCCGCAAGCCGGTGGCGATCGCGGGCGTCATCGGAGGCGAGGAGACGGCGGTGACGGAGGACACCACCGAAATCCTTCTCGAGGCCGCGACTTTCAACGGTTCGAGCGTGCGCCAGACGGCGCGCGAGCTCGGGCTGCGAACCGAGGCGTCGTCTCGTTTCGAGAAGGGCCTGCCTGCCGAGCTAGCTCTGGCGGGCGCGCGCCGTGCGGCGTCTCTGATCGCGGAGTTGGCCGGAGGGAGCGTCCATCGCGAGTGGGTCGACGTCTATCCGCGCCCCCAGGAGCCGGTGCGCGTCAGGCTTCGCCCCGCCCTGGTAGACGAAATCCTCGGCCTGCACGTGCCGTTAGAAGAGGCCGAGTCGATTCTCAAGCGCCTCAACTTTCACGTCCGTGCGCTCGAAGACGGCGAATGGGACGTGCTGCCGCCGGTCTTCAGGCTTGACGTGACGATCCCGCAGGATCTGGTCGAGGAAGTGGGCCGCGTCTACGGGTACGACCGTATTCCGCCAACGCTGCCAGGTCATCGTCATGACAGGTGGATACCCGCGGCGCCCAGCATCGGCAGGCGTCTGGACGAGGCGCGCGAGGTGCTTGCCGGCGCTGGATTCACCGAAACCTGGAACCCGGCACTGGTTTCCGGCCGGGTGCTCGAGAGCCTCCGTGTCGACGCACACGCGATGCGCGTCTCCAATGCGTTGAGCGACGACATGGACACGCTGCGCACCTCTTTGCTGCCGTCGCTCGTCGGGGTGGTTGCGCTCAATCGCGATCGGGGACGTCAGGACGTCCGCGTCTATGAGATCGCCAGCGCTTTCCTGGCCCCTGTGGACGACAAGTCGGAACAGCCTGACGAGCCGATGCGCCTAGCGGTCGTCGCGACCGCGCGCGCAGGCGCCGAGGCGGGACGCGCCGCTTTCTATGCCATGAAGTCGGTGCTCGACACCTCGTTGGCGGCCGTGGGCGCTCCGCCGTGCACCTACCAGCGTGGGGCTCAGGAGCTGTTCCATCCCGGCCGGTGCGCCGCCGTCGTCCTGGAGGGCCGCCTGCTCGGCTATATCGGCGAGGTGCATCCGACTGTGGCCTCAACTTTCAAGATCGAAGGCAGGCTGGTGGCGGTCGAGATCGACGTGGAACCGATCCTCGCGGCGGCGCGAATTCCTCGAGCGCAGCCCCTGCCGAGGTTCCCGGCGATCGAGCGGGATCTCGCCGTGGTGGTGGAGGACCACATCACTGCCGGCACTTTGCTGGCCACCATCAAGGAGCTCGGCGGGGAATACCTGGAGCAGGCGAGCGCCTTCGACGAATACCACGGCCCGCAGGTTCCCGACGGGCACAAAAGCATTGCGTTCACCTTGACTTTCCGCAGCCCCGAGCGCACCCTGACGGACGCTGAAGTGGACAAAGTGATGACAGAGATCAAGCCCGCACTCCAGAAAAGGCACAAAGCGAGGTTCCGCGAGTGACCTGGCTCGATGCGCTTCCGATCGTGCTCGTCATCGTGTACGCCGGGCTTGGGTTCTTCGGCGGCCTGCTGCGCCGGGTGATCGGCTTGATCGCTCTCTACCTGGCGTTCGTCGGCGCCACCAACATGGGCCTGCAAGCTGCAGGCATCTTCCTGCAATCGTCCAGCCTAGAAACCCCCGACGCGCGCATCTACGGGTTCTTCGGGATCGTGATCGCGGTCATCGTCATCGTCGAGGTCGCGGCACAGCTGGCTAGCAGCCAGATCCAGGTCGGGGCGCTTGTGTTCAACAGGGTCCTGGGTGTGATCGTCGGCGTCCTCACCGCGGTCATTCTGTCGGTCCTCATCACCAACGAGCTCATCGCTGCCGGCACACCGTTCGGTGGGGGAGCGCTGGACCCGTTGCAGCAATCGATCCGCGACGCCGTCCAGGGCTCGCACATCGGAGTTCCATTGACCAACGCGATCGGCAAGCCGATCGTGACCATCTTCGGGCTCGCGCTGCCCGCCGACCCTCAGATCTACTTCAGCCAAAGCCCAGTCAGCTAAAAACGTGGGGAACCACTTCTTCGAGCGCCTGCGAGAACGGGCGGTGGAAATCCACGTCGAAGACCACCTGCGGTCGCGCCTAGAGCGGGGCGACAAGCTGCGGGTAAAGCTGGGCCTCGACCCGACGGCGCCTGACCTGCACGTCGGCCACCTTGTGGTGCTCGATGCGCTGCGCGCCTTCCAGGATGACGGCCACACGGTGGTGCTGATCGTCGGCGACTACACGGCGCTCATCGGCGACCCCAGCGGGCGTTCGGAAACTCGACCAGTGCTCAGTCGCGAGCAGATCGACGCGAATGCGAAAACGTATTTCGACCAGATCTATCTCGTGCTCGACCGCGAGCGCACCGAGGTCCACACCAACTCCGAGTGGCTTGGCGCGATGGGCGCCGCCGACGTGCTGCGGCTCATGGGGAAGGCGACTCTTCAGCAGGTCCTTCAGCGCGAGGACTTCGCCGAGCGGATCAAGGCCGGAACGCCGATCGGCGCTCACGAGGTCCTATATCCGTTCAACCAAGCCTATGACTCGGTGGCGATACGTGCCGATGTCGAGATTGGTGGCACCGACCAGCTGTTCAACCTGCTCTTCGGTCGCGAGATCCAGAAAGCTTATGGTCAGGAGCCGCAAGACATCGCGGTCTTTCAGCTGCTTGAAGGGCTGGATGGCTCGCAGAAGATGAGCAAGTCGTTGAACAACTACATCGGCCTCACCGAGCCGCCGGCCGAGGTCTACGGGAAGACGATGTCGATCCCTGACTCGCTGACCGAGAAGTACCTTCGTCTGGCCTCAGGCTTGAGCGGCCCCGAGCTCGACCGGGTGCTGGCGCTGAAGCCTCGGGACGCGAAAGCGGCGCTCGCCAGGCAGCTGGTCAAGCGGTTGTACGGCGACGACGGGGCCGGCAAAGCGGAGGCCGAATTCGACGCCAGGTTCCGCAAGCGCGAAGCGCCGGAAGAGATGGGCGAGCTCGGGGCCGAGAATCCGGCGGACCTCGTTTCGACCATCGTCCAGGCCGGTTTTGCCAAGAGCCGGGGCGATGCCCGGCGCCTCATCGACCAGGGCGGGATAAGAATCAACGGCGAGAAGGCGAATCCCGAGTCCAAGCTCCGCAACGGCGATGTACTTCAGGCCGGCAAACGAAACTTCGTTCGAATTCGCGTGGGATAGAATCGTCGAAAGAATGTTCCCACCCCACGAAATCTTCGATTTCGCGGGGACCCCGGGGGTCCTCTCCCACGGTTCCTGCCAACTGGCTTCCTAATGTCCGGCCACTCGAAATGGGCGGGCATCAAGCACAAGAAGGCGATCGTTGACGCCAAGCGTGGCCAGGCCTTCACCCGCGCCAGCCGCGAGATCCTGATCGCGGCCAAGGAGGGGGGAGGCAACGTCGACGGCAACTTCCGCCTTCGCCTCGCGATGCAGAAAGCGCGGGAGATCAACATGCCCACCGACAAGATCCAGAACGCCATCAAGCGCGGCACCGGTGAGCTGGCGGGCGAGAAGCTGGAAGAGATTCGCTACGAGGGCTATGGGCCCGCCGGCGTGGCGGTGATGGTCGACGCCTTCACCGACAACCGCAACCGCACCTCCGCATCCATCCGGCATCGTCTGTCCAAGTTCGGTGGCAACCTCGGCGAGTCCAACTCGGTGGGGTGGATGTTCGAGCGCAAGGGTGTCATCTCGGCCGACGCAGGCAAGAACGACCCCGAAGCCGTGGGCCTCGCGGCGATCGAAGCAGGGGCCGATGACGTCCAGGTTGAAGGCAAGTCGGTCGAGGTCACCACTCCGCCCGCTGCTTTTGAGCAGGTCAAGGCCGCGATGGAGGGCATGGGGGTCACGATCGACAACGCCGAGATCACCATGCAACCGAAGCAGACGGTGGCAGTGGGAGAGGACAAGGCCGCAGCTGTTCTCAGGATGATGGAATCACTGGAAGAGGACGACGACGTCCAGCAGGTCTACGCCAATTTCGACATCCCAACCAACGTTCTTGAACGCGTCTCAGCACAGGTGTAGAACCAGATGGGTAAATGTCGGACGCCGCGAACGGATTAATTCTCGGAATCGATCCCGGGCTCGCCGGCACGGGATTCGCTCTGCTCTCCGGCTCCAGCCTTGTCCTTTCCTGCAGCACCCTCGTCACCCGGCCCGGACGCGACGGCGCAAGGCTGCTCGCCATCACCCGGCATCTTCGCGAGCTCCTCGCCGACCATCCGCCCTCGGAGGCGTCGCTCGAAGAACTTTTCATGGGCCGCAACACGTCCAGCGTGATCGGAGTTGCGCAGGCGCGTGGCGCCATCCTCGCGGTGCTCGAAGAGTGCGGAGTGCCCGTGTTCGAGTACAAACCGAGCCAGGTGAAGATGGTTCTCACCGGCTATGGCAACGCCGACAAGGCGCAGATCGCTCGCATGCTCGGCGCCCAGGTGAAGGTGCCAGAGGGCCGTGTCGATGCGCACGCGATGGATGCGATCGCCATCGCCGTGTGTCATGCGCGAAGTCGCAAGCTCGCGCAGGTCGCGCGTTGATCGCGCACTTGAGCGGCGTGGTCCGCCGCGCAGGACCCGACTTCGTCATCCTCGACGTTGGTGGCGTCGGCTACCTCGTCAGCGTCAGTGCGACGACGCGGCAGAAGATTCCCGCACCCGGGGGTGAGTACGACCTTCACATCCATACAGTTGTCCGCGAAGATCAACTCGCCCTGTTCGGTTTCGCATCGGTGGAGGAGCTCGAGCTTTTCGAGATGTTGATCCAGGTCGACGGAGTCGGCCCGAAGGTCGGCCTCAACATCCTCAGCGCGGCCAGCCTGGAGATTCTCAAGCGCGCCATCGTCAGCGAAGATCCCGCTCCGATCCGTCGCGCCAGTGGCGTCGGAGCGCGCACAGCCGCCAAGGTCATCATCGAGCTGAAGCCAAGGCTCGACGCGCTTGGGGAGGTCGAGGTGATCCCGCGGGCCACTGCCCTCGCCAGCGATGGTGTCGTTCCCAAAGCTGTCGAGTCAGCGCTCCGCAACCTGGGCTTTTCGTCGCAAGAGGCACGGACGGGCCTAGAGTCGGTGGACTGGAGATCGACACCGTCGACGCAAGAGGCGCTGGCATCGGCGCTAAAGGCGCTCGGTAGGAAATGACGGGCACAGCCGGCGACGAGCCGATACTCGACCCGCGCGCCGATGACGACCAGTACGACCTCACGCTGCGCCCTCGGCTGCTGTCCGAATACGTAGGCCAGGAGCAGGTCCGGGAGAACCTGAGCATCCTGCTCGAGGCGGCGCGGCGCCGAGGCGAGCCGGTGGAGCACGTTCTTTTGAGCGGGCCGCCCGGGCTCGGCAAGACAACGCTCGCTCACATCATCGCCAACGAGCTTGGCGTGGCGATTAAGGTCAGCTCCGGGCCGGCCATCGATCACCAGGGCGCATTGGGGTCGATTCTCCTGAACCTCAACACTCGCGACGTATTCTTCATCGACGAGATCCACCGGCTCAGCAGTGTGGTGGAGGAATCGCTGTACCCCGCTCTGGAGGACTTCAGGTTTGATGCGGTGCTGGGCAAGGGCGTGGGCGCGAGCGCCGCGTCACTCCCACTGCCGCATTTCACGTGCGTGGGCGCCACCACTCGCCAGGGATTGCTCAGCGGGCCGCTGCGCGACCGTTTCGGCGCCGTTTACCGGCTCGATTTCTACACGAAGGCGGAGCTCGAGAGCATCGTGAGGAGGTCGGCGCGCATCCTCGACATCGAGATTCACGACGACGCGGTCGCAGAGATTGCACGCCGTGCGCGCGGCACACCCCGCATCGCGAACCGGCTGCTCCGCCGAGTGCGGGATTACGCGCAGGTGCGCGGCGATGGGCGCGCGACCGTCGACACGACCAGGCTGGCGCTGGGCATGCTTGAGATCGACGAGCTGGGCCTCGAGCCGCTCGACCGCCAGCTGCTGGAGACGCTGATCCTCAAGTTCAAAGGCGGGCCGGTTGGGCTCGACACCATTGCCACTTCTCTATCGGAGGAACCGGAGACGATCGAGGACGTGCACGAGCCCTACCTGATCCAGATCGGGTTCCTGGCGCGCACCTCGAGAGGCCGGGTCGCCACCGAGCTCGCTTACCGGCACCTGGGCCTGGTCCCCCCGGACCCCGGACCGCAGCAAACCCGCCTACTGTAGGGAGAGGGGGCTATCAAGATATCGGGAGACTGCTCCTTGTCTTCGGCGTGCTGTTGGCCGTGATTGGCGGCAGCCTGATGCTCTTCGGCCGGTTCAACCTGCCCGGCGACTTCACGTTTCGAAGCGGCAGCGTCACGTTTTACGTGCCGATCGCGACCAGCATCATCCTGTCCGTCGTGCTGACGGTGGTGCTCAACGTGATCTTCCGCCAGCGGTAAGGAGAGTCGAACGCAGGTTGCATACTGTCCGCCCCCAACCCGGCTGAGCTCGCTCCGCGAGCTGACCCGCCCTCCCCGGCGAGCAGGGAGGGGTTCGTCCGGCTTTAGGCCGGACCTAAGTAGACTTCTCGGGCTGTGCAGTTAGTCCTTAGCTGGCCCGTCCGGTTGCTCGTCGTCGCGATCCTGATGTTCTCAGTCTTCATCGACGGGGCCGGCTACATCTACCGGATCGTCAATCATTACCCGCTCACCGGCAGCGTGCCTGGCCTGCCCCCTAACTTCGGGGGCTGGCAGATTTACATCCACAAGGGCCTGGACCTATCGGGTGGAACGCACATCGACTACCTGCTCACCAACTTCCCTGCCGGCCAGTCCCGTGCGGACGTTCAGCAGAGGACCATCTCGGTCATCCTCAAGCGCGTCAACGCCCTTGGCGTGAGCGAGCCTGAGGTGCGTGGCGCCGGCAACAACAACGATCGGATCACCGTCGACCTTGCCGGGGTCACGGCCGAGCAGGCCCAGAAGACGATCGGCGC
>PLYD01000197.1:0-10388 GCA_003151665.1 Candidatus Dormiibacterota bacterium
GTGCTCACCGCGCGCCATTCGTCGAAGTCTTATCACCAGCTCTCATTCGAGGATCTGGTCAGGGCCTGCGACATCCCCGTCGTCGTCGGCAACTGCGTGCATTACGAGACTGCGCTGGAGCTGATGGAAACCGGGATCGCCGGCATCCTCGTCGGCGTTGGACCTGGTGCTGCGTGTACGACGCGTGGCGTTCTCGGGGTCGGCGTGCCGCAGGTGACAGCCACTGCCGACGTCGCGGCCGCGCGTGACGAGCACATGAGGAGAGGCGGCAGGCGCGTCGCGGTGATCACCGATGGCGGCATGCGCATCGGTGCGGATGTGTGCAAGGCATTCGCGTCCGGAGCCGACGCGGTCATGATCGGGACGCCGCTCGCAGGCGCCGAGGAGTCCGCGTCCAAGGGCTTCAACTGGGGCATGGCGACGCCCGACCCCAACCTGCCGCGTGGAACGCGAATCCACGTCGGCACCAAGGCGACTCTCAAAGAGATCCTGCTCGGCCCGGCGCGCGTCGACGACGGCTCGCAGAACTTTGCGGGAGCCCTTCGATCNNATCGCGCCGTCGATCACCTCAGAGGGCAAGAGCTTCCAGCAGGCCCAGCACGTGGGGATGGGAAAGGCCTGAGCAAGACCGCCACCGCCGCCCGGCCCCGCAAGGAGACCAAGGGCGGCGCCCGGGCACAAACCGTCCTCGTTCTGGACTTCGGCTCGCAGTTCAGCCAGCTCATCGCGCGGCGTGTGCGTGAGGCCCATGTGTACTGCGAGCTGGTGCCGGGGACGACCCCCTGGGCGGAGCTGAAAGAACGCCACCCGGCGGGGCTGATCCTGAGCGGTGGCCCTTCGAGCGTCTACGAGCCAGGTGCCCCACAGGTCGACCCGGAAGCACTGCGCGCCGGCGTCCCGGTGCTCGGAATCTGCTACGGCATGCAGCTGATCGCCCACCACCTCGGGGGCAAGGTCGATCCCGGCCAGGCTCGCGAATACGGTCCCGCGCTCCTCGCGGTGCGCGAGCCCAATGGCCTGTTCAAGGGCTTGAGCTCCGAGCTGCCCGTCTGGATGAGCCATGGCGACCACGTCAGTGAGCTGCCCCCCGGCTTCCACTCGCTCGCATCGAGCGGAAACTCACCGGTGGCCGCGTTCACCGACGGCCACGGCATCTTCGGCATCCAGTTCCACCCGGAGGTCGTGCACACACCAAGCGGCAGGGCGGTGCTGCGGAACTTCCTGTACGGCGTATGCAAGTGCGATGCGTCGTGGACGGCTGGTTCCTTCATCGCCGAAGCGACCGAGAGCATTCGCGCCCAGGTCGGGTCGGGCCGCGTGATCTGCGCGCTGTCGGGCGGCGTCGACTCGGCCGTGGCCGCGACGCTCGTGCATCGGGCCATCGGCGACCAGCTGACATGTGTGTTCGTCAACAACGGACTTCTGCGCAAGGAGGAGCCCGAGCGAGTGCTCGCGGTCATGCATGGCAACCTGGATATGAACATCAGGTACGTCGACGCGACCGACAGGTTCCTCGACGCCCTGCGTGGTGTGATCGACCCGGAGCAGAAGCGGCGCATCGTCGGCCGCGAGTTCATCACGGTGTTCGAGGCGGAGGCGCTGAGCCTCGGCCACATCGATTTCCTCGCCCAGGGCACCCTCTACCCGGACGTCATCGAGTCCACTGCGGCCGACGTCTCTTCGACCGCCGTCAAGATCAAGACCCATCACAACGTCGGCGGGCTTCCACCGGGGCTTCGCTTCCAGCTCATCGAACCGCTCCGCTACCTCTTCAAGGACGAGGTGCGGTCGGTGGGGATGGAGCTTGGGATGCCGGAGGAGATGGTCTACCGCCAACCCTTCCCGGGTCCGGGGCTTTCGATCCGGTGCCTCGGCGAGGTCACCCCTGAGCGTCTCGAGATCCTGCGCAACGCCGATTGGGTCGTGGTCGACGAGATCAAGCGCAATGGTCTCTACCGACAGGTGTGGCAGTCGTTCGCGGTGCTGACGCCGCTCGAGACCGTGGGCGTGATGGGCGATTACAGGACCTACGCCAACGTGGTCGCCATTCGAGTCGTCACCAGCGAAGACGCGATGACCGCCGACTGGGCGCGCGTCCCTTACGAGGTGCTCGCGCGCATCAGCAACCGGATCGTGAACGAGGTGCAAGGCGTCAACCGGGTCGTCTTCGACATCACGAGCAAGCCACCCGGCACCATCGAGTGGGAATAGAGCAAGTAGCGCGCCGGTGAAAGTGCTCGTCGTCGGTTCTGGAGCTCGCGAGCACGCGCTCGTCTGGAAGTGCGTGCAGTCCGATCTCGTCGAGCGCGTTTACTGCGCACCAGGCAACGGAGGGACGGGGGGCATGGCCCGAAACGTCCCGATCGGCGCCTCGGACGTGGTGCGGATCGTCGATTTCGCCAAGCGCGAGCGGCTGGGTCTTGTCATCCTCGGGCCCGAGGCGGCGGTCGACGCCGGCGTTGGCGATGCGCTGCGCAGCGCCGGTTTCAACGTCTTCGGCCCGAATCGTGGCGCCGGCCGAATCGAGTCCAGCAAGTCTTTTGCCAAGCAGTTGATGGTCCGCGCCGGAATTCCAACTGCCGACTTTGAAGTTTTCACCCAACCCCAACCGGCGAAGGCATGGGCGGCCCAGCGCGACGGGCGTGTGGCGGTCAAGGCGGACGGGCTCGCGCGCGGCAAGGGCGTCATTGTCTGCACGAATGTCGACGAAGCAGGCGCAGCAATTGACGCCATGCTCGTTCAGGGACGGTTCGGCCGAAGCGGGTCCACCGTGGTCATCGAAGAGCTCCTCGAAGGCCCGGAGCTGTCACTGCTCGCGGTGACCGACGGAAGTGAGGTGATCCCGCTCGCTCCCGCTCGCGACTTCAAGCGGGCGCACGACGGCGACCAGGGACCGAACACCGGTGGGATGGGCGCCTACTCGCCACCGCTGGGGGTCGATGACGCACTCGTGGCCGAGGTCATGGAAAGGGTCCTGCGCCCCGCGGTTCGGGAGCTGGCTGCGTCAGGCGACGAGTTCCGAGGTGTTCTGTACGCCGGCTTGATGCTGACCAAGTCCGGCGTTCGGGCCATCGAGTTCAATGCCCGCTTTGGCGACCCCGAGGCGCAGGCGGTGCTCCCGCGCCTCGAATCGGACCTCGTTGCCCTCGCCCTGGCGTCTTCGAAAGGCACGCTTGCGTCATTTCCCGACCTCCGCTGGAGCCCGCAGGCGTCGGTCGCCATCGTCGTCGCCTCCGCCCATTACCCCGATGACGCGGCGATGACGCTTGGTCTCCAGATCCGGGGCCTGGCCGAAATTCCCCGGGGCGCGCTGATCTTCCACGCCGGAACCAAGTTCGAGCCGGGCAAGGGCCTGGTGACCGACGGAGGGCGTGTCGTGACGTCCGCCGCCCTGGGTGAAACCGTGGCTGAAGCCCGTGAAAAGGCGCTGGCCGGGGCCCGACAGGTACGATTCCCAGGGGCCTTCTTTAGATCGGATATTGCTGCGGAGGCTATTTAGTGAACGCAGTCGTCGGCGTCATCCTCGGCTCGAAGTCAGACCTGCCTCTCATGGAGTCGTGCGTCAAAGTGCTCGAGGAGCTGGGCCTTGCCCACGAGCTGAAGGTTTGCTCGGCGCACCGCAACCCCCGTGGGGTCATGGAATGGGCCTCGTCTGCGCGCGAACGCGGCATCAAGGTGGTGATCGCCGCAGCCGGAGGCGCCGCACACCTTCCCGGCGTGGTTGCCGCCTGGACCGACCTGCCGGTGATCGGCGTGCCGGTGCCGACCCAGCATCTCGGCGGAGTCGACTCCCTGTATTCGATAGTGCAGATGCCTGCCGGGATCCCTGTGGCCACGGTCGCCATCGGCGAGGGTGGTGCGAAGAATGCCGCCTGGTTGGCGGCGCGCATCATTGGACTGAGCGACAGCGCGGTTGAAGCGCGCCACAGCGAAAAGCGCGCGGCGCTCGCGGGACCTTGATGGCGAAAAAGACGCCACGCTTGCGGCTGGTCGATACCACTTTTAGGGACGCGCAGCAATCGCTGCTCGGAGGCCACCTGCGCGGCGACGAGATTGTGCCGATCGCCGCCAAGATGGACGCGATCGGCTTTACCGCGATGGAAGCATTTGGGGGCGCGACCTTCGAGACCCAGGTCCGCCGGCGCGAGGACCCTTGGGACTACCTGCGAAATCTGGCCAAGGTCACGCCGAACACTCCAATCCAGGCGCTGATCAGGGGCCAAAACCTCCTCGCGAATCGCAATTTTTCAGATGACGTGGTCGAGCTCTTCATCAAGCACGCCGCCAAGTGCGGGGTCGATGTGTTTCGCGTGTTCGACCCGCTCAACGACCTCCGCAACATGGAGGCAACCGTCGGTGCGGCGCTGAAGGCGAAGAAAAAAGTTCAAGGCGCGCTGAGCTATGCGATCTCGCCCGCCCACAACATCGAGCTGTGGTGCTCGCTCGCGAAAGGCCTGGTGAACATGGGCTGCCACGAGGTCGTGATCAAGGACACGTCAGGCCTGCTCAGCCCGCAGGCGACCTGGGAGCTGGTCACCGCGCTCAAGGAGACCGTCGACGTTCCCATCGACGTTCACTCGCACTGTTCGAGCGGCATGGCGCCGATGGCGTACATGGCGGCGGTCGAAGCCGGCGCGGAGATCCTCGATGTCGCCATGTCGCCACTTGCCTGGGGTACGTCGCAGCCCGCCGTCGAAAGTGTGGTTGCCGCCCTGAGGGGCGGCGAGTACGACACCGGGCTGGACCTGGAGAAGATGTGGGACGTTCAGCACGACGTCGAGGTCTTGAAACGAAAGCACATCGAGGACCTGAGCCCGGTTGCCGACCGCGTGGACGCAAGCATCCTGCGCTACCAGATGCCGGGACTGATGCTCGAAGACGTTCACCGGCAGCTGGCCGCGCGCAATGCCTCGGGACGGCTCGCCGAGGTGCTGGAGGAGGCCAACCGTGTGCGGCAGGAGCTCGGCTATCCGCCGCTGGTCGCGCCGATCCGCCAGATGATCGCCACCCAGGCCGTCTACAACGTGATCGGGGGCGATCGCTACGCCACGGTGACCCAGGAGTTGAAGGACTACCTTCAGGGTCTTTACGGCCGGCCGCCGGTGCCGGCCGATCCCGAGCTGCGTCGGCTCGTCCTCGGCCGCGAGGAGCCGATCACCATTCGGCCCGCCGACCTTCTCGAGCCACAGGTCGAGGCGGCGCGCATGCAGCTCAAGAAGATGGGCTACGAGCCAACTGACGAATCCGTGCTCATCCACCTGCTGTTTCCGAACCTCACGCCTGAATATCTCCGTGGCCCCGAGTCAGAGGCGAAGGCGCCCAAAGCTCCTGCTCGGTCAGTGGCTCCTGAGCCGGTTGCTGCGGCTCCCGATCCGCCGGCTGCATCAACGCCGCCCGCCGCTGCAGCTGTCGCCGCGGAGTTCGACGTGGAGGTCGAGGGCGAGGTATTCAAGGTGCGCGTCAGCGGAGCCGGGATGACGGTCATGCCCGGCGTAGCCGCAGGCTCTGCGCCCGCCTCCACCCAACCAGGCCCGACGCCGCGCACTGGCGAGGGCACCGTTATCGCACCGATGCAGGGCCTCATCGTCAAGCTGCCAGTGAAGGCGGGTGACGACGTCAAGCTGGGAGATGTGGTCGCCGTGCTCGAGGCGATGAAGATGCAGAACGACATCGTCACCACGGTGGCCGGAAGGGTGCGCGAGGTCTACGTCAAAGAGGGCGAGGTGGTCACCCCGAGCCAGCCGCTGCTTTCCGTCGGATGAAGCGAAAGCACATCCGATCAAGAGATTGAAGAGCAAGCTTTTCAAGAAAATCCTGATCGCCAATCGAGGCGAGATCGCAATCCGCGTCATGCGCGCGTGCCGCGAGCTTGGTATCGCGACGGCCGCCGTCTACTCCGACGCCGATCGCAACGCGATCCACACGCGGTACGCGGATGAGGCGCACCACATCGGCGGCGCGCCACCTGGCGAGTCTTACCTACAGCTCGAGCGCATCGTCAAGGTCGCTCACGACTGTGGAGCGGAGGCGATCCACCCAGGCTATGGATTTCTTTCAGAGAAATCTGCATTTCCCGATGCGTGCGAGGCGGCGGGAATCAAGTTCATCGGACCGCCGGCTTCGGCGATGCGAGCGCTCAGCTCAAAGGTGTCGGCGCGGCAGATGGCGGTCGCGAATGGTGTTCCAGTGACGCCCGGCACTGGGGCGATCTCGAATCCGCAGGAGGCTGTCGCCGCGGCGAAGGAGATTGGCTTCCCTGTGATGGTCAAGCCGTCAGGCGGCGGCGGTGGCATCGGGATGAAGGTCGTGGAGTCGGAGAGTGAGCTGGTGGCGGCGATAGAGAGCAGCGCCCAAGCGGCTCGTTCTGCTTTCGGCGACGGGACCGTCTACCTGGAGCGATACGTTCGCAAGCCGCGGCATGTCGAGATCCAGGTCATCTGCGACAGCCACGGGAACGCAGTGCACCTGGGCGAGCGCGAGTGCTCAATCCAGCGGCGCCACCAGAAGATCATGGAAGAGACCCCCTCGCCGGTGGTGACGCCGGAGATCAGGTCAGCGATGGGAGAGGCGGCGATCCGCGCCGCGAGGGCCGCCGGCTATGTCAACGCAGGGACCGTTGAGTTCATCTTCAGCAACGGAGAGTTCTATTTCCTCGAGGTCAACGCGAGGCTGCAGGTCGAGCATCCGATCACCGAGGCGGTCACGGGAATCGATCTCGTCAAGGAGCAGATACGAATCGCAGCCGGCATGGAGCTGAGCTTCACACAGGACGACGTGAGGTGGACCGGTCACGCGATCGAGATGCGCATCAACGCGGAGGACCCGCTGCGTAAGTTCATGCCTAATCCCAAAAGGATCGCGCGGTGGGTCGCGCCCGCAGGCCCTGGTATTCGTGTCGACTCGGGGTTTGGCCCAGGTTCCGACGTACCTCCCAACTACGACTCATTGGTGGCAAAGCTGATCGTCCACGGCAGCGATCGCGCAGAGGCGATCGCGCGGGCGAGTCGCGCTCTCCGCGAGTTCGTCGTGGTTGGTCCGGCGACGACGATCAGCTACCACCGAGCGATCCTGGACAGCGCAGATTTCCGCGCAGGCAAGTTGAGCACTCGCTTCATCGAGGAGCATCCCGAGCTGGTCGATCAGGCCAAGCGATACGCGAGCGACATCTCGCCATTCGACTACGGCGCCGACCCAAGGCACGTGGCGGCTGCTGCAGCCGCAGTGGCCGTTGTGGTGCAGAAGCACTGAGCAAGCTGCCCCACCCGGATCGCGGCAGGCCGTTCGAGGTGTTGGCCTCTTCCACTGCCGGAACCTCGGGCCCGTTCACCCTGCGCGACGATGTGATCCGGTTTCCCGACGGACCTGAAGCGCGCTACACGGTGCTGGTCAACCCCGACTCGGCCTTCATCGTTCCCTACTTCGAGAACGGGGACACGATGTTGGTGCGCCAGTGGCGCCATGCGTGGGACGCATCATCGTGGGAGGTCCCGGCGGGCACGTTCAATGGCGACGAAGACCCGCTGGATTGCGCGAAGCGTGAGCTCGCCGAAGAGACAGGACTTTTGGCCGTGCGCTACACCTCACTTGGAGTCGTGCACGGGGCAGCGTTTCTGACGGGTCGTGCGCACATGTTCCTGGCGCAGTCGCTGACGCAATCGGATCGGAGCCCCGAGGCCTACGAGCAAGACATGGAGGTGCTCCGGGTGCCGTTCGCGGAAGCGCTCGAAGCTGCCCTCGATGGCACGATAGTTCATTCGGGATCGGTCACCGCTCTATGCCGGGCGGCTCGGACCTTGACGATTCTCTAGGCAGAGGGCGACGGCGACGGCGACGGCGACGGAATCGGGGTTGGGCTGGGATTGGGCGCCGGGGTGCCGGTGACGCCCACGACGACCGGCCCGACCAGGTTGAGATCGTATTCGCCATGCACGCTGCGGCCGCTCACGTCCTGCACCGTGGTCAGCACCACAAGCTTGTAGTCGGCGCCCGGGGTGAGGGCGAGCCCGGTGATGACAACTGTGCGGTTCGCGTACGTCGCCTGGCCGCCGACCCGCTTGCCGTTCTGGTCCAGCAGGATCACGCCATTTGCAACTGTGTCGGAGACGAGGTCGCTGTCGAAGACGATCTTCATGCTGCCGGCTGCGACGTCGACGCTAACCACCTCTGGGCCCCGACCAAGGAGCCGGGTAGGACCGGCGCTGGCCTGGTCGATGAGGAACGGCTGGCTCGTCTGCGCGCGAACGAGCGTGAGCGTTTCGTCGTATTCGGAGACGTCGAGAGGGCCGCTGCTGAGGACAAGCCGAACCACAAAACTGGCGGTCGCCGGGTTCTGCCCGGTCAGCTCCTGCATGACGATGTAGTTGCGTGAGAAACTGGCAGCGCCCTTGACGATAAGAGGCAGGCCGCTGCTCGAGTAAGCCTGCTTGCCACGGTCGTCGAGGAATGTCGTGGCAACGTCCTGCTGCAAAGCAAGCCGGGCATTCATGAACTGGGTCACGACCGATGCCGCCTGGTCGAGCGGCGAGATTTCGGGTGCCAGGGCAGGGCTGGTCGCGGTCCAGAGGGAGGCACTGCGGACGTAAGCGAACGCGGAGCCGTTCGGGGCCCACACGGGATGCCGGTACGTTCCCGTATTGAGCTGGGTACCGCCAGAGCCATCGGGGCGGATCGCAGATACGCCGGTGTCGGAGCCGATCAGGACCACATCCTTGCTCGACCAGCTTGCGTCGCCGGCCGGCAGCGTCCCGATCGACGAACCCTGGGTGCTGGCGACGGCCGTTCCAGTGTCTGTGGAGTACATCAGGCGAGAGCCGTCTGGCGACCACCCGAGAAATGCGTTCGCTCCAACGAGCGGTTGACTCGTGTTCGCCGCGAGATCATCCACAGAAAACGCAGGCCCCGACTGCAATACGGCGTGGGCGCCATCAGGCGCAATCGAAACGACGGTAACGGCCTGGGCGACAGGGGTCAGCTGCTCCGGACCGTTCGCTCCAGCCTTGAAGACTCCGCTGTCCGTCGCCCATAGCAGCTGGTCGCCTGCCCAACTCAAGGCGCTGACCTGAGAGGCGGTCGCCAGGTCGGTGGTCGAGCTGTCGGCAAGCGTCATGACCTCGACCTTGCCGGCCCGGACATACGCAAGGCGGTCACCGGCCACTGTGATGGCTGGATACGAAACGCCATCTGGCACAAGCGTCTTCAGGTCGCCGCCGGCAGCGCTGACCGATTCGAGGGCGCCATTGTCGCCCACGAAGTACACGGTGCCCGAGTCAGCTGACCATTGTGGCGCGTAGAAGGCTCCTGACGGCAGAGCGGCCAGGCGGTGCTCACCGGTCAGCTGGGAGGCCGGCGTCGCCGTGGGAGTCGGCTTGGGCGACGGCTGCGGTGTCGGCGCGGGTCGCGTGACGAACGTGATAGTCGCGGGGCGAGGCAGCGGTTGGCCGGAGAGGGTCTTGGCGCTCGGACCGATGGTGACCTGGTACTGGGTGTTGGGAGCGAGCGTGCCACCCGAGGGATGCACCGCCAGCGTCTTCGAGTCCTGCCAGGAGAAAGTCACATAGGTCGCGGGCGTGATCTGGACTGCGGCCTCCGTCGCGGCCTGGTTCATCGGCTGGTTGAAGCTCACCAGGATCGGCAGCTGCAGCTGCACCGCACGTGCGTCGGCCATCGGGCTGGTTACGGTGAGCACGTTGGTCCCGGGCGGCTGGTTCGCCGTGAAGACGACGACCGAGCCGATCAGCAGGATGCCCAGCGCCGCCCCCGCCCAGGCCAGGGCCGGGGGGCCCGCCAGGCGCTGCCACCATGGCGTGCGGACCTCGCCCATACCCCATGCGCGTTGCATGAGCTGACGGCGCAGTGCTGATCGGAAGGCGTCGTCGAGCGGCGGCTCGGTCCTTCGCGTCGCCTTTAGCAAACCTGCGAGCCGGACGAGCTCCTCGTCCTGCAGGATGTCGTCGAGCTCGGGGTCGTGGTTCATGCTCATTCGACAGGCCTCAGGGCATCCGCGTCTTCGCGCAAGCGGCTGACGCCGCGATGGATGAGGAGCTTGACCGCTCCGGCCGACTTACCCATCGCGACCGCGATGTCTTCGATCTTCATGTCCTCCTGGAACTTGAGGACGAGAGCGATCTTCTGCTGGGCCGGCAGGTTCTCGACCAGGGTCCAGATCCGGCGCAGCTCATCGCGGTGGGCAGCCAGGTCCTCGAGCGCGGGCCCCGCCACTCTGAGGTCGTGGAAGTCATCCAGGGACTGGGACGGTCGGAGCGTGCGGTAGTGGTCCGCGATGGCGTTCACCGCGATTTGGTACAGCCAGGCAGCGAAAGGCCGCCCCGTGTCCTGGTATCGGGGCATTGCCTTCAGAGCCTTGATGAAGATCTCCGAAGTGACGTCTT
>PLYD01000197.1:10479-10775 GCA_003151665.1 Candidatus Dormiibacterota bacterium
ACTACATCTGCCTTGAAGACCTGCGGACCGTATAATCTCGATGTCCCCCATTCGTTAGTTGGGAGCCGGCGCCCTATTTGATCGAGCGATACTCTCCGCCCGCGATTCGGGCGGTATGGTCCGACCAGCACCGGCTTGAACTGTGGCTNNGCCGAGGTCGAGGAGCGGGTCGGACACGACGTCGTTGCGTTTCTGACTGTCGTCAACGAGTCGATCGGCCAACCCGAGGCGCGATACGTGCACCTCGGCATGACCAGCCAGGACCTCAACGACACTGCAACCGCCATCCAGCTCGG
>PLYD01000197.1:10914-11042 GCA_003151665.1 Candidatus Dormiibacterota bacterium
TCGGTGGCCGGGACGCTTGAAAGGATCGCCACCGAGATCCGCCACCTCCAGCGAAGCGAGGTGGGCGAGGCGTTCGAGCCATTCGGCAAGGACCAGAAGGGGAGCTCGGCGATGCCCCACAAGCGCAA
>PLYD01000157.1:0-28144 GCA_003151665.1 Candidatus Dormiibacterota bacterium
TCAAGATCGCGATGGTGCGCCTGCAGCGCGAGATAGAGGCTGATCACATCGAGGGGCGCATGCTGCTGCAGGTCCACGATGAGCTGTTGTTCGAGGTGCCGGAATCCGAGGTGGACCAGTTCGCGGAGAAGGTGCCGCGCATCATGACCGGCGCGTATGAGCTGGAGACGGGGATCGAGGTCGAGACCAAGGTCGGGCCGAACTGGGCGGATATGAAGAGGCTGGCAGTGGTGCGGGCTTGATGGCCCATTCCAGTTCCGATGCCTGAGCTTCCGGAGGTCGAAACCATTGCTGCCGATCTTCGGCCGCATCTCGTTGGTCGCACGTTTCTTCGGTGCGAGCTTCGGTTTCCCACCATCGTTCGGCACCCTGAACCCGAAGCTTTCATCGACGCGATTGTCGGCATGCAGGTCACCGCTGTTGGGCGCCGCGGGAAATACATCCTCATCCGGCTCGTCGACGACCTCGTCCTCGTCGTGCACCTCGGCATGAGCGGCCAGCTGCGCCTCGTCGATCCAGCGACTCCAGTTGCTCTCCACACGCACGTCGTCTTCGACCTGGACGACGGCAAGCAGCTGAGGTATTGCGACCCGCGGCGCTTTGGGCGCCTTCTCTTGGGCACCGAGTCAGACCTGCTCGAAGCCCGCGCGATGCCGCCTCTCGGTCCCGAGCCCATCGATCCAGCCTTTGGCGCAGACGATCTCTACCAGCGCTTTCGCAACCGCAAGGCGCTGATCAAAGCTGTCCTGCTCGACCAATCCACGATCGCGGGCGT
The DNA here is from genome assembly GCA_003151665.1 of Candidatus Dormiibacterota bacterium. The sequence continues at coordinate 776 of PLYD01000157.1, forward strand.
CGGCAACATCTATGCCGACGAGTCGCTTTACCGTGCCCGCGTTCGGCCCGACAGGGTTGCCCGCAGCCTGAGCAAGGGCTCGGTCAAGCGGCTCCATGAAGCGCTGAGGCTTTCGCTGCTCATCGCGATCAAGAACCGCGGTAGCTCGGTCGACACGTATCGCGACGCGTGGGGGGAGATCGGCGGCCAGCAGGAAAAGCTGCAGGTCTATGGCCGCGCCGGCGAACCCTGCTTCACGTGCGGCCGCCCGCTTTCGCTGGTGCGCATCGCGGGCCGCAGCTCAGTCTTCTGCCGCCGCTGCCAGCGTTAGTGGCGCCCCTCGTCCCTCGCCTCCTTGCGCTGGTCGCGCTCGTCGTGGCCTTTGTCGCGCTCACGCTGGTCGTAAGCGCAGGATGGCTTGCTTCTCTCGATCACCAGGTTCAGATCGCGATGTCCAGCTTGTGGATCGAGTCACTGCACACGTTGTTTCAGCTCATCGCGGAGCTGGGTGGCCTCGAAGTGACGAGCATTCTCATGTTCGGCCTGCTCATCTATTTGTGGCGTGGCGGATTTGGCGCGGACGCGCTGGCGGTCCTTGCTTTCGCCGGCGGCACCGCCCTCGAGGTTCTGTATAAATCTGCGTTCTATCACCCCGGGCCGCGGGCGCTTACGCACGGGGACGGGCCGAGCGTGACGGCCCTTTTGACCAGCGGCGGTGGGCTCAACAGCTTTCCAAGCGGCCATGTCGTTCGCTCGGTTATCGCCTATGGGCTGATCGCGTTCGTGGTGAGGCGTCTGGCCCCGTGGCCGATTGCGCGCGCTCTTGCCATACCGATGGCTGTGGTCTTGATCATCGTTATTGCATTCGATCGCCTCTACCTCGATGTCCACTGGGAATCGGACGTCATCGGCGGCCTTCTTCTCGGTGCGATCGCCCTGCTCGCGGCAACCGTCTGGTTGGACCGGCCGCGAAGGACGGACAATTGACCTCGTGAAAGACGGCCGCGACAAACGCCCGACTTCGCCTGCCGATCGCCCAGTGCTGATCATGGTCACCGCTGGCGGCCGCAACGATGCCGAAAGGCTGGGCGAGGGCCTGGTGGAGGGGCGGATGGCGGCGTGCTGCACGATCATCCCCACCGTCCGATCCTTCTATTACGAGGAGGGCCAGCTGAAGCGAGAGCACGAGTCGCTGCTGCTCATCAAGACCGTCGAATCAAGGGCCCAGGCGGTGCAGGACTACGTACTCGCCAACCATTCTTACGAGGTCCCTGAGATCCTCCAGATCGCGATCGAAAGTGGCAGCCCAGCCTACATTCAGTGGCTTGCCGACCAGGTGTCGGTACCGCCAACCGACCGTCCTTTGAACACTTAGACTCTGCGGTGGGGTGGCTACGGCAGTTGATCGTTCTGATGCTGATTCGGGTAGCTCCGGAGGTCGGCGGCGACGTGCCCGCAGCCGGGCGGCTGCCCGGGAAGGACTGAGCCTCCAGTCGGTCCTGTCCGAAATGGCGGTCGGCGCGGAACCACCCGCCGCGGCGCCCGTTGTAGAGGTGATGGTCAAGCGCAAGGGGGAGCGCAGACAGGCGACGCGTCGCAAGGCGAAAGATGTCAATGACGTCACCGGCAAGGACCCCGTTTTCGCCCACGGCATAGCCGAGACCGTGGCTGTGGCCCAGCCGGCCCCGGTGCCGACTGCCGTCCCAGCCCCAGCCCCCGCCCCGCCCGCGCCGCCCGCCCCGCCCGCGCCGCCCGTGCCTGTGACGCCGGCGACCCTGCTGCCCACCCCCGACCGGCAGGACGACACTTATGCCGATCTCATCGGGCAGGCTGTGGGCCTGCGCCTCGACGCTGTCTCGCGCGAGTTCGGCGGCGATGAGGACATGCGGGTCCCCGCGCTCCGAGACGTGTCCATCGAGATCGGTCCTGGCGAGTTCGTCTCGGTGGTCGGTCCCTCGGGTTGCGGCAAGACGACGTTGCTGTCAATGATGGGCGGCCTCGACCGTCCCACCTCCGGCCATGTCTACGCCGCCGGGTTGCCGCTGGGCGAGCTCTCTGACAGCGACCTTGCCGACTACCGCCTCCAGCGGGTCAGCACGATCTTCCAGTCCTTCAACCTCGTGCCCTCGATGAGCGTCGAGGACAACGTCGCGCTGCCACTGACGCTCGCCGGAGTGGAGCTCGAAGAGAGGCGCCATCGTGCGCGGCACCTTATCGAGCTGGTCGGCCTGGAAGGCCGAGCCAGGACGCGGGCCAGCCGTCTATCGGGCGGAGAGCAGCAAAAGGTTGCGGTGGCTCGCGCCCTCGCGAACCGGCCTGGCCTGATCCTTGCCGACGAACCCACCGGCAGCCTCGATTCCGCCGCCGGCGAGGTGATCCTCAGGCTCCTGGCCGACCTGAATCGGCGTGGGGCCACGGTCGTGCTCGTCACCCACGATCCCGCGGTCGCGCGGCGCGCACGCCGCGTCATCAGGATGATCGACGGGCGCGCGATCGAGCTCGATCACGGCAAGCAAACGGTGCGCAAGCAGGACCCAGTGACTGCGCCTGCTCGCCTTCACTGGCGGGACACGCTGAGGGTCGGCCTCGGCAGCGCCGGACGGCGGCCACTGCGAACGAGCCTCACAACGACCGGTGTGGCAATCGGCATTGCCGCGATGAGCCTGATCGTGGCCTTGGCGGGCGGCCTCCAGAACGCCCTCAGCGCGCCGGCTTTGGCGAAGAGCCAGCTGCACCAGGTCGTCGTGTACCCGCCGCCTGAGGCCGATGCCACATCGTTCGGCTCGGGGACGTTGGCCACGCTTGCCGGGCAGCAGCACGTGACGGCGTCGTGGGGCCAGATCGCGATGACCGGGACGTTTACCGGCGGACCTCTCGCGACGACTGCTCCAGCCGCAGGCTCGCTGGCCTCGTTGCCTCCGCGCAGTCAAGCCAGCAGTAATTTGACCTTGAGCGCGGGCCGTCTGCCGTCATCCGACTCCGCGCCCGAGGCCCTGCTGACTGACACCGAGGCGGTCGCGCTGGGGTTCAGCGACCCTACCACCGCGTTGAACACGCCTGTCAAGTTCAGCGCGCTTTACGGTGTCCTGGCGCTGCCCGGCCAGCAGAAGAACCCGGCCGCGAATCACCTGGCTCAGCAGCTGACAGTGGTCGGGATCATCCCTAGCCGGTTCATGCCCGCGGGCTCCGCGGGCGCGATGGTGCCCTATAAGCTGGCCGGCAACTATTGGAGTCAGCTGGCTCAAGTCAACGGGTGGAGAGGGGGCGAGTTCTCGAGCATCACGCTGCTGGCGGACTCAGGGAGCGCTGTCAACGCGCTGCGCGACCACATCACCTCGATGGGTTTCCAGGCGCAGACGTTCGGCGATCAGTTCAGGGGTTTTGAGGACCTCCTGTCGAGGTTGCGCCTCGCGCTCCTCGGCCTGGCCATAGTCGCGCTGCTTCTTGCGTGTCTCGGTATCGCCAACACGATGTACACCGCGGTGCTCGAGAGGACGAAGGAGATCGGTGTGATCAAGGCATTGGGCGCGCGATCGCGCGACGTGCTCCTCTTGTTTGTCGCCGAAGCAGCGGTGATTGGGTTGGCCGGCGGGCTGATTGGAACGGTGATCGCGGTGGCGCTTGCCAGAGTCGGCAATGCCGCGGTCGATCGGCTCACGCAGGGCGTGGTCGCCGGCGGGCTCGACGTTTTCAGGACCGATGCCTGGGTGGTGGTGGCGGCGCTGGCGCTGGCGGTTTTGCTCAGCACGGTGAGCGGCCTGCTGCCCGCCGTGCGTGCGGCGCGGCAGGACCCGGTCAAAGCGCTCCGCTACGAATAGCCGGCATCCCGCTGCGTGAGGGCGTCAACCTACCCGCTGGTGGAGGTCGATGCAGCCGCCACGCTCGTGCTCGAGCGAACTCCGGTCCTGGGCATCGAGCGTGTGGCGCTGGCCCACTGCATCGGCCGGGTGCTGGCGGAAGACCTCGTGGCGAGGGCTTCGCTCCCTGTATTTCCCTCGAGCGCTGTCGACGGCTATGCGGTCCGGTCGGGCGACGCGGGCAAGCCGCTGCGCATCCTTGGCGAATCCGCTGCCGGGCGGCCGTTTGACGGCGCCATCGCAGCGGGCACCGCTGCGCGCATCCTGACCGGAGGCGTGGTGCCCGACGGCGCCGATTGCGTGGTCATGGTCGAGGAGGTGCAGGTCGCCGGCGACGTGGTGACGACGCCTCCCGGACTTCGGCCAGGCACTAACTTTCATGTTCCCGGGGCCGATGTCCGGGCCGGCGAGAAAGTGGTGACAACCGGCACGCAGCTCGGAGCCGCCGAGCTCGGGCTGGCGGCAGCTCTTGGCTTTCCCAGGTTGCCCGTGAGGCGGCGGCCGCGGGTGGCCCTGCTGTCCACCGGCGACGAGCTGGTCGAGGTGGGGGAGAAGCCGGGGCGCGGACAGATCGTGGACTCCAACCGATGGGCGCTGCTGGCGGCGCTGCGCGAAGCGGGAGCCGAGGTGCACAGCCTTGGCATCGGCCCTGACGAGCCGGATGCGCTGCGTAAGCTGGTCGTCGACGCGCTGCGCGAGGTCGACGTGCTGGTTACCTCGGGCGGGGTTTCGGTCGGGACCCACGACCTCATCAAGCCTCTGCTCGAGTCGCTGGGCTCTGTACATGTTGGACGGGTGAAGCTCAAGCCGGGCAAGCCTTTCACGTTCGCGACCATTCCTCTCGAAGGGGGCAAGGCGCGGCTCGCGTTTGGCTTGCCTGGCTTTCCCGTCTCCTCGCTGGTCACCTTCGAGGTCTTCGTGCGGCCCGCGCTGCGCATGATGCAGGGTTTTGATTCCTTGCAACGTCCGACCCTGCCTGTGCGGCTGGGATACGACGCTCGCGCGAGCGCCGACCGGACCGAATACCAGCGCGTGACTCTGCACCGCGAGGGTCGCGAGCTCGTAGCCGGGACGACGGGCTCGCAGTCGTCATCGCGGTTGATGTCGCTCGCGGGCGCGCACGCCCTCGTGCGCGTCCCGCCAGGGGATCAGGGGATCAGGGCCGGTTCGATCGTCGACGCGTTGATCCTCTCCCTGCCGTGACTCGTTGTAGCGGCCGACGTTGCGGTGCTTCACACCCCCTGTCGAACGTTAGTTCGCCCTAGAATTAGAGATCCATATGGCCCCCCGCTTTCGTGTCGACGCACCCTTCAAGCCTGCCGGGGATCAGCCTGAAGCCATTGCCAAGCTGGTCGAAGGCGTCCAGTCGGGCCTGACCCAACAGGTCCTCGCCGGCGTGACTGGAAGCGGCAAGACGAACGTCATGGCCTGGGCCGTGGAGCAGCTCCAGCGACCGGTGCTGGTGCTCAGCCCGAACAAGACGCTGGCCGCCCAACTCTGCGCGGAGTTTCGCCGCCTGCTGCCAGACAACGCTGTCGAATACTTCGTCAGCTACTACGNNGACTACTACCAGCCCGAGGCCTATATCGCCCGCAGCGACACCTACATTGAAAAGGACTCGAGTCGGAACGATGAGATCGACCGCATGCGTCATTCCACCACGCAATCGCTGATGACCCGGCGGGACGTGCTCGTGGTGGCCAGCATCAGCTGTATCTACGGCATCGGCTCGGTCGAGGACTACATGGGCGAATCGCTCACTGTCGCCAAGGGCATGACGATCCGGCGCGAGGTCTTCCTTCGCAAGCTCACCGAGATGCTGTACGAGCGCAACGACTACGACCTGGCCCGCCTTCGCTTCAGGGTTCGTGGCGACGTCGTCGACCTCGTGCCGTCAAACGAAGAGAAGGTGTATCGAGTCGAGTTCTTCGGCGATGAGATCGAAAGGATCCAGGAGCTCGACGCGGTCACTGGAGAGATCCTCGGGCCGCGCAACGAGTTCACGGTTTTCCCCGCGTCGCACTACGTCACGCCGGCAGACAAGCTTCGGCTCGCCATGGTGGACATCGAAGCCGAGCTCGACGAGCGCTCCAAGTGGTTCGAGGACCATGGCAAGCTTCTCGAAGCACAGCGGCTACGGCAGCGCACGAACTTCGACCTCGAGATGTTGCGCGAGACGGGAACATGCGCCGGCATCGAGAACTATTCCCGACACCTCACACGCAGGCAGCCCGGCGACTCCCCCTACACCCTGCTCGACTTCCTGCCCGACGACACGTTGATCTTTGTCGACGAGTCTCACGTCGCGGTGCCGCAGATCGGCGGCATGCTGGGCGGCGACCGGTCGCGTAAAGCGGCACTTGTCGAGTACGGTTTCCGCCTGCCGAGCGCGTTCGACAACCGCCCCTTGAGCTTTGACGAGTGGGAGGAGCGCGCGAGCAGGGTCATCTACGTGTCGGCCACGCCTGGTCCTTACGAGATGAGGCGAGCGCAGCAAACCGTCGAGATGGTCGTGCGGCCGACCGGCCTGGTCGATCCGACGGTCGAGGTGAGGCCTACGGCAGGCCAGATCGACGATCTGCTTGCCGAGGTCAAGAGGCGGACCGAGCTGGGCCAGCGTTCGCTGGTGACCACGCTGACCAAACGATTCGCGGAAGACCTGGCCGACTACCTGCGGGAGTTCGGCGTGAAGGTCAAGTACCTCCACTCGGAGCTCGACGCGATGGAGCGGATCTCAGTCCTGACCGACCTTCGGACGGGGGCTGTCGACGTCGTGGTCGGCATCAACCTGCTGCGAGAGGGGCTCGACCTTCCCGAGGTGGCGTTCATCGGCATCCTGGATGCGGACAAAGAGGGATACCTGCGAGCGTTCAGGTCGTTCATACAGATCATCGGCCGCGCCGCGCGCAACGTCGAAGGACACGTGGTGATGTACGCGGACAAGATCACTGACTCGATGCGCCAGGCGCTCGACGAGACTGAGCGAAGGCGTAACCGGCAGATCGCCTACAACGCGGAGCATGGAATCACGCCGGCGAGCGTGAAGAAAGCTATATACGCACTCGAGATCAAGGAGAAGGACTTGCAGGCCGACGCGGTCGAGCTCATGGCCGGAGCGGGCGTGCCACGTGAAGATTTGCTGGCGATCGTGCGCGATCTCGAGAAGGAGATGCGGCGCCTCTCGAAGGAGCTTCAGTTCGAGGACGCAGCACGCGTGCGCGACAGGATCATCGCGCTGCGCAAGCGGCTCTCGGGTGAGGAGCCAGGCAAGAAAGAGGATGACGGGGATGTGGCGCTTGCGATCGCGGCGGCGCCGCGCCAGAAGACGATGGTGCGCAACTGGGACTCGCGGCGCGGGCGCCGCAAGTAGGCGTGCAGAACGTCCGCCGCGCGGCGGAGATGCTGAAGGCGAAGCCCGACGGGTGGATGGCGACCCTTGGGGCGCGGATCAGCGAGGCTGACCCGGGCCGCGTCGTGCTCGAGCTGGAGGCCGGCCCGCAGCACCGCCATGGGGGCGGCGTGGTCCAGGGCGGGGTCATTGCCCAGATCGCCGACGCCGCGATGGGGATGTCGTTGGGGACCCTCCAGGAGGACGGCCTCTGGAACACGACTATCGAGCTGAAGATCAACTTCATCCGCCCGGTCATCTCCGGCCGGATCCGCGCGGTGGGTCGCGTGGTCGAGATGAAGAAGACCCTGTTCTTCAGCGAGGCCGACGTGCTGGACGAGCAGGGCAGGCTGGTGGCCACGGCGTCATCGACATGCATGCCGGTGCCGGAGGGACAGGGACGTGAGTGACGTCGCGGCTCCCTCACGGGCCTGGGCGTGGATGGGCCTTCAGCTTGTCGAAACTGGGAACGGGACGGCGACCGTGGATATGACCCCCACGGACGACATGGCGAACACATCGGGTTTCGTGCACGGCGGTATCATCAGCACCCTTGCCGACTCGGCGATGGGGCGATCGGTGCATACCCTAAAGCCCGGCGTCGTCCGGGCGACGAGCTTCGACCTCAAGCTCAACTTCATTAACGCGGCGAAGATTGGTGAGAGTCTGCGCGCTACCGGAAAGGTCGTTCATGCCGGTCGGCGGACAGTCGTCACTGAGTGTCGGGTCGAAGACAGAAACGGAAGGCTTGTCGCGACTGCGAGCGGAACGTTTGCGGTAAAACGAGAAAAGGAATAGACACGGGTGCCCATTGACCACATAACGATCCGCGGCGCGCGCGAGCACAACCTCAAGAACGTCTCGCTGACGATTCCGCGCGACAAGCTCGTCGTCTTCACCGGCCTGTCTGGCTCGGGGAAATCCTCGCTTGCTTTCGACACCATCTACGCGGAGGGCCAGCGGCGTTACGTCGAATCCCTCTCGTCCTACGCCCGGCAGTTCCTTGGGCAGATGGAGAAGCCCGACGTCGATACCATCGACGGCCTGTCGCCGGCGATCTCAATCGACCAGAAGGGCACGTCGAAGAACCCGCGCTCGACGGTGGGCACCGTCACCGAGGTGTACGACTACCTGCGGCTCCTGTACGCGCGAATCGGGATTCCTCACTGCCCGGTCTGCGGCCGCGAGGTGCGCCGTCAAACGGTGGACCAGATGGCCGACCACGTCGAGAAGCTGCCCGCGGGAACGCGTGTGATGGTTCTCGGCCCTGTCGTGAAGGGACGTAAGGGCGAGTATCGCTCGCTCATCGAGGACGTGCGCAAGTCGGGGTTCGTGCGAGTTCGGGTTGACGCAAGTCTTTACGAGCTGGGCGAGAAGATCCCGCTCGACAAGAACAAGAAGCACAACATCGAGGTGGTAGTCGATCGAATCGTGGTCGGCCCTGAACAGCGAACGCGATTGGTCGAATCGATCGAGACGGCCGCAAGGCTGGGCGGGGGGTCGGTAATCATCGTTCCCCAAACCGGCGAAGAAATTCAGATGTCCCAGGACTACATGTGTCCATATGACGGGACGAGCGTGGCGGAACCTGAGCCGCGCAACTTCTCATTCAACAGTCCGCACGGTGCATGCCCCGTGTGCACCGGCATCGGGTTCCAGCTGGTCGTCGACGGCGACCTGGTCGTGCCCGACCCCTCCCTCTCACTGCGGGAGGGCGCCATCGCGGCCTGGAGCCGGTCGCAGTTCTTCTACCCGGAGCTGCTCGAAACAGTGAGCAAGTACTTCGGCATCGACATGGACAAGCCTTGGTCGAAGCTGAGCAAGCCGCACCGCGACGCGCTGCTAAACGGCACGGGCGAAAAAAAGATCCGCTTCGGCTACAAAAACCAGTACGGACACGAGCGCTGGTACGAAGCTCCTTTCGAGGGTGTCGTCGCCAACCTGCAGCGCCGCTATCAGGAGACGGAGTCGGAATTCCTGAAAGCCGAGCTGGAGCGATACATGGCCGACAAGCCGTGTCCCGCCTGCCAGGGCCAGCGCCTCAAGCCCGAGTCACTCGCGGTCACCGTGGCCTCGCACAACATCGCCGAGGTCTGCCGGCTCTCGATCAGCGCGGCGATCGCCTTCTTCGACACCCTCGAGCTCAGCGAGCGCGAGCAGCTGATCGCGCGTGGAATCCTCAAGGAGATCCGCGAGCGCCTGCAGTTCATGATCGACGTGGGGCTCGAGTACCTGACTGTCGAGAGAGCCGCGAACACGCTGTCCGGCGGCGAGTCTCAGCGCATCCGGCTCGCGACCCAGATCGGTTCGAAGCTGATGGGGGTCCTCTATATCCTCGACGAGCCCTCGATCGGTCTGCACCAGCGCGACAACCGCCGTCTCATCAACACGCTGCTGCGCCTGCGCGACCTCGGCAACACGCTGATCGTCGTCGAGCACGACGAGGAGACGATCAGGTCGGCGGACTACATGGTCGATATCGGCCCGGCGGCCGGCGAGCACGGAGGCATGATCATCGCCGCGGGCACCGTAGAAGAGGTGCTGAAGGATCCCGACTCGATAACCGCAGCGTTCCTGCGCGGCGATCGCGAGATCCCGATACCGAAGCGCAGGCGCGAAGGCAACGGCAAGAAGCTCGTGATCCGCGGTGCGCGCGCGAACAACCTGAAGGACGTCGACATCGAGGTTCCGCTCGGGCGCTTCGTCGCAGTTTCCGGCGTCAGTGGTTCGGGCAAGTCGTCGTTTGTCACCGACATCCTCAGCCGCAAGGTGGCCCAGTACTTCTACAAGGCCAAGGACAGGCCGGGAGCCCACCGCGCGGTCGAGGGCCTCGAGAACCTCGACAAGGCCATCGACATCGACCAGTCGCCGATCGGCCGCACGCCGCGCTCGAACCCGGCTACATACACGGGCATGTTCACGTACATGCGCGAGCTTTTCGCACAGCTGCCCGAGGCGAAGATGCGCGGGTACAAGCCAGGCCGATTCAGCTTCAATGTGCGGGGCGGCCGGTGTGAGGCTTGTCAGGGCGACGGCATCATCCAGATCGAGATGCACTTCCTGCCCGACGTCTACGTGCCGTGCGAGGTCTGCCACGGGACGCGCTACTCGCGCGAGGTGCAGGAGGTGAAGTTCCGCGGCCACTCGATCTCCGACGTTCTCGAGCTCACCGTCGACGAGGCGCTCGAAGTTTTCGAGAACGTGCCGCGGATCAAGATCAAGCTGCGAACCCTGCAGGACGTCGGCCTCGGCTACATCCGTCTGGGCCAGCCCGCGACGCAGCTCTCGGGCGGTGAGGCCCAACGGGTCAAGCTGTCGGCCGAACTTTCGCGAAGGGACACCGGCCGGACCCTGTACCTGCTCGACGAACCGACGACAGGACTTCACTACGCGGACGTCGAGAGGCTGCTGGTGGTGCTACACCGGCTTGTCGACCATGGCAACACGGTCGTGGTGATCGAACACAATCTCGACGTGCTCAAGACCGCCGACTGGATCATCGACATGGGCCCCGAGGGCGGCGAGAAGGGCGGTTACGTGCTCGCGACCGGGACGCCCGAGAAGCTCGCGCGCATGCCCGAATCGGCCACCGGCGAGTACCTCGGCAAGATCCTCGACAGAGGGAGGAGTGCAGGCCGGACGGCCCGTGTCGCCCCGCGGTCGCGCGCCAAGGTAGCGGTCGGCTGAACCAGCAGACTCGTCCGGGATACCGCGCGCTGATGGGCGTGCCTGGCTTCGCGCGTCTTTACGCGGGCCTGCTGCTGGGGCGTGTGAGCGGGACCGTGGTCACCGTCGCCCTGGTCCTATTCGTGCTCACGCGATACCACTCGCCGCAGCTGGCGGGAGCGACTGCTTTCTTCGCCATCTTCCCTGGGCTGCTCGTCTCGCCGCTGGCGGGTGCGCTGCTCGACCGCAAGGGTCGCGCCAGGCTCGTGGTTCTCGACTACCTGATCGCCGCGGTTGCCGTAGGCCTGATAGCGGGACTCTCGGTGCTGCACGCGCTTCCGCCGCCTTTGCTGCTGGTGATCGTTGGCCTCTCGTCGCTGACGAATCCGCTGAGCTCCGCGGGCGCCCGCTCGTTGTTTCCGATCCTCGTGCCGCGAGAGCTTTGGGAGCGGGCCAACGGGCTCGACAGCAGCGGACACGTTTTCGCGACGCTCGTGGGCGCACCATTGGCCGGCGCCCTGGTTGGTTGGATCGGCGGTGAGTGGGCGCTGGCTGCCGCGGGCGTGCTGTTCATCGGCGCGGCCCTGGTCATGCTCGGGTTGCCCGACCCGGCGACGGCGAGCGAAGCCCATGGCAATGTCTTGCGCAATGCCTGGCTCGGTCTCAAATACGTCGCGACCAATCCGACCCTGCGAGGCCTGGCGTTCACCCTCAGCTTTCTCAACTTCGGCTGGGGAGTCATGGACATCGCGATCCCGGTGATCCTCCTCGGGCGCCTGCACCAGGGCCCCGCGACCGTCGGGTATCTCTGGGGAGCACTCGGCGCCGCGGGACTGGTGTCGGCGCTGCTGGCGGGGAGGGTGCCGACGCAGGGGCGGGAGCGCCAGATCATGTTGGGCGGCATTCTGATCAGTGCGGTGGCGATGGCCACGTTGCCCTTCGCCACGAGCGTGGTCGCCATCGGGATCGCGCTTGTCGTGATGGGGCTGGCGAACGGGCCGTTCGACATAAGCCTGTTCACGCTGCGGCAGCGCCGCACCGCTCCTGCGTGGTTCGGGCGCGCCTTTGCGGTGTCGATGTCAGTCAACTTCGTGGGCACCCCGATCGGTTCGGCGCTTGCCGGGACGCTCATCGAGCGCTCCGTCGACGTGGCGTTGTGGACTGCCGTCGCGGTGGTGCTGGTGGCAGGAATCTTTCCGATGCTCACGATCCCTGCGAGTGACAAAGCCGCGGTTCCGGCGGAGGCGGCGACCTAGCCTCCCGAGCCCCCGATCACTCCGCTGGCAATCAGGGCGACGATGCCCCCGATGCCGTTGAGGACCAGGCCGACGATGCCGCCGATCACGCGTCCGCGCTGGATAGCTCGAACGCCGTTGAGCGCTCCGATGATCGGCATGATCGGGAAGTAGAAGGTGGATACGAGCGGCACGACGATCGAGACAATGCCAAGCCCGATCGACCAGGCGGCGGCGCCCCTGAACTGGGTCATGAGGGCGCCGCCGGCGCCGACCGCGGCCACAGGCATGTAAGGCGGCGGGACCTGGCCCGGGTAGCCTGGCGGCGGCGCCTGCACCGAATAGCCTGGCGGCGGAATGTCGGCCGGCGGCGGCAGGTATCCAGGGGGCGGTTGGAAGGGCGCAGGCGGTGGCGCGTATCCAGGGGGCGGTTGGAACGGCGGCGGGGGCTGGCCGGAGCCAGGCGGGGGTGGGGGCGGCAGGTCGGACATTGAGCGGATCCTAAGGCGTGGGGCTGGGGATGCCAAGGCCGTGCAACGTCGCAACGAACACGAGGATGAGCACTCCCAGCGAGAACACCCCGTAGATCAGTCCAAGCGATCCGGCCACCAGACCCGCGATCCAGCCGGCCTGGGCAAGGCCCCCTCCGCCAAGGGCGCCACCGCTGGCACGGATCTTACCCAGCGACATCCGTCCGAGGATCAGCGCAGTGAGTCCCAGGGCGACTGCTGGCACTCCGTAAAAACAGACGGCCGGGAAGGCCGCGATGCCGAACACCAATGACGTGATCGCCATCCCGTCGTTGGGTGGCTGGTAGTACCCGTAGGCGGGCGGCGGGTAGTAGCCGGGGGGCGGCTGGCCCGGGGGCGGGAATGTCGGAGCTGGAGGAGGGGGCGGTGGTGGCGGCGGTGTGAGGTCGGAGATCGGTCAGCCGCCGGACGTGACGACGCCATGGAGGATCGCCGCCAGGATCGCCATGACCAAGCCGAAGAAAAAGATGATCACCAGGGCGGTGATCGCGATGTGGACGTAGGAGATGATCAGGCCGATCAGGGCAAGAGTCGCCCCTTCTTCACCCGTGCGTCTGATCTCGGCGCGGGCCATGTGGCCGGTGACGATAGAGGTGAGGATCAGGGCCACCCCGCCGATGCCGGTCAGGTGGCCGAACGGCGCGATGAGGGCGGTCACCAGGCTGACTACGGCAAGCGTGTTCATGCGGCGCCCGCCAACGAGGGTCGAACCCGGGCCCAGGCCGCCACCCATCGGGACCACGGTGGACGGGCTTGATTGCTGGCCGACCACCTGCGTGGTGGGCGGCCGAGAGGGCAGACCGGCCGGCGGGTTTCCCATGTCGACCAGTCTAGGCATCAAAGCCTCCCATGACACCTTTGGGCCGTACCTACAATCGGTCTAGTGGCGGTTTCACAAGAAGAGTCGATAAAGCGCCGGCTGCGCGCGGTGCCCGACGCGCCTGGGGTGTATCTGTTTCGAGACTCCCGGACGCAAGTGATCTACGTCGGCAAAGCGCTACGGCTGCGCGACCGGCTGCGCTCGTACTTCACCGCGGGATACGGCGAAACGGCGCGCGTCTCGGAGCTCGTCAGGAAGATCTACGACTTCGAGTTCGTGACGACGGCGAACGAGGTCGAGGCGCTGGTCCTCGAGTGCAACCTGATCAAGAGCTACAGGCCGCGCTTCAATATCCGCCTCAAAGACGACAAGAACTACCTGTACTTGAAGCTCCCGGTCAAGGAGGAGTTCCCGCGTGTGCACTACTCGCGGCGAGTGCAGAACGACGGCTCGCTCTACTTCGGGCCGTACACGTCGGCGCAATCTCTGCGCGGAACGGTCAAGTCGATCAGGCAGCTGCTGCCCTTCAGGACGTGCTCCGATGAGATCTTTAAGCAGGGCAAGGTCTGCCTCGACTATCACATCAAGCGGTGTCCGGGACCTTGCGAGAGGCGCATCGGCGCCGACGATTACAAAGCCCGCATCCACGAGGTCGCGTTGTTCATGGAAGGGCGTTCGGACGTGCTCGTCCGCGAGCTACACGTGCGCATGGAGGGCGCCGCTGACAAGCTCGACTTCGAGAATGCGGCGCGCTATCGCGACCAGCTGCAGTCGATTGAAAAGATCGCGGACCGCCAGAAGGTGCTCACGCACAGCCGCGACGACCACGACATCACCGCGTACGCGCGCCGAGGTGGTGAGGTCTACGTCGAGGTCGCTTACGTGAGGAATGGAAAGATGGTCGGCCACGACGGTCACGCGCTTGACGGCGCCGGCGAGGCAACGGAGGCGGAGCTGCTGCGCGGCTTCGTCCTCCAGTACTACGCGAGCGCCACTCACGTGCCTCGGACCGTGATCCTTCCCGGGCCGCTAGACGAGATGGAGCTCATGACGGGGTGGCTGAGCCAGCGGCGCGGCGGACCGGTGACGATCGAGGTGCCACAGCGTGGTCGGAAGCGAGCGCTTGTCACACAGTTGGCCGAGACCGCCGCTCAGGAGCTGGAGCAGCTGCGCATACAGGCCGATTACGACAAAAGCCGGACCGAGCCGATGCTCGCGGCGCTGGCCGAGGCGCTCGACCTGGAGACGCCGCCGAAACGGATCGAGTGCTATGACATCTCGAACATCCAGGGGGACAGTGCGGTCGGGGCGATGGTGGTGTTCGAGGATGGCCGCCCGCGCAACGATCACTACCGCCATTTCAAGATCAAGTTCGTGCCGGGGCCCAACGATTTCGCGATGCTCCAGGAGGTGCTTCGACGCCGGCTGGAGAGGTTGGAGTCGGCGCAGCGCCGCGAGGATGCGGACATCGTTGGCGACCGCTCGTTCACGAGCCGCCCTGACCTCATCCTCATCGACGGGGGCAAGGGACAGCTCAGCGCTGCGCTCGAGGTGCTCGAATCGGTGGGTTATGCCGACATCCCGACCTTCGCACTGGCCAAGGAGCACGAGGAGATCTTCGCCCCGGGACGCGCTGAGCCGATCGTGCAGGAGAAAAATTCGCCCGGGATGTTCCTGGTGCAGAGGATTCGCGACGAGGCGCATCGCTTCGCGATCACGCACCACCGCAAGGTGCGGTCCAAGAAGGCGCTCACCTCGCCGCTGGACTCGGTCGAGGGCATCGGACCCACGCGCAAGCGCGCCCTCCTGCGACACTTCGGTTCCGTGCAGGCGATCCGCGAGGCACCGGTCGAAGACATCGTCGCGCTTGGCGTTCCTGAGCGGCTGGCGCGCCGGCTGAAAGAGACCTTATGACTCTGGTAATCGTGGGCGGGACCACCGAGCCCGACCTCGAGGAAGCGATTGGCGTTTTCGTCGACGCCGGTTTTCAGCTCGCGCGCTGGCTGTCGCCATTTGACGATTCGGACGGTGTGCTGCCGCTGCGAGGCGATGGCGCCGTGGTGCTGAAGGACGCCGACGCACGTGGCATTCGCTACGTGCTCGTGCACGTCGGGGCCAACGATGGCAAGCCGGGCGGCAGCCACGAGCGCGCTCATCACCGCGTCGACGTCGCGCAGCTGCGCGAGCTGGCGCAGTCGCTGAAGTCGCGAGAGCGGATGCTGATCACCTGCTTCGCCTTCGGTTTCAAGAAAGGGATTCCTGACGGCGCCGCGTGGGTGGTCGATGTGAGGCTCCTCGACAACCCCTACTGGGTGGAGGAGCTGCGTCCCCTCGACGGCCGCAACGAGCGGGTGCGCGACTACGTCATCGGCCAGCCGGCGGCGCAAGAGCTGCTCGATAACCTCGAACGCACGCTTCGCGCGGCGATCCCGCACTATCGCGAGCGCGGTCGCTCGCAGCTCGTGGTCGCGTTCGGGTGCACGGGCGGTCGGCATCGATCGGTCGCGATGGCGCGCGAGATGGCGACGCGCCTCGAGGACGTTGAGAACGCGGATGTCGAATTCGTGGCCAGAGAGCTCGATTGACCCGAGCGTTGGTCCTTGGCGGTGCCGGTTTCGTCGGGAGTGCCGCATGCAAGGAGCTCATGCGGCGCGGCGTCGAGACGATCGCGGCGGGCCGTAAAGAACGGCCCTATGGTGTTTTCACCAGCTATGTCGCGCTCGATCGCACCGATGAGGAGCAGCTGAAGCGCGCGCTGGCCGAGGTCAAGCCCGACGTGCTTCTGGACCTCGCATGTTTCAAACCGGTCGAGGTGGAGTCGGTGCTCCGCAACTTCAAGGGCGACCGCTACGTCTTTGTTTCGACTGGCGTCTACCCATCGCTCAACGGCACGCCGGCTCGCGAAGAGGATTTCGTGCCGCTCGAGGGCGAGCCGCCGGTCAGTCTCGATTACATGGAGGGCAAGCGCTGGTGCGAAACGCTGATCGCACGCTCAAGCGACTTTCCCTGGACGGTGGTGCGGCCTCCCGCTATCTTCGGCCCGGCCGACCACACGCTGCGAATCGCCGCATACATCGAGCGCGTCATGGACGGCGGGCCGCTGCTGGTTCCGCAGGAGTCCTATGAGCGCCAGGCTGGCCTTGCGTGGGTGAAGGACATCGGGTTCGTATGCGCCCTGGCATGCGATATGCGGAAGCAGACGGATCACAAGGCGTACAACGCAGCGTTCGAGGGGGTCAGCCTGCGCGGCCTGATCGAAGCGATCGCCAAGGTCATGGGTGTGCCGGCCCGGATGCATCCGATCCCGTTTGCCGACCTTCCACCTGATGCGAGCCCTTACGGTCCGGACCCGCGACGCTCGGCCGGTTACGTGCTCGACCGGGCGCGCTCCGAGCTGGGCTTCGAGCCGTCGGCCCTCGAGGATGCGCTGGCGGAGACGCTGGCCTGGTACCGGGTCGCGCATCCGTCGCATCCCGGCTACGCGAACCGAGCCAAGGAACTCGCGATCGCCGGCGCCTGACTCCGACCTATCCTGACCAGCATGCGTCGACTCGGTCCTTATGCCATTGCCTTTGGCGGCGCGATCGTAATCACCTTTGCCATTGCACTTGTCGCCTCGAGTGCGAGCGTTCCGGGCCTTTCGGCTGTTTACTTCCTCCTGATCCTGTGGGTCGCAGCGCGATGGGGTCGCGGGCCGGCCGTGGCCGGCAGCATCGCCGCCTTCCTCCTTTACGACTACTTCCTGGTGCCGCCAGTCGGGACGTTCGCGGTCAACGGCCCGAGCCAGCTCTTCGAGCTGGTGGTGTTGCTGGCGGTGGCCCTGGTGACGAGCCAGCTGGCCGCGTCGATTCGCCGGGCGCAGGCCGAATCCGAGCTCGTGGCCGCGGATTCGCGCATCCTCTACGAGCTGGCGACAGTCGCCCTCCGCACGCCCCAGCTCACTGTTGCCCTATCGATGGTCTGCGACCGTGCCCGGAGTCTCGAATCGGTCGGCCGGTTTTCCCTCGTCGCTGTGGATTCCGGCAAGGAGGGTGCGGTGCTGGCGGGCGATGAGCTGAACCCTGACGAGGTCAAGCAGGCTTCGTGGGCTTACCAGAACAAGCGCTCAGTCGGCATCACGATCAGCGATGGGGCGGTGAAGTTGATGAAGACCCACCCCGAAGCGCCAACCGCCTATCTGGCGCTGGCGAGTGGCGTGGCGGTCATACGCATGGAGCCGGGCCGGCCGGAACGCCATGAGCTCCGCATGCTCGGAGCCCTCATCGGCCTGGCCGACCTGCTGCTGGACCGCCGCCGTGCTGCTCTCGAATCAGATAGGGCGCGCGGGTTTGAGGCCTCGGACAAGCTCAAGGCGGCAATCCTCTCGTCCCTGTCACACGAGTTGAAGAGCCCGATCGCTTCGCTGCGAGCGGGACTCACTGCACTGCTCGCGCCGCAGGCAGGGCTCCAGCCTGAGCAGCAGGAGCTCCTGGTCGACCTCGACCGCCAGGCCACGCGCCTCGACCGCCTGGTCGGCGACATGCTTGCGCTCTCGCGCCTGGAGGCCGGCCTCGAGCTGGACAAGGAGCCTCACGGTTTTGCTGAGCTGGTGGGCACCGCGCTGTACCAGCTGCGCTCGGACTTAAAGGGGCACGAGGTTGCGGTCAAGCTGGCCGACGACCTGCCGCCGGTGGAGGTGGATGAGCTCCAGGTGGGAAGGGTGCTGACCAACCTCGTCGAGAACGCGCTGGAATGGGCGCCAGCCACCGGGGCGCTCGCCATCGGGGCGGTGGCGCGTGACGCTGTGCTGGAAGCTTGGGTCGAGAATGACGGGCCGGCGATCGCGCCGGTGGACCTAGACCGGATCTTTGAAACGTTCTGGACGCGGCGCGCGCGTGGAAGCGGCCTCGGCCTGGCCATCTGCAAGCGCGTCGTCGAAGCGCACGGCGGGACGATTCGGGCGGAGAACATGCGACGCGGTCCTCGCTTCACATTCACGCTGCCCCTGGCGCGAGTGATAGCGCGGCCTTGAGCGGGCGCGTCCTGGTGGTCGACGACGAGGTCGAGATGCAGCGCGCCTTGCGCACGGGATTGGGCTATCACGACTTCGACGTTCGGGTGGTAGGGAATGGGGAGGATGCGATCCGCGAAGCGGCGGCGTGGCGTCCTGACGTCATCCTCCTTGACCTCGGTCTGCCGGGAGCTATTGACGGGTTCGGTGTTCTGGAGGCACTGCGGCCCGCGACTCGGGCCGCGGTCATCGTGGTCAGCGTCATGCCTGGCGAGAGGGACAAGGTGCGGGCGCTCGACCTCGGCGCCGACGACTACCTGGTCAAGCCGTTCGGCACCGAGGAGCTGGTCGCGAGGATTCGGGCAGTGCTGCGGCGCCAGGTCGACGTTTCGGCCGGCGAGCCCGTGGTGCGTGCAGGAGATCTCGAGATCGATCTGGCCAGGCGCTCTGTGACCGTTGGGGGCCGGACCGTGAAGCTGACTCCCACCGAGTACGAGCTGTTGCGCTATCTCGCGCTGCACGCGGGTAAACCGGTGACGCACAGCACGCTATTGCGGCAGGTGTGGGGCGAGTACGCGGTCGGGGACAAATACAACACGCGCTACGTGGTTGCACAGATCCGGAAAAAGCTGGGCGACGACCCGGCCAACCCGCGCTACATCGTCAATGAACCGGGAGTGGGCTACCGCCTCGAGAGCTGACCCCGGTCAGAGTTCGCTGTGGCTCCGGTTCAGCAAGTACGCGGCCAGCAGCGTCGTGACCACGATGCCGGGTGACCAGCCGAGGCCGGGTCCGAACGGGTCGTAGGACGACAGGTCCACACCTACCGCCAGGCCGCTGACCGCGGCGAACACCATCACGATAAGCGCGCCGCGCACATTGCCATGCCGGGCAAAAAACAGCTCCATCTCCAGGCGCCAGCCCCGGCGATGAGAGCGGTGCCGGACTTCTCGCGTGACAGCGACATGTGCCGGCACACGCCTGCCGTGCTTGAAGCGCGCGGCAGTGGGCAGCGGCTCGGGGGGGAGGTGCTCGACCTCGCGGTCGGGAGGTGGAGGCTCCTCGAGCGGCTCCCATAGCGGCTGCTTGCGATAGTTCCGATAGAGCACGAATACGACGACTCCAAGCACCAGCCAGCCCAGGTAGATGAAGGTCGAGTTGGAGATGTTCTGGAACATGAGCTGGGTGAAAACGGTGCCGATCGCAATCGCCCCGACCACCGACAGAATCGGGATGCTGTCGCGGCCGAACTTGATATTGCCCGGCATCCTGTACGGTCGATAGAGGTCGGGCTCCACGAACCGAAGGCGCATCACCGAAAGGTGCGCCGAGCAGAACGCGAAAGTCGCGGCCAGCGAGTAGACCGCGCTCATCAGGTCGATCTCCTTCGAGCCGATGAGGATTCCCGGTAGCACCAGCAGCCCGGCGGCGAGCCCGAAGATGATGATCGAGAGGTACGGCGTCTTGAAACGAGGGTGAAGCTGTCCGAACACCCGCGGCAGGCTGTCGGCGCCGGCCAGCGAATAACCGAGCCGCGAGATGCCGATTAGGCCGGCATTGGTCGCGATCACCAGGATCGTGAAGGCGAGAAAACCAACCCACAGGCCGGACCAGAACGCGAGCGTATGCAAGCCCTGTTGCGCGAAACCCGCAGTGACAATGCCCGAAACCGGGTCCGCCTTCCACTCGGTTCCCAGCAATGTGGTGAACATTCCGGTGTGATGGTCGAACGTCACCGGGAAAACGCTCAGACCGATGGTGGGCAGAAACGCTGAGACGAACAACACCGCCGCAATGACCCAGAAGGTGGCGCGTGGCACGGACCGCCCAGGGTTCTTGGCTTCCTCGGAGAGGTTCGAGATCGTCTCAATTCCCGTGTAGCTGACCATCGCGATCGACACCGACGCCAGGAAGTTTCCCCACGTTGGCGCCACGCCGAAGTGGATGTTGTCGATGACGGTTTTGAAGTTCAGCAGCAGCACCAAACCGAGGATGACCAGCACGAATTGGGTGATCAGGTCGGTGAACGCGAGCACCAGGTTGAGGACGCTCGATTCCTGGATACCGACAACGTTCAGGACGATGAGGGCGCAGATCAAAACGACAGTGGCGAGGACGTGCCACTCGTTCGCGCTTTGAATCGTGTGGATGAAGGGTACGTACTTGCCGAAGACGCCGAGGTAGCTGATCGCAAAGTAAGCAGAGATGGACACCGTCGCCGTGTAGTTCAGGAGCTGCACCCAGCCGACCAGGAACCCGATCGGCCCGTTGAATGCACGCCGCGCAAAGCTCGAGCTACCACCTGCGTGCGGGAGCGCTGCTGTTCCCTCGGCGTAGTTGAGAGCTGTCGTCACGAAGATGGCGCCCGCCAGGATGAGAGCGAGCGGGGTCAGCCCCAGTGCGAACGCCGCGGTGACGCCAAGCGCGTAGTAAATGCTCGATCCGACGTTGCCGTAGCAGGCCGCAAAAAGGGCGGGCGCGCCAAGGGTGCGTGGCAGCTTGGCGGCGCGGCGGACGACGACCCTTAGATCACCAGGGCGGCGGCCTCGCCGGGCGACTGAGTCGTGACTCATCGGTGAGAACTTAATTCATCGGGTCATATCCATACGACTTCCATACGGGCCGGAGGGCCGCCCAAACGGAGTCCTCACAGTCGGGCGCCTAGCGTGCGATTCATGCGCAATGCCATCGTCAAGCTGCCGACACAGCGCTCGATCGGCGAGCACCGCCAGGTGCTCAGGGCGGCCGTTCGCCAGCTCGACCGGGCCGAGATCTACCTGGCCGCGGTGACCTACATGGATCTCGGAGACCAGCCGGTTGATCGAACCCTCAGCCGGCTGCGTGCCGACCTGGCCGGCCTCCGCCGCTACCTTGTCGAGCGGCGCGACGGAATGCGCGCTTGAAGCAAGCTGCTGGGCCGGCCCGCCGCCAGATCAAGATCCGCGGCGGTCACCTTGGGGCCTTCCTTTGCTGGGCCGTGGTGTTTGCGGACATCGGTACGTCCATCTACTACGTGCCGGGGATCCTGTATTCCCACTTCACCACCCGGTCGGCGATCTTCGTTCTGATGACGCTCTTCGTCTTCATCCTCTTATGCGTCAAGTACGCCGAGGTGACGTGGCGGTATCCGGAGGGCGGCGGGGTCGTTAACGTCGCCTCGCAGGCGTTGCATCCGTTTGCGGGATTGCTGGGTGGGCTGTTCATCCTGGTCGATTACTACTTGACCGCAGCTTTGAGCGCTCTGTCGGGAGCTTTGTACCTGGCCGTTGTGATGCCCGCCCTGACACCGTGGGCGGTGCACGTCACTGTCGCTGCTCTCATCGGCTTGGGCATCCTGAACTTTCTCGGCATCAAGGAGAGCGCTCGGGCGACGGCGATCTTTGTGTGCTTCGCGGGCGGGGGGCAGATTGCGGTGGTGGTAGCGACGGCGCTCTTTCTCGGACCTGCCGGAATCTTGCACAGCTTTAGCGCGGTCACGCACGGACCCCGACTGACGCCGCTTCTCTTGCTCACCGGCTACGGCGCCGCGTTCCTCGCGTTCTCGGGGCTCGAGAGCATCGCGCAGCTGGCCCCGGCTATGCGCGAGCCGCGCAAGACTGTTTCCTACCGTGCCATGGGCGCCGTCGTGGTGACGATGGCGATCACGAGCCCATTGCTCACGTTATGGTCGACCACCTTGCTAAATGCAAACTCAGATCCCAATCAGTTCATCTCGTTGCTCGGGGCCCATGTCGCAGGTCAGTTTCTCGGCGACTACGTCGCCATCAGCGGCGCGCTGCTGCTGGTTTTCGCGAGCAACACCGCGATCATCGGCGCGTATCACGTCTTCATCGCGCTGACGCGGATGGGCTTTTTGCCGCGCGTTCTAGAGCACCGAAACCGGTGGCGCCTGACTCCGCACTGGGCGATTCTTGGCGCGATCGTCATACCAATCATCGTCATCATCGCCTCAAGCGGGAGCGTCAACCTCCTTGGTGATCTCTACGCCTTCGGCCTGCTCGGCACGTTTGTGCTCACGTGCGTGAGCCTGGACGTCGTCCGGTGGCGGGAATACCGAAGCTGGAGCCCAGGCGTGATCGCCTTCTTCGGGGTCGGCGTCGTGACCACTGCCCTGGTGGTCATCGCCTGGATCGTCAACGTGATCGAAAAGCCGGACGCGACCCTGTTCGGTGGCGGTCTGACGCTCATCGGCTTGGTCGCAGGTTTGACTACCTACCGGTACAACCGCGCCCGACGACCGCGCGTGTTCCCGGTGCCGTTCCGGCCGCAGCGGGCGGCTGCCTCGATCGCCAGCATGCTCGGGAGCCGGCCTTCGGCCGGCGAGGTGTTAGTCATCCTGCCGCACGAGCAACTTGCAGCTGAAGCCGTCATTGGTGAGGCTGTGCGTGCCGCTGCCGGCCGCGGAGCGGTGTTCCTGTATAGAGGCAATCGCTACCCGAACCAGCATCACGAGCTGCTTGAGTTCGGCGATCCTTATCTGAAGGATTACGCGGCACGCGACGGTTTCTCGCGGGCTGAGCTGCTCGCGCGCAAGCACATTCCGAACCGCCGCTACGTATACGTGCCAGGCAACCTGCCGCGGGAGATGGTCGCCCAGGTTTGGAGGGTCGTTTCGCCGAAGGAGACCGTGGTGACCATGGATGACAAGGACATGCTTCCGCCCATGGCTGTCGATCGCGTCCACCGGCACGTGAACAACGGCACGACGGTGCTGCACATGTTCACAGCGAAAGTCCGGCCCATGCCGGAGGCTGTCACGGCGTGATGATGAGGTCTGCGAGCTCCCGGGGGTAGTTCGTCATCACACGGTTTCCGCCTTCGGTGATCACCACCGTGTCGGAGTGCCGAAAGCCGCCCACATCCTTCAGATAGACGCCAGGCTCGACCGTGAACACCATGCCCGGCTCCAGCACCGCCTCATCGCCCCGGTCGAGAAAAGGCGCCTCGTGGCCTTCGAGCCCGATCGAGTGGCCGGCATGGTGGCGCAGGCTGTTCTCGAAGCCGAGCTCCTCGGCCACCTTGACAGTGGCCAGCTCGACCTCGCCCGCCGTCACGCCCGGTGCCATGACCTCGATGGCGCGTGACTGGAGGGCGAGCATGGCGGCAAAAGCGCGCTCCTGCTCGCGGGTGGGCTCGCCCACGATCATCGTTCGCTCCAGCTCGCTGCCGTAGCCGTCGATGTCGGCGCCGGCGCCGCTGACCAGGACATCTCCTTTCTGGATCCCGTGTCCTTTGACGAAGCCGTGGGGCATCGCCGTCGAGCGGCCGCCCACGAACATTGCGGTGAGGCCGCTGCCGTTGTGGCCGCGTGGGCGCCACCCTGGCATCTCGTGGACCATCTCGTGGAGGGTTTCGGCCGCAGAGGGCATGTAGCACTCCATCTCCGTCTTGCCGACCTCGATCGCAGCCTGCATCCGTCTGTGCGCACGTGCCGCCCAGTCGCAGCTGAGCTGAATGCACGCGATCTCGGCCGCCGACTTGACCCTGCGTAGAGACTCGATGAGCATCTCGGCGTCGACTGGACGCTCGCCGATCAGGTCGCTCAGGCGTGGCCCGCGGTAGCCCCAGTAGGGAACGAAGCCATCGTGGTCGGCGCCTGTGCGCCGTGGTTTGGCGCCGACGTCTAGGAGGTCGGCGGCAACGCGCTCCATCGGGTGCTCGGCGCCCGGGTACTCGAAGTAGACATCGATCTTGCTCGTTACAGCAGTCGATTCCGCGTGCTCCTTCTCGACCGCGGGCACGATGAGCGTTGCATCGCCTTTTGCTCCAAGGATCAGGACGATGGGGCGCTCGGTTGGGATGTGGTGGAAGCCGGTGAGGTAGGCGATCCGCGCGGGGTAGAAGACGCAGAGGGCGTCGAGCCCGGCGGCCTCCATGCCGGCGGCGACGGCGTCGCGGCGGTCGGCGTACTCCTGGGGCTGAATTGAGACCAGAGTCGGTGCCGCCCTGGGCGTCCGCTCCGGCGCTGCGCGCCGACTCCTCGGCGAGCGGGGAGTACCGCCCTTTTTATTACGAGCCGGCAAGTTAGTAGGAGGCAAGTTTTCTGATTGCCTCCGCGATTTTTATTGGGTTCGGCATGAAGAAGTCTTCCTGGGGTGAGTTGAACGGCATCGCCGGGATGTCTGGGGCGGCGACTCTCATGACCGGTCCATCGAGGTCGTCGAAGGCGTGCTCGGAGATGATCGCCGAGATCTCCGCGCCAAAACCTCCAGTGAGGTTGTCCTCGTACACGACTATCGCCTTGCCCGTCTTCCGCACCGACTCCAGGATCGCGTCGCGGTCCAGGGGCGCCAGCGTCCGCAGATCGACCACCTCGACGCTGATCCCCTCGCCGGCCACCTGCTCAGCCGCTTCCATGCAGTAGTGGGTCATCAGGCCCCACGCAAAGCAGCTGATGTTCGTTCCGCCGCGTCTCACGACGGCGGGGCCGATCGGCACCAGATGATCGCCAGCGGGGATCTCCTCCGCGACCAGCCTGTAGACCTTCTTGTGCTCGAGGAAGAGCACAGGGTCTGGGTCGCGGATCGCCGACTTGAGCAGGCCTTTCGCATCCGCGGGCATGCTGGGGACCACCACCTTCAGGCCTGGCACGTGCGCGTAGAAGGCCTCGATCGATTGGGAGTGATAGAGCCCGCCGTGGACCCCGCCACCGAAAGGCGTGCGGATGACGATCGGGACCGACCAGTCGCCGTTGGACCGGTAGCGGGTGCGGGCCGCCTCGCTGACGATCTGGTCGAAGGCGGGGTGGATGAAATCGGCGAACTGGATCTCGGCGATGGGTATGAGGCCGTTGAGCGCCGCGCCGATCGCGACCCCGACGATGCCCGACTCAGCCAGGGGCGTGTCCAGCACTCGCGCCTCGCCAAACCGCGCGTAGAGGCCGTCGGTGGCGCCGAACACGCCGCCCTTCTTGCCGACATCCTCGCCCAGCACGATGACGTGGTCATCGCGCTCCATCTCCTCGGTGATGGCCGACCGGACAGCCTCGATCATCCTCATTTCTGGCATGACTGGAAGGGTAGACTGAACCCAAGAGATAGGGGCACATTCCAGGTCCTGGGGAGGTAGGCGGCATTTCGTTCTCGGCGGACGTCAAGGACGAGATGGCAGGCCATCTGCCGGCCCGACCGTGCTGTCAGCTAAGCGAGTTGCTAGGCATTTATTTCGGCTCGCGTGGGCGGCTCATCAAGCGACAGAGCGAGGGTCCGGCCGCTTACTTCTCACTGCTGCGCAATCCGATTGCGCGCAAGGTGGTGAGGCTCGGGCACGCCGTCGGCCATATGGATGCGAAGTACGAGGTGGTGAAAACGCGCAAGCGCGTGTCACTTTTCGTCGAGCTCACGCTGCCACCAGGTCTTGCGCCTGCGTTCACTCAGGCCGCCACGCGCGCCATGCCTGAGGCGGCGTGCGATCGCAAAGCAATGCTCCGCGGCCTGTTTCTCGGGTGCGGTTCGGTCAACGCGCCGAGCTCTCGCTACCACCTCGAGTTCGTGGCTCCGAACGATTCCTGGGCCAAGGCGATTGGGGATATGGCCTCGGCTGCCGGCGCACGCGTGGGAATCATGGAGCGCAGCGGCCAGCATGTCGTGTACATCAAGGAGGGAGACGGCATCGTCCGCATCCTGTCTCTGATGGGCGCCAGCCGCGCGGTGATGGAGTTCGAGAACGTGCGCGTCGTCCGCGAAGTGAGCGGCAAGGTCAACCGGCGGCTGAACTTCGAGACCGCCAACATCGGCAAGACGATCGGGTCCGGGCTGAGGCAGGCCGCGGCGATCGGGCGGCTCGAGTCCACGGGCAAGCTGGACAGGGTGCCGCCCGCCCTGCGCGAGATGGCCCAGTGGCGGGTCGCCAACCCGGAGCTGAACCTGGGGGAGCTCGCCGACAGGATGAAGCTGTCCAAATCGGCGGTCAACCACCGGTTGCGGCGCTTGCAGGAGATGGCCGACTCACTGGACGAGGCCGGAGGACCGAAGCCGGCGCGCCGCTCCGCCTAACATTACGTTCGCCGCCCCTTCCTTCACTCAGCCGTGCTGGGCCGCCACGGCATTTTGGAGCGTGCCTCTAGATGACCATCAAGGTCGGTATCAACGGTTTTGGGCGAATTGGCCGCAACATCTATCGAGCGGCCGACAAGCTAAAGGCTGACTTCGAGATCGTCGCTGTCAACGACCTCGGAGACGCCGCCACGTTCGCGCACCTGCTCAAGTACGACACCGCGCTTGGCACATTCGGGCCCGAGGTCTCCGCGAGCGGCGACTCGATCAAGGTGGACGGCCGCACTGTCAAGTTCCTGAGCGTCAGGGATCCCGGCGAGCTGCCGTGGAAGGAACTTGGAGTTGATCTCGTCATCGAGTCGACTGGCCTCTTCACAGACGCTACGAAAGCCCGCGCGCACATCGACAAGGGTGGTGCGCAGAAGGTGATCATCTCCGCGCCGGCGACGAATCAGGACTACACGGTCGTGTTTGGCGTCAACCACAAGGGCTACGACCCCAAGAAGCACAACGTCATCTCCAACGCCAGCTGCACCACCAACTGCTTCGTGCCACTCGCCAAGGTGCTCAACGATTCCTTCGGGATCGAGCGCGGCATGATGACGACGGTTCACGCGTACACGGCCGACCAGAAGCTGCAGGACCTTCCGCACAAGGATCTACGGCGCGCACGGGCTGCCGCCGACAACGTCATACCAACTTCGACCGGGGCCAATCGCGCGGTCGCCGAGGTGCTGCCGGAGCTCGCCGGGAAGTTCGCCGGCATGGCGTTCCGCGTGCCGATCCTCGACGTCTCCCTCGTCGACCTGACGGTCGAGCTGAAGAACTCGGCCAACGCCAAGGCCATCAACGCGGCGTTCGAAGAGGCCTCCAAGGGGGCGCTCAAAGGCATCCTCGCAGTCAGCCACGA
>PLYD01000157.1:28156-35987 GCA_003151665.1 Candidatus Dormiibacterota bacterium
CGTCGCCGGCAAACGCGTTCTTGTGCGCGAGGACCTCAACGTGCCGCTGGCGAAAGGGGCGATCGCCGACGATTCGCGAATCAAGGCGGCGATCCCAACCCTGGAGCATCTCGCGGAGCGTGACGCCAGGGTCATCGTGATGTCACACCTTGGACGCCCGAAAGGCGTCGATCCGGCACTTTCGCTGCGGCCCGTGGCGGCCACGCTTTCGAAAGAGCTCGGTCGCGAGGTGCGATTTGCCGAGGATTGCGTTGGCGAGGTGGCGCGCGCGGCTGTGGGCAAGCTGAAAGATGGTGAGGTCCTGCTCCTGGAGAATGTGCGCTTTCATCCCGAGGACGAAGCGAACGACCCGGAGTTTGCCAGCCGCCTGGCGGCGTTGGGCGAGATCTTTGTCAACGACGCGTTTGCCGCCTCGCATCGAGCGCATGCCTCGGTCGTCGGCGTCGCCAAGCACCTGCCCGCTTACGCCGGAGAGTTGATGCTCGCGGAGCTCACCGCTCTACATAAAGCACTCGACGATCCCAAGCGTCCGCTCGTCGCGGTGGTCGGGGGGGCCAAGGTCTCCACCAAGGTCGGGGTCCTGACTCACCTGCTCGAGAAGGTTGACGCGTTACTCATCGGTGGAGCGATGGCCAACACCTTCTTCAGAGCGCAGGGTTACCCGACAGGGGCCGGCCTGGTCGAGGAGTCGGCGCTCAAAGACGCCATGGAGGTCGAGAAGGAAGGAGGCAAGAAGCTCGTTCTGCCAGTCGATCTCGTCTGTGCACGTCGGATGGAGGCTGGGCAGGAGATCGAGACGGTGCCCGCGAACGCGATTGAGCCGGAGTGGATGGCGCTCGACATAGGCCCGGAGTCGGTGGCCCTGTTCGGCAAGCACATCGCTTCTGCCGCGACGATTGTCTGGAACGGACCGATGGGCGTCGCGGAGATCCCTGATTTCGCCAAGGGAACCCGCGCGGTGGGGCAGGCGGTGGCGGGCTCCGGTGCTTACTCTTTGGTGGGCGGCGGTGACACGGTGGCCGCCATCGATTCGCTTGGGCTCTCCGGCTTTTCGCATGTATCGACAGGTGGGGGCGCGACCCTCGAGTACCTCGAGGGCAAGGAGCTTCCGGGCGTCGCGATCCTGAAGGACGCTTGATGGCTGCGGCTGAGAAGGCACTACTCGCCGCCAACTGGAAGATGAACCCGACTGACGGGGGCGCTGCGCTCGAGCTCGTGAACGCGATCCTGCCGGTGGCCTCCAGCAACGTCGACCAGGTGGAGGTCGCGCTGTTCCCGCCGTTCCCGTGGCTGCTCGGTGTCGCTGAGGTGCTTGGCGAGTCGGGCGTCAAGCTCGGCGCGCAGGACTGCTTCTGGGAGATGTCCGGCGCCTACACGGGTGAGGTGTCGCCCAAGATGCTCGAGGGCTGGTGCCAGTGGGTGCTGGTCGGGCATTCCGAGCGGCGTGCATATCTCGGCGAGACCGACGAGATGGTGTCCAAGAAGGTCGCGGCGGCCCTCTCCTGCGACCTGAGCGTGATCATGTGCGTCGGCGAGCTCGATGAGGATTACGTCTCTGGAACGGGCAGCGAGGTAGTCACCATGCAGGTCAAGGCCGGCCTCTCCAGCTGCTCCGCCGACGATTCGGCACGTTTGGTCATCGCGTACGAGCCGGTCTGGGCCATCGGCACAGGAAAGAGCGCTGACCCCGAGCACGCTTACAAGACGATGCGGCTGATTCGACGCGTGGTCGGGGAGACCATCGGCGCCGGCGCCGCCCGAAAGGTGCGCGTGCTTTACGGGGGCAGCGTCAACGCCGGCAATGTGCAGTCGTACGTCGAGCTTCCTCTGTGCGACGGCTGCCTGGTCGGAGGCGCGAGCCTGAAGGCTGACGAGTTCTCCGAGATCGTCCGGGTGACCGGGGCCGTCTATGGCCACCGCTAGAAAGCCCGGCGTGCTCGTGCTTCTGCGGCACGGGCAGAGCACCTGGAACCTCGAGAACCTGTTCACCGGCTGGCACGATGTGCCGCTCAGCGAGCGGGGCGTGACGGAGGCCAAGGAGGGCGGGCGGCTGATGAAAGAGGCTGGGCTCGCGCCCGAGGTGGTCCATACCTCGCTCCTCGTGCGAGCGATCAAGACGGCTGACCTGGCCCTGGACGAAATGGACCGGACCTGGATCCCGGTGAGGCGGTCGTGGCGCTTGAACGAGCGCCATTACGGCGCGCTGCAGGGGCTCAACAAGCAACAGACCGCGGACAAGTACGGCGCCGACCAGGTCAAGTTGTGGCGCCGGAGCTACGACGTGCGCCCACCGGAGATGAAGGTGTCGGACGAGCATCATCCCTCCCACGATCCGCGCTACGCGGAGCTGCCGCCGGAGCTCCTGCCGACCGCCGAGTGCCTGAAGGATGTGGTCGAGCGGATGCTGCCGTATTGGTTCGACAGCATCGTGCCGGACCTGCTCCATCACCAATGCGTGCTGGTATCAGCCCACGGGAACAGCCTTCGCGCGCTGGTCAAACACCTCGACGGGCTCACCGACCAGGAGGTGGTCGACCTGAACATTCCGACGGGGGTGCCGCGCGTCTACGAGCTCGATTCGAAGTTCCGGCCGACGTCCTCGCGATACCTCGGCGACCCCGCCGAGATCGCGCGGAGGGCGGCAGCGGTCAAGGCGCAGGCTTCGCGCTCGGTTTAGGGCTCGGCTTAGACTGGTTGAGGTAGAAGACAAGAACAAATCATCTGAGGGGGATCCCAAATGGCATTTCAAGTTCCACCGCTGGCGTACCCGTTCGACGCGCTCGAGCCGCACATCGATGCGAAAACGATGGAGATCCATCACGACAAGCACCACGCGACCTATGTGACCAACGCCAACGCGGCGCTGGAGAAGCACCCGGAGCTGGCATCGAAGTCGGTCGAGGAGCTGCTCTGGGGGATCGACACGGTGCCGGAGGACATCCGCACTGCGATCCGCAACAACGCCGGCGGCCACTCCAACCACTCGATCTTCTGGAGCATCATGGGCCCGGGCGGCGGCGGCAACCCTCCAGGCCGGCTCGGCGACTCGATCAAGAGCGCGTTCGGGAGCTACGACTCGTTCAAGGAGCAGATCACGAAGGCCGGGCTCGGCCAGTTCGGCAGCGGTTGGGCGTGGCTCCTCGCCGACAAGAACGGAAAGATGTCGATCAAGAGCTACCCGAACCAGGACAGCCCGTACATGGAAGGCCTCACACCGATCCTTGGTGTCGACGTGTGGGAGCACGCCTACTACTTGAAGTACCAGAACAAGCGCGCCGACTACCTCGCGGCATGGTTCAACACCTTGAACTGGGCGGCGATCGAGGTTCGGTTCAGCTCGATCTGGGTGGCATAGGGGAGACCCGATGCAGAACGTCGCTCATACGCTGGTCGTCCTCGAGGCGGTGATCGCCCTCCTGATGATCGTCAGCGTGCTCGTGCAGACGCCCAAGGCATCAGGGCTGGGTGGCACCATCGGAGGCGGCGATGGCGGGTTGGGCGGAGGTTATCGGACGCGCCGCGGGCTGGAGCGCCAGATCTACTGGACGTCGTGGGTCCTTACCGGCGCGTTCCTGGTCTGCTCGGTTGCCAACATCTGGGTCGCCAACTGGTTGGCCACTCATCCGTAGTAGTCGACTAGCCGCCGCCGCCGCGCTCGCGGCGGTGGTGCTCTTGGGCTGCCAGCCCGTCGCCACCGCGCCGAAGCCCGCGAGCGGGGGTACGGCCGTGGAAGCGCTCGTCGGGGCGCCAGGCGTGCTAAACCCGCTGTTCGAGGTGGACGCCACGACGCGCGACGTCGACAGCGTCATCTATCAGGGCCTCACGACCATCGACGCCCAGCAGAACGTGGTCGGCCAGCTGGCCAGCACGTGGACCATCTCGCCAAATCACCTCTCGTACACGTTCACCATTCGCGGCGGCGTCAAGTGGGCCGACGGCCAGCCGTTTACGTCGGACGATGTGCTGTTCACCTTCCACGTTCTGCAGGACCTCGAGTACACGCAGCCTGGCGCCGACTCGTGGCGGCAGGTCGGCGTGGCCGCGGCAGGGCCTGGCCGCGTGATCTTCACGCTGCGTGCGCCCAGCGCCTCCTTCCCGTTGGCGCTTCGTATCGGGGTCATCGCCAAGCACCTGTTCAATGGCATGTCGCCGCCTCAGATCGCCGCGAGCCCGTATAGCGGCGTGATGGCGATCGGTACCGGGCCGTTCAAGGTTTCGGCGATCAGCCCTCTCGCCGTGACTCTCAGCCGCAACGTTTACGCGGATCCGCAGCCGTACCTTGAGCACCTGATCTTTCGAACCTACTCGACCAACCCGGCGACCGATCCGCAGGCGGCGATTGACGGGGTCGTGCACGGGGCGGCGGACCTGGTCGGCGGTCTCGAGCCACAGGAGGTCGGCACGCTGCAGCGTCGCAGCGACATCACCGTCCAGGACGTGAGGACGTTCACCGACGCTTTCGTGTCGATGAACGTGGAGGGTGCTGGCAAGCCGTACTTCAGCGACGTGAAGGTGCGGCTCGCGCTGACGCAAGCGATCGACCGACAGAAGATCATCGACGACGTGATCGCCGGGTACGGCGATCCTGATCCGGGACCGATCCCCGTTGCCGACTGGGCTTACTCCGCGGCGGCCGCCGCCAAGTATCCGTACGACAGGATCAGTGCAGTCAAGGCGCTTGAGGCTGCGGGCTGGGTGCTGGCGCCCGGCGCCAAGATCCGGACCAAGGGCGGCGTGCCTTTCAAGGTGACGCTGGTCACTGCGGGCTCGTTCCCGAACCGGCAGGTGGCCGACGCGGTGTCCAAGCAGCTGCTTGCGGTGGGGGTCGAGGCCGATGTCACGCCGGTCACCTCGACGGCGCTGGTGCAGTCATACCTGATTGGCCGGAAGTATCAGATGGCGCTCGTGGCGTTCGATGTCGGGCCCGATCCCGACCAGTACTCGCTGTGGCATTCGGGCGCGGACCCTAACTCTCTGAACTTTGCGTATCAGCGGGGTTGGGGGGTGATCGACCAGGATCTTGAGGTCGGGCGGGCGGCGGTCGATCAGTCGGCTCGCCTCGCCGCGTACATCGACTTTCAGATGCTGATCGCCGACGCGGCGCCAGCGATCTTCTTATATGCGCCGCACTACGACTATGCGATTTCGCAGCGCGTCCACGGAGTTCGGCTCAATAACGTGATCGAGCCGGGCGATCGCCTCCAGTACGTGACGCAGTGGTATGTGAACACAGGCGGCTAGTCCTTTAGGCGTGATCTGAGTTCAATTCTAGCCTCGGCGCCGCCGCCGCAGGTCTCTCCCGATGGCAAGTTCTACTGGGACGGGACGCGCTGGGTGCCAATGCCTGCTCAAGGACCAGCTCCGCGTTTGTGTCAAGGGCCTGTGGATAGTCCGAACTGATGGAATAGGTCCTTGCACTGTGCGTCGTCGACGCTCGGCGTGGAGCAGAGTATGGCGCCCACCGGGTACGTCAGGTTTGCAGTGTGGTCGCCAACTGTGTAGTCGATCTGAAACCCGGTGGTGCCCGCGTTCGTGCCGGGCGGCACGGTGAGTTCTAGGCCGAGTTCGTAACCCTGACCCGAACCGGAGACGCATTGCGTGTCCACGATCCGATCGGCGGTGTTGAAGCCATTATCTTGCAGGGTGCCAGCGCCGGAACCCAGCATGACAGCGCCTCTGAGCGTGGGGTTGGGACGCACCGCGAATGCGACAACTTCGACGGTGCCCACCGGTCGAACGGGCCGGACGTCAGTGATGACGGCCCGGCCCGGCCCGGTGAGGCATAGGAGCATCTCGCCGATGTCCGCGTGATTGGAGGGACCCACCGCCGGGATACCGTTTATGCCCGAGTTGGTGGGTCCCCCTGTGGAGAGTTCCGGGCCCGACCACACCCCGCTTCCCTGACACGCGCACGCGAGCACCAGCACGGAGCCCGCAGTGGCCAGCGAGGTGAACGGTCGAGTCGCCACGGTCAGTATGGATCAGCTTCGAGGAGCGAGGACTGCAGAGGTCCACTTGAGCTGTTTCCGCAGACTTCTCCCGCCACGTTGAAATGGTATTTCAGTCGAACGCTGCTTCCGTATCCCTGTTGAGCCGAGACACTTAGAACGCCAAGGTTCCCGCCGCCGCCGACGGTCGCGTCGGTGGCGCTTGCTGTAAACCAAGTGTCACCGGCACGGTGAGTCCCGCAGTTCCATTGCCACGTAACCCCGACCGGGCCGCCGTCAGCTGTGAGGAGGTCGTAGAAGCTGTATGGCTCCCTATAGACGCCGCCGCAAGTGCCGCGCACGTCGCGGTAGCGCGTCGGGCACGTGGGGCGCATCCGGTACAGCTTCGATCACGGATTCCTCAACGTATGGTGTTTCGACCACATTCTCGACCACGCATTCCGTTTACAACCGCGTCAACAGCTGCGGGAGACCAGGTCCTCGACGGTCTTGTCGGGTGCATAGAGTTCAATGTCGGCCTTCGTGACGGTGACCATGGCTCGGTGAGATGGCGGCCGTCATCGTCGATTCGGACGTGGCATATCCACCCATTCACGGTTACAACGGCAGTGACGTTGATGGTTCGGGGCACGTCACAATTGTGGGCGTGGACCTCGGCCTTGATGGGCGTCGTGCGCTCGTAACCGCGGCCAGTAAGGGGCTCGGGCGCGCTTGCGCCGACGCCCTCGCCGCGGAGGGCGCGAAAGTGTTCATCTCCTCGCGTGACGCGGCAGCGATCGAGGCTGCCGGCAAGGCGATCGGAGCGGCGGGATGGCAAGCGGCCGATATGGGCAAGGCTCTGGATGTTGAGCGCTTGGTCGAGGCGGCGGTCGGCAAGCTTGGTGGGCTCGACCTACTCGTGGTCAACGCCGGCGGACCCCCGCCGGGTACGTTTCAGACGACGCCGCTGGACGCGTGGGATGCCGCGTACCAGCTGACCCTGATGAGCGCTGTGCGGCTGGTTCACGCGAGTCTTCCGCACCTCAAGAAGTCCGGGCAGGGGCGCATCGTGTTCATCACCTCCGTCTCGGTGCGGCAGCCGATCCCGAACATCACGCTGTCCAACTCGCTGCGGGCGGCGGTCACGGGTTTGGCGAAAACGCTGTCGCGCGAGGTGGCGCGGGATGGGATCACCGTTAACTGCCTGGCGCCGGACAAGATCCTCACGGATCGCATCCGGCAGATGGCTGGGAATTCGGGGGGCGATCCGGAGGAGCAGCTCAGGCACATGGCTGCCGAGGCGCCGATGGGGCGGTTTGGGAAGCCATCCGAGTTCGCGGCGGCTTGCGCGTTCCTTTGCTCGAAGCAGGCCGGGTACATCACGGGACAGACGCTTGGGGTGGACGGCGGCGCGCTGCTCGGCGTGCATTAGGCTGTCTGCGTGACGATTAAGTTCGCGGAGCGCATGTCGAGGTTGGGGACCGAGGGCGCGTTTGTCGTGCTCGCCAAGGCGCGCAAGCTCGAGGCCGAGGGCAAGAAGATCGTGCACCTCGAGATTGGGGAGCCGGACTTTGCGACACCTGACAACATCGTGGAGGCGGGCATCTCCGCGATGCAGAACGGTTTCACGCACTACACGCCCGCGAGCGGGATCATGGAGGCGAGGGAGGCGGTCGCGGGCTTCGTGCAACGCACGCTCAAAACGCCCGTCGATCCCACCGATGTCGTGCTCGTTCCCGGATCAAAGAACGTGCTGCTGTTCACCCTGCTCGCTTGCATCGAGCCGGGTGACGAGGTGATCATTCCGGATCCTGGCTACCCCGCCTATGCGTCGCAGGTCAACTTCATCGGGGCGGTGCCCAAATTCGTCACGTTGCGAGAGGAGACGGGGTTCCGCATGGACC
>PLYD01000018.1 GCA_003151665.1 Candidatus Dormiibacterota bacterium
GGCCCCAGGGCCGGTTCGTGCTTGCCTACCTCGTCAGCGAACGGAAACGCGCCGTCACGCAGGGCGAGCTGGCTGAAGCGCTGTGGCCAGAATCTCTGCCACCTTCTTGGACGGTCGCGCTCAGCGCGATCATCAGCCGCTTGCGATCGCGCCTGGCGACGTTGGGACTGGTGCGTTCGCACATCATCGGCAACGCGTTCGGTTGCTACCAGTTCTCGGCGCCGGCGGACACCTGGGTCGACCTCGAAGCGGCGCTTGCGGGAGTCGATGCGGCTGAAGGGTTCGTCGCCGGCGGCAACCCGCAGGCAGCCTACGGTCCGTCGTTGATCGCGACGACGATCCTTCGCCGCCCCTTTTTGCCCGGAGACGATGGGCCTTGGGCGGAGGGGAGGCGCGTGGCCTTGGCGGCCGCGCTGGTCAGGGCTCTGGACAGCAGGGCGGAGGCGCTCGCCGCGAATGGGGAGGTGGAGCTGGCAATGACGCACGCGCGAGAGGCGGTGCGGATGGAGCCGTACCGCGAGTCTGGCTACCGGCGCCTCATGCGCATGCACGTGCGCAACGGCGATCGCGGGGAGGCGATCCGCTCGTACTTGGACTGCAAGCGGTTGCTGGAGTCCGAGCTCGGTGTCGGGCCCTCAGCCGAGACGGAGGCTCTCTATCGAGAGATCGCCGGATAGGGCGCCGTAACAGACCGGTGAGTCCATGCGTACAACCGATACGGACATCTTGATCGGGGATCCGCTGGCGGAGGAACGACTCCGGCGTGCTAGGGCCGGCGATGCCTTTGCGTTCGGTGAGCTGCTCGCGCCCGTCCTCGACTCAGGTTTCCGACTGGCCATGACGATGCTGAAAGACAGGAACGCAGCGGAGGACGCTGTCCAGGAGGCGGCGTTGAAGAGCTGGCGCAAGCTGGATCGGTTCCGGTACGGCGCGGACCTGAGGCCATGGTTCCTGGCGATCGTCGCCAACGAGTGCCGAACAACGCGCCGCTCAAGATGGTGGCAGGTGATTCGCACGGACGAGGTCGAGCCGCACGACCACCTCACGGGCTTGGAAGGCGGCTGGGCCAATAGCATCGACCTGAACGCAGCGCTCGACCGGCTCCCCAAGCACCACCTCCTGACCCTGACCCTTTACTACCACCTCGATCTGCCCATCGAGGAGGTTGCCCGTGTGCTCGGCTGTTCCACCGGCGCCGCGCGCCAACGCATTCATCGAGCCCTCGCTGCTTTGAGACCCGGAATGGTTTTGGAGGTGGGTCGATGACACCAGAAGAGCGCGAGCTGCGCCGTGCGTTGGATTCGCGGAGCCAGGAGGTCTCACCGGAGTTTCGGGCGAGGCTGTCGTCGGCGCTGTCAGCCGAAGGCCGGCCGTCCTCGAACTTCTTGCCGGCGCTCGCGGCGGTGGCAGCGGTGGTGCTGGTGTTCGCGACGGTGGGCGTGCTGCTGCTGGCGCGCCAATCTCGAAACCAGCCGCCGCCGGTTGCGGCAAACACCCCGACCGCCAGCGCGACTCCAACGCCGAGCCCTGCGCCTTCGCCCAGTGCCATGGTTGAGCGCGGAGTTATCAACAAGCCGCCCTCTCCAGTCGCATTACCTGCGTCGGCGCAACTCAGCGCACCGTCGTCCGATGTCGTCTGGGCATTCGTCCTGAACGAGTACCTCTATAGGTCGACCGATCGTGGCGCGAGCTGGGAGCAACGCCCGATGCCGGCGCGCCGCTTCGGCGGGGTTCAGTTCCTGGAGATCTCATTTGTAAGCAGTCAGGAGGGGTGGTTGACGATGAGCGGCCCTGGGCCTGGGCCGAATGTCTACGCGGCCTGGATCCTGCACACGTCAGACGCCGGCGTTACGTGGCAGCTCCTCAATACAACAGGAATGGGCGACTTCAAGGGTAGGAACGGCCTCTCGTTCATCGACTCCAATCGCGGCTTCCTCGACGCGTGGGACCCTAACCACGCAGCGGTGATTTATCGGACGACAGATGGTGGGCAGACATGGATGGCGTCCCAGCCGTTGCCCTATCCGCCCTCATTTAAGACTGTGTGCGTCGTCTGCGGCCTGGCGGAGGCGGGAACTGTCCGCGCCTTCGGATCGACGCTCCTGGTCTCGGCGTGGCAGCTCTCCGACCCAGGCACCCAATACGTATTCCGTTCGATCGACGGAGGCGCGACCTGGACTTACGCGGCCAGCCCCCCCCGGCAGGAGGGCAATGTCGATTTCGTGACGGCGACACGGTGGCTCGAGCTGATCGGCCCAGGACAGTCAAAGGAATCAACTGACGCT
Organism: Candidatus Dormiibacterota bacterium; assembly: GCA_003151665.1. The sequence goes on from PLYD01000018.1 coordinate 2,286, forward strand.
GGCGCGACATGGCATGCCTCTGCATCCGACTATTCGCAGGCGGCGCCGGTCGCCGCGGATTTCGTGTTCGCCGATTCCCAGGTTGGCTACGGAACAGTCCGTGGAGAAATGTCGAGAACTGTCGACGGCGGTCTCCACTGGATATCCCTCAAGTCGCCAGGGACCTAGCGAGTCGCGGGGACCAGCAGGCCTCGAATAGCTGACGCCAGCCAAGCGCCGGTCAGACCAAGCAACAGGCCGACTACACACGTAAGGACAAGCGGGATCGCGGGTTGACCCGTGAACCCCATGATCGCCGCGAGGCTGCTCGCCGATGGGCCGAGTCCGTTGCGGACCTGGATGACGAGCAGCGGGACGCTCCAACCAAGCAGGCCGGCGAGCGCCCCCGCCGGGACGCCCAATCGCGCCTGCGGGACGGTGATGCCGACGAGCATGCCGGCGGGGAACGTGAGCCACCACGCTCCGACCAACACTCCGCCCAAGGCGATGGCGGTGCCGCCAACCAGGGCGAAAAGCAGCAGCCAGCCTTTCATGGCTGCATCGCCCAGGTCGTCACGCCAGGTGCGAATGACGCTTCGTCGGCGGAGAGCATCGGCGCGTACAGGCCGCTCCACCACGGGTCGACCTTGTTCTCGTACCACGTCGAAGCGGGGTTCTCGCTCTGCCCGCCCGGATAGATGCCGCTGAAGGTCTTGGTGCCCCAGTCGACAACCATCCGCCAACTCGGGCCGTGGGTCGAGGGATCGCCGCCAGCGGCCAGAGGGGTGTTGCCGTCGCCGCGGTCGGGCCGCGGACCGTAGTTGAGGCCTGCGACCTGCGCGAGGTTCTCGAGCACGCGGGTGTGGAGCTTGCCCCACGTCCACGACCCGGGCTCGCCACCGAGCTTGGTGCTCAGCGTTGAGAAGGCGTTGTGGAATGCGGAGCGGAGCGCGCCGTATGGGGGCGCTGGCGGGGGTGGCGCACAGATGGCAGTCGGAGGGCATGACGGCCTCCCGCCGGCGATTGTCGACGCCTCGAGGTACTGACCCAGCGCATCGTCCAGCTCGTGCCGGTCCACCGTGACGTTCTTGGCCTTCCACGTGGGATCGAACGTTTGCGAGAGGTACGACTGCCAGAACGTCGACCAGATCGATGC
>PLYD01000229.1 GCA_003151665.1 Candidatus Dormiibacterota bacterium
TGGCCCGCTCCAAGGACCGCGATGCACCGCACCGACGACGGGATCACCGAGCCGCTCACCTTCGACCGTCCTCGGCTCGGGCAACCAGGTACGGGTGGAGATGGTCCTGCAGTGATCGAAGGACGTCGGCTAGCGCCTCGAACTGCTCAGGCGTCAACACATCGGCGAAATGCCTCTTGATCGACCTCATGTGCGGCGCAGTCGCCCGCCGGAAGACGTGCGCACCCTGGGGGCTCACCGAGACGTCGGCTCCCCGGCTGTCAGTGGCGCAGCCGTCCCGCCGAATCAGGCCGCGCCTCTCCATTCGGCCGAGGTGATGGGATAGCCGGCTCCGCTCCCAATCGATCGTCCGGGCGAGCTCAGAGGATCGCATTCGCTTGCCGCGAGCCTCGGTCAGGGCCAGGAGGACCTGGTAGTCGGCGGGAGAGAGGCTCGTTTCCTGCAGCTCGGCGCCCAGGACTCTTTGAAGCTCCGCGGTAGAGTCCAGGAGCGCCCGCCACGTGGCCAGCTCCGCGGAGGTCATCCTCCGTCTGAACGCCGTCCGAGTGCTCGGGTTGTCGGTGCCTACGGCCTGAGTCGTTGACATGCCTGCAATGTTACCCAACTGATTGACGCATCAATCAATTCCGGGAGGAGGTCGCGGCCTGAAGGTGAACGTGACCGGCCACCCGAGCCTGACTAAACGGTCAGCTGTTATCGATCGACCGAAATCGCAGCTCGGCTCCCGTCACGCTCACCAGGCAATTTCGTTGATGGATCGTTGATGGATGCCGGCATAGCGTGGTCATCGTGACCGCATTCGCCCTACTCCTTCGGGACATCTGGCCTGGACTTCTCGGTCTTGCCACAACTGCTGCCGCTATCTATTTTTCGCTTAGAGATGTCAGCGGCTTAGAGTCCGCGCATGGATTTCGGCCAAGCCAGCTATCGCCAATCGACTCCGCCCGCGCTGACGCCATCGCCGGACGCTATGAGCGTCCCCGTGGCCGATGGCTCGAGACATAGCCCACCGGCCGACCCAACCCGCAGCATCACATCCTGTGAGCGGCCATCAATAATGAGCCAGCGAAATGGGAGTTGACATTGGGCGCGAACCGCGACGGAGGTTGCGCGCTCCTGACTGGGTGTTTTGGCTGGCTGCGCTGGGCGGCCCGGTCGCGGTCACGGCCGTCCTTGTCCATTACAGCCAGCAGACTCAGCGCGACTATGTATTCATATATCTTGGCCTGGTCGCGGTGGTCGGAGTTCTGCGGGGACTCTGGCCGGCACTCACGTGCGCAGGCATCAGCTTTCTACTCGTCGACTACTTTTTCGTCCCACCGGTTGGTACGTGGACAATTGCCGACGAGCAGGACATTGTCAACCTCATCGCCTTCCTCGTTACTGCGGGTTTGGTGGGGCTGCTGGCTTCACGGCGCCGCCGCGCCCTTCTCGCAGCTCAAGCACTAACCCGCCAGCTGAGTGAGTCAAACACGGAACTAGTTCGGCTCAACCAGCAGCACGCGGAAGCTGCGACTGCCGCCCTGCGGCTGGCACGCAGCGAACAACAAATCACAGCCCTTAACGAAACAGACCGACTGCGCCGGGAGCTACTGGCCAATGTCTCGCACGAGCTCCGCACCCCGCTTGGAACGATCCTCACCGAAAGCACCGATGCATCAAGCGCCCAACTGGGCGCCGAGGCAGAACGTCGACTGGAAACCATCGCAGTCGAAGCCCGCCGCCTCAAGGCACTTGTGGATGACATGCTCGATATGACAGTGATCGAGGGTGGCGCTCTCCATCTCGAGTTGGAGCCGCTTGTACTCGGAGACGCGATCTCGGCCGGGGCCGACCGCCTCAAGCGAACAGCTCCAGGCCGCGCTGTGGTCTGGGACCCTGCCGCATCGGCGGTCGAGGTGCTGGCCGATTGGGACCGTCTCGGTCAGATCTTCGACAACCTATTATCGAATGCCGATCGTTTCGCTCCGCCCGACACCTCCATCAAGATTGCGGTGGCGCGTCAAGAGCCGGGTTTGATCGTAGTCCGCGTCATCGACCGAGGACCCGGCGTGCCGGTCGAGCTTCGTGGGCGGATCTTCGAGCGCTTCTTTCACAGCGACGTTGATGCAGCGGAAAAGACGGGCGGGACTGGGCTTGGGCTCGCAATCGTCAGGGGCTTGGTCGAGGCCCACGCTGGTACGGTGGCCGTTGAAGACACCGGCGATGAGCCCGGTGCAACATTTCGTTTTACATTGCCGGAGGCGCCACCTCAGGCGTGAACCGCATTCTGATCGTCGAGGATGACGCTGCGCTTCGAAGCTCCATTCGCTCGATCCTCGAGCGCAACGGGTACGAGGTTCGCGTCGCGGGAGACGGCGCGTCCGGAGCGCGAGAGCTGCAGGCAGGGGTATACGACGCCGTCCTGCTCGACATCGGTCTCCCCTTCGTCGATGGTTGGCAGATCCTCAGTACCCTGGAGGGCAAACGCGGCCCTTCGGTGATCGTGATCAGTGCTCGCGGAGGCGAAGAGGATAAGGTGCGCGCCCTTGACCTCGGCGCGGACGATTACCTCGCGAAGCCCTTCGGTGCCGACGAGCTGCTCGCCCGAATACGCGCAGTTCTGCGCAGGGCGCAGCCTGTGCTCGGGCCAGGTCCCGCAATTCGCAATGGGGACTTGACCATCGACCTGTCGACCGGCATCGTGAGCCGCGCCGGTGTCGATGTGCGGTTGTCGCCAACCGAATACGGGCTGCTGGCTGTGCTGGCCCGGCATCCGGGCCAGGTAGTCGACCACCGAACGCTCCTGCGCGAAGTCTGGGGACCGTCTTACGGCGATGAGCGCAACTACCTGCGCACCTTCATCCAACGGTTGCGCTTGAAATTGGAGGCAGACCCGAAGAAGCCCGAGATCATCGTCACCGCCGGCAGCCGCGGTTATATGTTCGGCCAGTCAGGGTCTGGGGCTCACTCCACCTGAACGCGTATCCAGGTCAGTGCCGGCAGGGCCAAGCGTGCGGCGCCTTCTAACTCTCGAGCGATGATCTGTTTTGAAATCACGTCGGGCCTGCCGTGCAACTCGACGACCAGGACAACGCCTCCGTCGTCCGCGAAGTCAAGGCTTCGCCAGCGGCGCACCCGCGCATCGACCCCGATTATTTCTGCCAGTGCATCCACCATCCGAGCGCGTACGCGAATCGCGAAGTCACCCGATTCGATCAAGTGAGTTAGTGAAGAAGCCGCAATCGTCGTTGGTTTGCGGGTTGGGAAACCGGAACCAGCATTCGCTCCCCGTCGACAAGCGTCTCAGGCGGTGGCAGTAGGCCGATCGGTTGTCCGTGCCCTTCGGGGCGCACGACGACCTTGCGGACCACTCCGCGGCGGAATCCTACGGCGATCACCACGCCCAGGAAGCGTCCCTGGGTGTCGTAGACCTTTTTGCCCCAGAGCTCACTTGGCCGCACCTGAGAAATCAGCACAAACCTCACGCTACGCGCGTGAACATCAACGAACCGTCAACGTTTGCACTTGGCGGACCGAGAATCCTGGGTTGGTAATTTCGTTGATGGTTTGTTGATTCTCTCGAGCCTAAGCTGGGGCCCATGCCGCTGGATTTCTGGATGGTGGGCCTGGCCCTCTTGCTGACGCTGCTCGCCTTCCTCTACATCCGCGGACTCGAGGAGCTGCCTTGATGTCGGCCCAGGTGCCATACATCATCGCCGGCATCGTGGCGCTGATCGTGACGATCTACCTGTTCGCGGCGCTTCTCTACCCGGAGAAGTTCTAAGCCTTGATTCTCGACATCATCGGTGTCGCAACCACCTACCTCGCCGTGGCCGTCGCGGCCTGGTTCCTCGCCCCGTACCTGGTCCGGGTCTTCAAGGGCGAGCGCGTCTTCCTCAGCCCGGTGCTGCGGCCCGTCGAGCGCGGCGCCTACAGGCTGATGGGCGTCGACGAGACAAAAGAGCAGACCTGGATCGGCTACGGAGTTTCGGTACTAATGGTCACGATCGCGAGCCTGATCTTCACCTACCTGGTACTAAGACTCCAGGACAGGCTGCCACTTAACCCCATGGGGTTCGGCCCGGTGCCCGCTGACCTTGCCTTCAACACGGCGGTCAGCTTCACCACCAACACCAACTGGCAGAACTACACGGGCGAGCAGACGATGTCCTACTTCTCCCAGATGGTCGGCCTCGTCATGCACAACTTTCTCTCCGCCGCCACGGGCATCGCTATGGCGGTCGCCCTCGTGCGGGGGATCTCCAGCCGCCAATTGAAGACCCTCGGTAACTTCTACGTCGACGTCACGCGGGCGACCCTTTACGTCCTGCTCCCGATCGCCTTCGTGGCCGCCTTGGTCCTCGCGTCTCAGGGCGCCGTGCAGACGCTGGCCAGCTACCCCGCCGCGCATACGTTGGAGGGCGCCGTGCAAACGATCGCGGTCGGTCCGTTCGCCTCGCAGGAGGCGATCAAAGACCTTGGCAATAACGGCGGTGGCCCCTTCAACGCCAACTCTGCGCACCCATTTGAAAACCCGAACGGATTCACCAACCAGTTCGAGATCCTCCTCGAGCTCATGATCCCGTTCTCTCTCGCGATCATGTTCGGGCGCTGGGTTGGCAATGTGAAGCAGGGGATTGCCATCGCGGCGACCATGGGCATCGTGCTCGTGGCCGCCACGGGCATCGCCGCGTGGGCCGAGCAGTCGGGCAACCCGGCGCTCACGAACATCGGGGTCAGTCAAGCCAATACGGCGACCCAGGCCGGCGGCAACATGGAAGGCAAGTCCGTCGCCTTCGGTCCCATCTATTCCGCCAACTTCGCCGCGGCAACGACCGGCACGAGCACGGGGGCGGTCGACTCGAGCCACGACAGCTTCACGCCGATCGGCGGCATGGTGCCCCTCGTCCTCATGCAGCTCGGCGAGGTCACGCCCGGGGGGATTGGCGCCGGGCTCTACGGGATGCTGATCTTCGCTGTCCTGGCGGTCTTCATCGCCGGCCTGATGGTCGGCCGCACTCCGGAGTACCTCGGCAAGAAGATCGAATCGAGGGAGGTGCGGCTCGCCTCGCTCGTGATCCTGACCAGCGCCTTCAACATCTTGGTCTGGACCGCGATCTCGGTGCTCACGCCCGCCGGGCTCAAAGGCCCGCTCAACGCCGGCGCGCACGGCTTCAGCGAGATCCTCTATGCGTTCTCGTCCACCAACGGCAACAACGGCAGCGCCTTCGCGGGCCTGACGGGCAACACCGCTTACTACAACACCGCGCTCGGGATTGCGATGTGGACCGGTCGCTACTTCTTCTACATCCCCATACTCGCCCTTGCTGGTGCGCTCGCTGGCAAGAAGATGGTTCCCGCCGGACCCGGGACATTCCGGACCGACACGCCGCTCTTCGTCGGCCTGTTGATCGGCGTGATCATCATCGTCGGCGCGCTCACCTTCTTCCCGGCGCTCGCGCTCGGCCCCTTGCTCGAGCAGTTCCAGCTGGCTGCCGGACACCTCCACTAAAGAGATGCAAGACACGATCCACAAGCGCGAACGGCGGAGAGGGCGGAGCAGCCTGACCGACCGAACGATC
>PLYD01000119.1 GCA_003151665.1 Candidatus Dormiibacterota bacterium
GCTGGGCCGGCTGGACCGCCCGGGCGCGATCCTCTACAACGGCACGATCTATCCGGGCATGTACAAGGGCAAGCGCGACGCGACGATCGTGACCATCTTCGAGGCCATCGGCGCCTACCGGGCCGGCAAGATGAAGGCCGAGGAGCTGTACGAAATCGAGTCGGTCAGCTGCCCGGGCGCTGGCGCATGCGGCGGCCAGTACACGGCCAACACGATGTCGATGGTCATGGAGGTGATCGGTCTCTCCCCGGTCGGCTTCAACTCGATCCCGCAAACCGACCCGGCCAAGCACCCAGCCGCGGAGGCCATGGGGCGGTTGGCCCTCCAGGTCCTCGACCAGGATCTCAGGCCGTCGCAAATTCTTACGCGTAGGGCCTTCGACAACGCGATCGCCGCGGTGGCGGCAAGCGGCGGGTCGACGAATGCCGTGCTGCACCTGCTGGCGCTGGCGCGCGAGATCGGTGTCGACCTCGCGATCGACGAGATCGACCGGATCAGCCGACGCACGCCTCTGCTGTGCGACCTCAAGCCCGGCGGCCGGTTCGCCGCTGTCGAGCTGCACCGCGCGGGCGGCATCGCCCTGCTGACCAAGCGCTTGATCGAAGGCGGATACGTCGACGGCGACGCGCTCACGGTCACCGGCCGGACGCTGGGTGAGGAATGTGAGTCGGTGAAGGAGACTCCCGGTCAGGTGGTCGTGGCGCCGCTGGCGCATCCGCTGCGGCCCGAGGGGGGCCTTGTCGTTCTGCGCGGCAATCTCGGTCCAGAGGGTGCCGTCGTCAAGGTGACTCAGCACACTCCCACCACGCATCGCGGCCCAGCGCGTGTCTTCAACCGCGAGGAGGATGCGCTCGCCGCCGTTTTTGCCGGGCGCGTCAAGCCAGGCGACGTCGTCGTCATCAGGTACGAGGGTCCGCGCGGTGGGCCGGGGATGAGAGAGATGCTCCTGGTCACCGCCGCAATCGTCGGCGAGGGTCTAGGCGATTCGGTGGCGATGGTCACAGACGGCCGGTTCTCGGGTGCGACCCAGGGCCTGATGATCGGCCACGTGGCGCCAGAGGCGGCGGTCGGCGGCCCGCTCGCGGCACTCCAGGACGGTGACGTGATCAACATCGACGTCGACAGCCGCACCCTCGAGGTGGAAGGCGTCGACATCGCGAAGCGCTTGAACGGCTGGTCCCCGCCAGAGCCCCAGTACCGAAAAGGCGTCCTGGCGCGCTACGCGCTATTGGTCGGCTCAGCATCAGAAGGAGCGATGCTGAAGCCCTAACCGATATGACGAGCGAGGCGCTAAAGGCTTACCTGAAAGGNNCGAGCCTCGATGTCGCGATCAAGTACGGGCTCTTGATGTACGCGATTCGCGGCGACTGGCGCACGTGGGTGTGCGCGATCGGAGCGGGGAACAGCGGCGTCGCCTTACGTTTTCTGTACGGCGTGTTGCTCACCGATCCAAAGCATGTATTACGGGCGGGCAGCTCGGTCCTCATGACCTGGGACTTCGCGCTCATCGACGCCGTCGACCCGGAGGCAGTCGGGGCTTACGTCGCGGAGGCGGTGGCTCGCTACGACGAGTACAAGGCCAACGCGCCCAAAATTCTCGAAGCGAGCCGGGCTGCGGCGAGGGCTCGCAGTCGCAAATCCAGTGCGAGGTGAGTCAGAAGCGCTACCTGGCTGAAGGGAGCCAGGCCGGGCGCGAAGACTCGAACGTGCCGATCGAGCTCGCGTGGCGTTCGACCAGGGTGATCTCGTCGAGGCCGTTCAAGAGCATGTCTCTTGCGAAGGAATCGATCTCAAAGCTGTAAGCGAATCCATCGCCGCGCACCTCTTTCGCCTCGAGGTCCACCGTGATCTCGATCGACGGGTCTTCGGTCGCTAGGTCGATCAGGTGGCGCACCTGGCGATCAGGCAGCGTGACGGCAAGGATTCCCGTCTTGTAGGCGTTCGCGCGGAAGATGTCGGCGAAGGTCGGCGAGATGATCGGGTGGTAGCCCGCGTCCTTGATCGCCCACGGCGCGTGCTCGCGAGATGAGCCGCAGCCGAAGTTCTCGCCGGTGACCAGCACAGACGCGCCCTTGTGCTCAGGCCGGTCGAGCACGAAATCGCCTTTCGCTCTCCAGTCATAGAAAAGGAAGGGTCCGTAACCGGTGCGCTCGATGCGCTTCAGAAACTGCTTCGGAATGATCTGGTCGGTGTCCACGTCGGCGCGGTCGAGCGGAGCCATCCGGCCTGTGACCTTCGAAACCGGTTCCATCAGAGCAGCTCTCGAACGTCGATCAGGTGGCCGGTGATCGCCGCGGCCGCAGCCATCGGCGGGCTCATCAGGTGCGTCCTGCCGCCTGAGCCCTGCCGGCCCTCGAAGTTCCGGTTGCTCGTCGAAGCGCACCGCTCGCCCGGCGCGAGGATGTCCGGGTTCATGCCCAGGCACATCGAGCAGCCCGCGTTGCGCCACTCGAAGCCCGCCGCCTTGAAGACCGCGTCGAGTCCCTCTTCCTCAGCAGCACGCTTCACCGACGTCGACCCTGGAACCACCATGGCCCGCACCGACGAGTGCACGTGCTTGCCGGCGATGACTTGCGCAGCGGCCCGCAGGTCCTCCAAGCGCGCGTTGGTGCAGGACCCGATGAACACGCGGTTGATGGCGATGTCGGCCAGGGCAGTCCCAGGCTTGAGGTCCATGTAGCGCAGGGCTCTCTCGTCCGTATCGGAGTGCGGGCTCGGAACGCGCCCCGTCACCGGCGCCACCTGGCCTGGATTGGTGCCCCACGTCACATGCGGCTCGAGGTGGCTCGCATCGATTGAGATCTCCTGGTCGAAGGCCGCGCCGTCATCCGTCACGAGCGATCGCCAGTAGTCGAGCGCAACGTCCCACTCGGCGCCTTTCGGCGCGTGCGGCCGCCGCTCCAGGTACGTGAAGGTGGTGTCGTCGGGCGCGACCATGCCGGCCTTGGCGCCCCACTCGATGCTCATGTTGCACACGGTCATCCGGCCTTCCATGCTCAGGGCGCGAATGGTCGAGCCGCGGTACTCCACGAGATGTCCCTGGCCTTGCGAGATGCCGGTGCGTCCGATCAGGCCGAGCACCACGTCCTTGGCGGTGACGCCGAGAGGCAGCTCGCCATCCACGTTGACGGCCAGATCCCGCAGCCGGTTTTGAGGCAGGCACTGCGTGGCCAGGACCATCTCCACCTCGGAGGTGCCGATGCCGAAGGCCAGCGCGCCGAACGCCCCGTGCGTCGAGGTGTGCGAGTCGCCGCACACGATGAGCATTCCCGGCTGGGTGAGGCCAAGCTCCGGACCGATCACATGGACGATGCCCTGCCGGCGGCTGCCGATCTGGTGGAGGGGGATGCCCTCGCGACGGCAGTTCTCGGCAAGGACCTCCATCTGCTTGCGCGACAGCTCGTCGGCGGCGCGGACGCCCCCGCGCGTGGGCACGTTGTGATCCATCGTCGCCACCGTCAGGTCGGGCCGGCGGACCCGCCGTCCGGAAAGCCGCAGCCCCTCGAAAGCCTGTGGCGACGTGACCTCGTGGACCAGGTGAAGGTCGACGTAGAGGAGGTCAGGTTCCTCGGGCGTGGAGCGGACCACGTGGGAATCCCAGAGCTTTTTGGCGAGGGTGGTCGGCATGGCGGAAGGCAACTCTACCGGCCTCTGAGCGGCCTCGCCCGTGGCGCTCGTTCAAAGGCATAGCGGGTGATTTTGTGTGCAGGACACAACAGGAGGGCTTCCAGCTTCGTTACTATCC
>PLYD01000241.1 GCA_003151665.1 Candidatus Dormiibacterota bacterium
CCGGTAGCCGGCTTCGTATTGCAAGCCGCTCGGCGGGCGGGCCGATGCCGCCTCAGGTCAGCTGGACGACGAACCTGTTGCCCTTGGAGTTCCAGTCCATGCAGGTTTGCAGCGTCAGCGTCGGTCGGGAGGCCTGGTAATCGAGCCAGGTCCCATCGTCATATGGAATCTGGCCGACCACGCGGCTCACGTGGAACGTCTGGATGCGCCCTGTCCCGTAGTCATGGATGTAGGCGGTATCCCCCACCCGTGCGTACAGCAGGTTGGCGAACATGCCCCNNTCCCCGGCCACGAGGTGCCCGGGTACACCAGAGCCTTCCAGAGCGGGACGTTGGTGACCGAGCCATCGCCCTTGGAGACCGGCAGCGCTATGTCGAGCACCGGCATCTCGATCCAGACGCCCGTGCGCGGGACCACGACCACCGGAACCGGCGCCGGCATGTGGCTGCTCGTGGACCCTTTGGGAGCCGAAGACCCCAGGCCGGCGATCGCCGGCAGCCCTGGCAGCTGGCCCAGGATGCCGTCCCCGTGCGGGTCGGCATGCCCAAGGATCGGGGCCGGCGTCACGGCCTGATAGATCAGCGCGGCCGAGCTGACCGCGATAAACATCGCCCCCACGCCGATGGCGACCCGCCGCAGCATCGGGCTCAGGCGGCTGAAGCTCGCCGTCGCCGCAACCCGAACCAGACCAGCGCGAACCCGAGGGCCAGGCCGCCGATCGGGAGCCACGGAACGGAAGGCGCAGACGCGCTCGCCGCCGGCAATGGAGTCGTGTACGAAACTGTCGCCAGCCCGACGCCAGCCCGCACCCCGGCCGCGAGTACCGCTCCGACCGGCCCATGCGCGCTGCCGCCGCCACCGCCGGCGCCATTGCCGTCCGACTGTGCGCCGCCGCCGCCACCGCCGAACCAGCCGCCGCCGCCGCCACCGCCACCGCGGCCTGAGGAGTCGTTGGTGGCACCAGCGCCTCCGGTCCACGCCGCTCCATTGGCTCCGTTGTGGTCAGAGACGCCGCCCGTACCGCCTGCTGCCTGCGTCCCGCCGAGGCCGTCCATACCGACGACGGTGGCATCGCCACCAGCTCCTCCGGTGCCTCCGCCGCCATTGCCGCCAGGGGCGTCATTGGTGCCGCCGCCGCCGCCACCGGCCACGATCACCCGATTGGCAACCGCGTTCCCGCCGATCCTCACGTCGCTGGCACCGCCGCCGCCACTGCCGCCACATATCCCTGGGCTTGCGCCGTTGCCTCCAGCCGCGCCTCCGTTGAAGCCCCCTCCGCCACCCGTCACGCTAGGGCAGCCATCTGGATTTGGCGGTTTTACACCCTGCCCACCCACGAGGATGGTCACAGTGGAGCCCGGGACGACCGCCACCGTCGCGACGGCCCTACCCCCCAGCCCACCTGGATTGGCGACACCGGCGGTACCTGCCCCGCCCGCAGCTCCGAACAGGGTGAACGTCGCGGACTTCACGCCCGCCGGCACTTTCCACGTCTGCGCCGCTCCGGTGTAGCAGAAGGTGATCGTCGTCTTGCCGCCACTGGTGATGGACCCGCATGGCGCCGCCGCGACCGACAGGGGAGCCACAACTCCGATCGACGCGAAGACCAGCACGGCCGACGAAAAGGCCATCGCTACAGATCGGATACTGCGCATCTCTTCCTCCCTCGCGGTTTGAACGGCTCCCTTGGCAATCGCGCCGCTAAGCACGGCGCACGATCAGCGAACGTAACCGACTCGGGAATGCGTGTCAATGACCCGCTTGCAGATTTGCCGCACACGCTGTCCACCAGCGTGCCATCCAGGTCGAGTAGAAGCGCCGGCCGCGCTGACAGGCTGGGCGTCGACATTAAGCGCCCGCCTCTGCGGGTGGCCTTCTCCGAAGGCGAAACCCAAGCCACCCGCACCAGAGCAGGTAAAGCACGACAGCAGGAAAAACCGCGGCCCAGGCGCTGAAGCTGAAGACGGCGGCGATCACGAACAGCAACCCGGACGCGATCCTCCACCACGGAAGGGCAGGGCCCAGCGTCCCGGCCCCCAATCCGGCGAAGTTGATCAGGAGCAGGTACGTCCCATAACCGCCGACCATGACGAAGCTCGCGATTCCCAACCCGTTGGCGCCGAGGACGGATGACGCTGCCATCAAGAGAACAAGTGCGGCCGTCGCGAGAACTGCCGCCACAAGCGCGGCATAGACCATGGCTTTGCGAGTCTGACGGTGGATCCAGGCCAGGTCCACGGCCACCACGGCGCCAGTCAGTACAGACAGCACGAACATCGCTGCGGCCAGGATCATCGGTGGCCCGGCCCAAGCCGGGGTGGGCCCGAAGTTGGCGACGTTGGCGAAGCCTCCTGCGAGGGCCACGATGGCCACGTCGACGATCGCCACGAGCAGCAACGCTCCGCTTGCCAGCGCGAACCAGGCGCCGTACCGCTGGAGCTTGTCGATTCTCATTGTCGCCGCCTCAGAACGATCGACGCCCCGCCATCGCGCGGGCCAGCGTCAGCTCGTCGGCGTACTCGAGGTCGCCGCCCACCGGGAGCCCATGAGCCGGGCGGGTCACAGTCACCCCCAGCGGAATCAGAGCCCGCTGGAGGTACACGGCCGTAGCCTCGCCCTCGATGTCGGCATCGGTGGCCACAATCACCTCAACCAATCCCTCGGTTCGCACACGGTCGAAGAGCTGTGGCATGTGCAGCTGGTCGGGACCGATCCCATCGATGGGAGAGATCACGCCGTGCAGCACGAAGTACAGACCGTTGAACTCTGAGGTTCGCTCCACGGCGAGCAAGTCGAGCGCCGACTCCACCACGCACAGCACCGACGCATCGCGGCGCGTCGACATGCAGATCGCACACAGGCTGCCTTCGGCAATGTTGTAGCAGCGCTCGCAGTAGCCGATCCGCGCCTTCACGTCACCGATCGCCAGCGCCAGCGACTCCGCGCGCTGCCGGTCCGCTCGCAGCAGGTGGAAGGCGAGGCGCTGAGCGGTCTTGGGCCCGATGCCCGGCAGTCGCGAAAGCTCCTGGATGAGCCTTTCGAGCGGCTCCGGCAGCTGGGGCAAGTGAGACGGCTTACAGAAGACCGGGCGGAAGGCCCAGCCCCGACGCGACGGCCTGCATCTTCGAGGCCGCCAGCTGTTTCGATTTGTCCATCGCCTCGTTGACGGCCGCCACCACCATGTCCTGCAGCATCTCGGGCTCCGACGCCGCCGCGGGGTCGATCGTCACGGACACCACCTTCTGTGTGCCAGTCGCCACGACACGCACGGCGCCACCACCGGCGCTCGCCTCGACGGTCTCCGTCTCCAGCTCCTGCTGTACCTTCCCCATGCGGTCCTGCATCTGCTGAACCTGCTTGAGCATCTTCATTGGATCCTTCACTCGGACACCTCCTTGACCCGCGTCACGCGCCCGTCGAAACGGCGCACCACCTCGCGCACGAAGGGATCATCCTCCGGACTGACAACGGCGGCCTTAGGGCTGGGGGCCGCGGCTGTGCCGCCCGTCTCGCGGAGCCGGTAATCGACCTTCACTCCTGTCCCCAACCAAGCGCGCACCAGTGGCATGAGCTGATGCGATTGCTCCTGAGCCTTCTTGTGATGGAAGCCGTAGCGAAACCACAGCACCAGCGTCGTGCCGTCGACCTCCGGCTGCGCGTCGAGATAGGCCGCGCGCACGGTGCGGTTCAGCTTGTCGAGTACATCGGTCCACGCTCCGATGACAGCGCTGTCGACTGCCGCCACTGCAGGTGCCACCACCGCATCCGGGGTGACTGCCACCGCAACCGGCTGCGGCGCCGCCACGGGCGCCGCTTGCGCAACGGCCACAGCCTTGGTCAACATCACCACCGGAGCTGGGGTCGCAGCGAGGGATGACGAAGTGCCAAGCTCTACGGCCAGTCGTGCCAGAGTCGCCTCGACCAGGAAGCGCGGCTCTGCGTGACGCCGCACCTCGCCATCGAGGTGAAGCAGCGCGTCCAGCACGCTGGATAGATGTCGGGCGGTTGCGTTATCACGTCGGGTGAGGGCCGCGACCAGCCGGTCGCGGCAGCTCTCCATCAGACCACGCACGACCTGGCGCAGCTCGGCGCCCGCGGCGTACACGCGGTTCAGCTCATCGAGCGCCTCAGCCGCGCGGCCGCTCAGCACGTCATCAAGCAGCGAATCGAGGAGGCGTGGGTCCGCGATGCCGAGCAGCGCGCGCGCCGACTCCAGGCTGATCGGACCGGACGCCAAGGGCACCAGCTGGTCGAGCAGCCCCACCGCGTCGCGCATCGATCCCTGCGCAGTCCGTGCGATCAGCTGCATCGCGTCGTCGTCGACCAGTACGTGCTCCGTCTTTGCGATGTGCGTCAGGCGGCCCGTGATCTGCTCTTCGCTGTGCCGGCGAAACACGAACTGCTGGCAGCGCCCGATCACGGTGAGCGGAATCTTCTGCGCGTCCGTGGTGCACAGCACGAAGACCACGTGGGGCGGCGGCTCCTCCAGCGTCTTGAGCAAAGCGTTGAACGCCGGCTCGGTGAGCATGTGCGCCTCGTCGATGATGTAGACCTTGAAGGGCCCGAGCGCCGGCGCCAGGTTCACCTTCTCGCGCAGGTCGCGGATCTCGTCGATGCCACGGTTCGATGCCGCATCGATCTCGATGAGGTCGAGCGCTGAGCCCGCGGTCATCTCGATGCACGACTGGCATTTGTTACACGGCTCGGCCGAGTCGCGCGCCCGCCCAGAGCAGTTGACAGCCTTGGCGAGGAGGCGCGCCGCGGAAGTCTTTCCCGTGCCGCGGCTGCCGCTGAAAAGGTACGCGTGCGCGACCCGCGCGCTGATGATCGCGCCCTGCAGCGCCCGCGACGCGGCCTCCTGGCCGACGAGGTCGGCGAAGGTCTGCGACCTGTACTTGCGATAGAGGGATTGGTATTCAGGCATACAAATTCAAGTGGCCGCGCACCCCCGCTTCGATCGAAGACCCCCAGCTCGCACCGCGGTTCACAGCTCAGGCCCGGATGACTGCGGCACCCTCGAGTTTCTCCTTACCGCTGCTTCCTTCCGGACCTGACGGGGTTCGGAGACCCGAGCTGCGCAGGTCCCGACCTTCAACGCCGTTTGCCACGGCCAGGCGTGAGAGCCCAGACCTCAGCGCGGGAATTCGGTCCGGCTAAGGCGGATTGCCGGTGCAGGGTACCGCCAGCACCCCACTTAGCGCGACCATCAGCCATCTTACCCGGGCCTGGGTTGCATCGACCGCCGCGCCAGTAAACCCAGGTGCACGAATGTGGCGATGGTGGCGATAGGGATCACGATCTCAGCGCCAATGACCACGTTGCTTGCGTCCTGGTTCATGAACCGAAACAGGCAGATGCCGCCCACCAGCACGATGATCAACGCGGTCGAGATCTGCCCGCTCATGCTGTGACGCAACTCAGGCCGCCGTCCCCTCGACAGCAGCACCAGCCCAACCACGGCAGGCAGCAGGTAGCGAATCACGATCACGGCGGCGAGCCACAGCGGGAAGATGCCGCCGAGCGCGAGGCCGGCCGAGACCGCCCCCAGCAGGATCCCATCGACCACCGGGTCCAGCCCCCCGCCCAGCATCGATGGCTTGTCGAAGCGCCGGGCGATGGTGCCGTCGACGAGGTCGGTCAAGCCCGCAAGCGTCAGCACCACAGCCAGGAACCCAAGGCGATCGGACGCGAGCGAGTACACGAGCGCCGGCGCCGCGAGGTGCGCGCGGGCCAGCGACACCTGGTTGGCGATCCCGGGCACGAAACAGCCGAACGCCGCGACGATGACGAACCATGCCACCAGCAAGAAAGGAGTGCCAGGGTTGGCGACCGCCACCCAGGCAGCACCAAGGACCACATAAGCGACGCCGAACAAGACGCCGGCTCGATTCAATCTCACTGGTAGTCAGCGGCGCGGTGC
>PLYD01000233.1 GCA_003151665.1 Candidatus Dormiibacterota bacterium
GCGCTGTATGACTGGGACCACTACTTCCAGGACGTGCATCTCCCCACCGTCGTTCGCATGTCCCGCGCCGAGACCGTGGTGCGGAAGGGCAAGCAACCCACGGGCAGCACCGCCGTCAAGCCCGAGAGTAGTTCTGTGCGCTCAGCCATCGAGAGGCGCACCGGTCGCGCGGATGTGCTCGCAGTATTCGACGTGGACGGCACGCTGGTCGAGACGAACATCGTCGAATACTTCCTGTGGATGCGGCTTCGCGCGCAGCCGTTGGAGGACTGGCCCTCGTTCATGGCGCAGATGCTCCGCGAGGCGCCGCGATGGCTTTATCTGGAGCGCCGGTCCAGGGCCGACTTCCAGCGCACGTTCTACCGCGAGTACAAGGGCCTCGATTACGAGGTGATGAAGGGACTCGGGCGAGAGGCCCTCGATGCGGTCACGTTGCGCCGCATCTATCCCGAAGGAATGCGCCGCATTCGCGAGCACAAGCGGGCAGGGCACCGCGTCCTGCTCCTGACAGGAGCGCTCGACGTCGTCGTGCAGCCGCTGGCCGACCTGCTCGAGGTCGAGGTCGACTGCGCGCACCTGCTTATCGATGCTGACGGCCGCCTCACGGGGGACCTCCAGTCGCCGCCGCCCGCTGGCGAGGCGCGTGGCACGCTTCTCGAGGAGTACGCGACGCGCAACGGAATCGTGCTGGCCGAGAGCTTTGCGTACGCGGACTCGTTGTCGGACCTAGGCATGCTCGAGCTCGTGGGCACACCGGTGGCGGTGAACCCTGACGCGCGCCTCTCACAGGTCGCGGGTCAGCGTGGCTGGCGCATCGAGCGCTGGCGGATGGCGCCGGGAAACTGGCGCCTCCCGATGCCAGACCCGCGTTCCCCGGAGTACAGGGAGGCGGTTAGACGGTGAGGTGTTAGCACTGCAGTACGTCCGCTCGATTCCCGCGTTCGCCATCGTGAAGGCGTCCGGTGGACGGCCCGACGTCGCCACCAGCGCGCTCTCAATGCTCAAGCTGGGCGACGTCCCCGAGCCGGAGCTTCCCGCGGGCAATTGGGTGCGCGTGCTGCCGATCTTGAGCGGCATCTGCGGCTCCGACCTCGCCGCGATCGGAGGGCACGCCTCGCTCTACCTGGACCCACTCACGAGCTATCCCTTCGTTCCCGGGCACGAGGTGGTGGGCACCCTTGACGACGGCAGCCGTGTCGTCATCGAACCTGCGCTCGGCTGCAAGGTCAGGGGCATCGAGCCGCCATGCCCGCGTTGCGCCGAGGGCCGGCCCGGCCTTTGCTACAACGTGACGGAGGGCCCGATCGAAGTCGGCCTCCAGACCGGATATTGCGCGGACACCGGTGGGGGATGGGGGGAGATGCTGGTCGCGCACCCGAGCCAGCTGCATCCGGTCGGTGATGCGCTGAGCGACGAGGCCGCTGTGCTGATCGAGCCGTTTGCCTGCTGCATCCATGCGGCGTTGCGCGGTGGCGCCACCAAGGACGACTACGTGGTGGTGCAGGGGGCGGGCACGATCGGGTTGCTGACTGTCGCTGCGGTCAGGCTCTTCACGCCGCCCAAGCGGCTGGTCGCCGTGGCCAAGCACCCGACGCAGCGCGATCTCGCGCGAAAGCTCGGCGCCGACCAGGTCATCTCGCCCGCTGACGTGTTCCAGCGCGTGCGCTTCGGGACCGCGGCGAGGCGCCTGGACGGAATGGACCGCCCATTGCTGCTGGGCGGCGCTGACGTGACCTTCGACTGTGTGGGCAGCACCGAGAGCCTCAACGATGCGGTGCGCTTCACGCGAGGCGGCGGCAAGGTAATCGCCGTCGGTATGCCCGGCGAGGAGAAGGTGGATTGGGCGCCGATCTGGCAGCGTGAGCTGACAGTGATGGGCGCGTACGCATACGGCTCGGAGCCCACCCACAAGGGCAGGCGGACGTTTGAGCTGGCCCTGGAAGCGGCGCCCGAGCTCCACCTCGAGAAGCTGACAGGGCCGCTGTTCGGGCTCGGCGAATATCGCGACGCCATCGCGTATGCGATGAGCGCGGGCAGGCTCGGCGCCGTGAAGGTCGCTTTCGATCTGCGAGGATTGAGAGCCTGATGCCCCGTCCTGGTGCCGTCATCGAGGTCGATCGCAACACCCCGCCTGTGCTCTTTCATTTCGGCGAGGGCGTGAGGCTGGAGAAGCTTCCGCTCGGAGCTCGCATCGTTTATCCGCCCGACCCGCTCGATCCGATAGCCCACCCCGAGCGCGCCATCAAGCGCGCGCTGGCGAAGCCGCTGGAGGACGACCCTCTCAAATCGCTACTGCGTCGCGGCATGAAGCTGACCATCGCGTTCGACGACCTCTCGCTGCCGCTGCCGCCGATGTCGGCGCCTGACGTGCGCCAGCTCGTGATGGAGGAGGTCATCGACATGGCCGCGGAGGCCGGGGTCGAGGACATCCACCTGATTGCAGCGCTCGGACTGCACCGGCGCATGACCGCCGATGAGATCCGCCATATCGTCGGGGACCGCATCTTCAGCACGTTCTGGCCGGATCGCCTTTACCAGCACGACGGCGAGGATCCCGAGGCCAACGTGTACATCGGCAAGACGTCGGCAGGGGAGGACGTGACTCTGCACAGGCGCGCTGCCGAGTCGGACCTCGTCATCTACGTGAACCTCACGCTGGTGCCCATGGACGGCGGTCATAAGTCGATGTCGACCGGCCTCGCCACCTACCGCGGGATCCGCGAACACCACAACGTCAAGACGCTGATGAGCTCGCTTTCCTACATGAACCCTCCGGACTCTGCCCTTCATCACTCATGCATCAGGCAGGGCCAGCTGATCGAGGACACGGTCCGCGTGTTTCACATCGAGACCACCGTCAACAACCACGCGTTTCCATCGATCGCCAACTTCATGCAGAAGCGCGAAACCGATTGGACGGCGCAAGACCAGGCCATGTTCCTCGGCATGAAGCAGTTCACCGACATCGCTCCGCCCGCCTTCAAGCGCAGCGTCTTTCACGCGATGCGTGCTCCGTATGGGCTGACCGGCGTGCATGCGGGCCAGGTCGACGCGGTGCATGAGAAGACGCTGGAAGCTGTGCGAAATCAGATCAGTGTTCGCGTCGAAGGCCAGACGGACATCGTCACGATCGGCGTGCCTTACCTCGGACCCTACAACGTGAACGCCCCCATGAACCCGGTGCTGGTCGTGTGCATGGGGCTGGGGTATCTATTCAACTTCTACAAGAACAAGCCGGTGTTGAGGAAGGGTGGCGTGGCGATCCTCACCCATCCATGTCGGTATGAGTTCGACGCCGTCCAGCACCCCAGCTACATCGATTTCTACGACGAGGTGCTCGCCGACACCACCGACCCGCAGGAGATCGAGACCAAGTACGAGCTGCGATTCGCTGAGGACCCGTGGTTCCGGCAGCTGTACCGGAAGTCTCACGCGTACCACGGGGCGCATCCGTTCTACGCGTGGTACTGGGCGGCTCACGCGATGGATCACGCGGGCGACATCATCATCGTCGGGGGCGATCGCGACGTCGTGCACCGGCTTGGTTTCAAATGCGCGACCACGCTCGAGGATGCCTTTGAGATGGCGGAGCAAACAGTGGGCCGCTATCCAAGCGTGACCCACCTACGCATGCCGCCGATCCTGCTAGCCGACGTCGAATGAGAAACCCGCCCGCCCCTGGGAGACTGGTATCTAGCCAATGACCTGGTATTCGGGCGATGGCTTCTCGCGGCTCACGGGTGCCGTTGGGGATGCGGTTCGGGATGTGCGCCGGGTTCGACGGGGTTGGCATTGGGATTCGCCTCGCCCGCGCACCTGGCCCGAGCAGGGCTCGGTGGTGCCGGCGCGCGCGAGCGACCTCAGCTGGGCCCGGCAGGAACCCGTCCGGACCATCCGCTTCCTCATCCAGCGTGGCCTGCTGCTGCCGTTCACCGAGGCGATGGCGCACCCGAAGGTCGAGGGACGCGAGTGGGTGCGGGACCTTGAACGTCCTGTGATCTTCGCAGCCAACCACTCGAGCCACGCCGACACCTCGCTGATCCTTTACGCGCTCGGCGACCGCGCCCGTGACCGGACGGTGGTGGCCGCAGCCGCCGACTACTGGTTCAAGCGGCCGCTGCTCGGCAACATCGTGAGTCTGTTTCTGAACACGTTCCCGTTCTCGCGGACGGGGGGCGCGCAGGCCCAGCTGCACAGCTCCAGCCAACTACTGAAGTCGGGCTGGAACCTGGTGCTGTTTCCCGAGGGGAGTCGCTCGCCCGACGGGCGCATCCACGAGTTCAAGGCGGGTGTCGGCCATCTGGCGAACGAGACGGGGACGCCAGTCGTGCCGCTGCACATCCGCGGGGCGTACCAGATCATGCCGAAGGGTCAGTCGCTGCCGCTGCCTGGCCCAGTGCGCGTACGCATCGGCAAACCAATGTCGCCCCAGCCCGACGAGGGCTCCCGACAGTTCACCGCCAGGGTGGAGAAGGCGGTGAGAACGCTCGCGCTCGAGCCCGCCCAACCTGAGATCCAGGGTTCGTGGATCGAGCGGTGGCGTTTGATGGAGCCCAGAGAGCTTCCATATGAGGAGAGCACAGAGCCCGTCCAGGCTTCCGAGACAACCGCTCCGCCGGTCAAGGCCGGCCGAAAAGAGCGCCCCCTTTCTACTGCCCGGGCGTTGCCGGCTCCACCCGAAAAACCGGATGATCGGGCGCGATCCGCATCAGCTCCGCCTCGGGCGAGTCGGCCGAAACACCCCTGAAAAAGACGCCCACCTCGGCCTTCCAGCGCTTGAGGTAAGCCTTCAGGATCGGGATCTTCTCGTCGTCGCGGAGCTCCACGGCACGGAACGGCTGGGCCTTGCTGCCGAGGAGCAGCTCGCCGGTTCCCGACACGCGGATGTTGCGGACCCACTGGGTCTGTCCGCGCGGAGACACCAGGTACGGCTTGTCCTCATAGGTGAGGAGGTTCACCGGCGTGCTCCGCCACTCGCCTGACGAGCGGCCTTTTACGCGCAAGATGCGAGAGCCCCAGACGCTGATCCCGGCCCGTGTCAGGACGGCGACCGCAGCGTTGAAGACGTTCTTGGTGAACCAACCGGGCCGGCGGTAGTAAGCCATGGCACTTCACGATACGCATCGCCCTCGGCGCGCTCCAAGTAAACTTCTCGGTCTTGGGGAAATCGAAAGGTCCACGTCGAGGTCCGCGAACGCCGAAAGCGCGCAAGGTCGATCGCGACGATGGAGACCAGAAAGAAGCAGCGGTCGTGATGGACGCGGTCGTCGCGCAGGCGTTGCCCAACGCGATGTTCGAGGTCGAGCTCGAGAACGGCCACAAGCTCATCGCCTACGCAGCGGGCCGCATGCGCCGCTACTTCATCCGCATCACGCC
>PLYD01000258.1 GCA_003151665.1 Candidatus Dormiibacterota bacterium
TGTCGCAAATCCTCGAGCGTGCCTCGGGTCACGATGACGCCTTTGCGCATGATCGCGATGCGGTCGGCCATCAGCTCCGCCTCACTCAACACATGCGTGGTCACGATGAGCGCGGCGCCTCGCGTTTTCTGCTCCGCAAGGTAGTGGCGCATGTCGGCCGCCGCAACGGGGTCGAGGCCGGCCGTTGGCTCGTCGCAGAAGATCCAGTCGGGCTCGTGGAGCGTGGCCCTGATCAGCGCCACCTTCTGCGCCATCCCACGCGAGTAGGCGGCGAGCACGGTGTCAGCGCGATCGGATAGCTCGAAACGCTCGAGCAGATCAGCGATCTTCTTCCGGCGCTCAGCTTGCGGGACACCGTAGAGGTAGCCAAAGTGATCGAGGTACTCAGGCGCGGTGTTTCGCCCGTACAACCGCGCCTGGTCGGGCACGACCCCGAGTCGCGCGCGCACCTCGTCCAGCTTCTCAGGCAGACGAAGGCCATCCAGCTCGATCAAGCCCGCGTCCGGCCGGAGGATGCCCCCGAGACAGCGCAAAGTGGTCGACTTGCCGGCTCCGTTTTGACCGAGCAGCACGAGCAGCTCGCCCCGTTCGACGCGGAGGTCGACACCGTCGACGGCACGCACGTCACCGAAGCTCTTGCGGAGGCCCTCGACGCGAATCACGTTCCGATCCTACTGGTGCGTCGTGCAGGCGGTTTGCAGATTAGGTCGAAAAGTTAGATCTTTTCGAAGGAGTTCACGACAGCGCGTCGACAGCGGGTTTGACGCGGCTCATCACCTTGTGATGCACGGCCTCCCTTGGTTCGCTCGCGTCGAGCCGCGTGATCCGCTCCGGCTCTGCCCCAGCGAGCCGCTCATATTCCGCAGCCACCCGGTTGTGGAACTCGATCGACTCGCGCTCGACCCGGTCGGCGCTCTTGCCAGCGCTGAGCTGACGCTCCCGACCTTTGTGCACCGGAAGGGAGAGCAGAAACGTCATGTCCGGACGAGGAAACGTGGCGGGCCAGCTCACCGGGACACCGCGTCCGCCACCCTGATAGGCAAGGGTCGAGTCGTGGTAGCGGTCGGCGATGACGATCCGGCCGAGCGCCAGCGCCGGGGTTATCAGCTCATGGAGGAGCTGCCGTCGCGCGGCCATGAAGAGGTACATCTCAGCCTCGCCGTCGAGCTCCATGCCGCTGTTGAGGACGACGTCGCGCAACCGCTCACCGAGCTCGGTCCCCCCAGGTTCGCGAAGCATGAGCGGCCGCCGGGAGGAGAGCTTCTGGCCCAGCAGCTCGACCTGCGTCGTCTTGCCCGAGCCCTCAGTGCCCTCGAACGTGATGAAGAGGCCGCGTGCCACTACAGATGCGCGGCTTCTTCGGGTGCCGGGGTTATGCGGAGGTGACGCTGCGGCTCTTTGCCCGTGCTGCGGGCGGAGAGCTCGTTTTCGGAAACCAGCTGGTGCTGTAGGCGGCGAAGGTATGCGTTCTGGGGTGATATCTCGACGGGTCGCAGAGTGGTCTTCACAGCCTTGATCGCAGCGGCCGCCTCCGCAAGCGCATTGGAGGTGGCGTCATCCCTCTTGTCGACGCCGTAGATGCGAGCGAGCGCATCGCGAACCTGAGTGGCGGAATTGCTTTTGAGAATGTGTATGGGCAAACCGCGACTCTCCGCCTGGCGAAGGCTGTCCGGCCGGCGCCGGTAATGGTTCTTCAAGGTGAGCACCGCACTCGCACCGTCGAGGTTGCCCAGCACCCGCACCGGCAGGTCGAGATCACGGATGGATTGCTCGACGTGATGCCGGCTTACGCCGTAGGGAAAGATCCCCAGCGGCTTGGACGCAGACGGGGCGGGAGGCTCCGGTGTCACCACATTCGGGGCATCGACGTTCGAGATGACCCTGCCTTCGCGCGTTCGCATTCGGATCTTTGGACTCAGCAGCGGGCCTCGAAGAGCGGTGTCGACGACCTCCGCCAGCGGCATGTGAATGGCGACGCGGTCGCGATCCTGGATCTCCACCAAAACGTCGAAGGTCGGCGGCGCCTTGCGCTCCAGCACCGACTTCTGCGTCCCGCGACGGCGGGCCTCTTCGTCTGACAGCGTGACGCTCTGGATGCCGCCAAGCAGGTCGTTCAAGGTCGGGTTGACGAGAAGGTTCTCCAGGGTCTGCCCGTGCGCGGTGGCGATCAGCTGGACGCCGCGCTCGGCAATGGTCCGTGCCGCCGAAGCCTCGAGCTCCGTGCCGATCTCGTCGATCACGATCACCTCGGGCATGTGGTTCTCGACGGCCTCGATCATCACCGCGTGCTGCAGCATCGGAGTTTTCACCTGCATGCGGCGGGCGCGGCCGATACCGGGATGTGGGATGTCGCCATCGCCGCCGATCTCGTTCGACGTATCGACGATCACCACGCGTTTGCGCAGCTCGTCGGCGAGCAGCCTCGCGCATTCGCGCAGCATCGTGGTCTTGCCGATGCCAGGCCGCCCGAGCAGCAGGATGCTCTGGCCGCTGACGACGATGTCGCGGATGATCTCGCCGGTGCCTGTGACCGCGCGACCCACGCGCATCGTCAGGCCGGTAATTCGTCCGGAGCGGTTGCGGATGGCCGAAACGCGATGAAGGGTCCGCTCGATGCCGGCGCGGTTGTCATCGCCGAACTGGCCCACGTTGTTGGCCACGTGCTCGAGGTCGGCCGAGGTGACTGTGCGGTCGGCCAGCAAGACCTCACGACCCGGTACGCGTGCTTCTGGCTCTCGACCGAGGTCGAGAACTATCTCCAGGAGCTCTGTCGGGTCGGTCCGCTCATGAAGAGCGCGAGCGAGGTCCGTGGGCAATGCGCGTGCAAGTAGCTCGACCTCTTCGTTCCAGTTTGCGGCTCGCGGCGAAAGGTCGGGTTTCATCCGAAAGAGGGCACCAGCCCTTTCTCGCGCACGGGTACCCGCACCGCCAGTTCCTTGACCAAGAGAAGCTGCGTCAACAACACGCTGAACCCACGCCCGCGGAGGGCGTCGATCATGTGGGAATCATAGTGGCGCAGGCTCGACCAGGCCGGCAGGTCTGATTCGCCCAGCAGGGACAACCCGAGGTCTGCCAGCTCGCCCGCCAGCGTGGAGTCCGGCATCGCCATGAAGCTGACCGTGTTCGGCCGCGGCCCGGTGCTTCGCTCGGCCTTGATCCACCCCACCAGCTCCACCTCGTCGACGACCAGCTCTTGCTTTTCCGAACCGCGTGCGGCAAGGCGCCCTGCGGTCCACTCACCATGCAGCGCCCGCCACTCCCGGTACGTTGGCGCCTCCAGCTGCGAGACCCCCTGCGGGGTCACTTTCCTGTAGAGCTGGTAAAGGAGCCGGTGGTCTCCGCGGCGAATCGGCCGCGCTCCCTCCGGAAAATGATCTGAGCGCATCACGGGCTGGTCCGCGTAGACGACGACCTCGGTGGCGAACTGCCGGAACCCGTGCAGCCTAAAGACCGGGAGGAGTGGGTCGCGCTCGGGAAGGCGAACGAACACCCGGCGAGCGCCCCTTTCCAACGCCTGGTTGCTCAGGTGCTCGACAAGCGCCGGGACCACCTCCTCCGAAGCCGCTCCTTCCGCCACTTCCAGGTTGAGCACCTGGAGCACGGTCGCGCGCGGCAGATCGAGGCCGAGCGGCTGTCCGGATGCCTGGATGAAGCCAACCACCTTGCCACCATCTTCGGCGACATAGATGAGCGTTTCCTGTGAAAGCGGAAGGAGCGCCGAAAGCGTGGAGCTGAGGACGGTCCAGAGCCTTGCCGCCGGCGGCGCTGCCTCGGTCAGCCGTGTGTCCGAAGACCTGTGCAGCTCTTCGATGCGCGCGAGATCCAGCAAGCCGGCAGTGCGGATTTTCATGAAACGACTTTTGCCGTTGTCTTCAGAAACAGCCGGTGGAGGCGCAGATCCTTCGTCAGCTCCGGATGAAAGCAGAGCGCGAGAATGTTGCTCTGCCGGACCGCCACGGGGTGGCCCTCGTGGGTTGCGATCACCTCGACGTTGCCGGTGGACTCCACCAGCGGAGAGCGAATGAAAACCGCGTGAAAGGGCTTGCCTTCAAGGCCGGCAACGTCGATGTCCGCCTCAAAGCTGTCCACCTGCCGTCCATAACCATTGCGCCTGACCGCAATGTCCAGCAGACCCAGGCCGGCCTGGTCGTGCATCCCATCGGACACTTCGCGAGCGAGCACGATCATGCCGGCGCAAGTTGCCAGTGTGGGCAGGCCCGCATCGATCGCGCCACGGAGCGGACCTAAGAGGCCGACGCGCTCCATGAGCATGGTCATCGTCGTGCTTTCCCCACCCGGGAGGACGATGCCGTCAAGGGCGACGAGGTCGTCTACCGACCGGACTATCCGGGTCTTCGCGCCCGACGCCTCGAGGGCACGGATGTGCTCGGCAAAGGCGCCTTGAATGGCGAGGACCCCAATCAGGGGTCGACCCTCCCTACGCCTTGCGTGGGGAGGTCCCGCCTTCCTTTGGGGCCCTCGCGCCGCAGGCGTGAGAGTCGCTCGGGGGAGGGGACTACCAGCCTCTGGCAGCGAGCAGCTCTTCCTTCGGGATGGCAGGAATCTCGAGACCGTGCATCGCCTTCCCAAGGCCGGCGGAGACTTCGGCCAGAACCTCTGGCTTGTCGAAGTAGGTGGTCGCGGCAACGATCGCTTTGGCCATCTTCAAGGGCTCCTCCGACTTGAAGATGCCCGAGCCGACGAAGACTCCATCCACCCCAAGCTGCATCATCAGCGCGGCGTCGGCTGGGGTCGCAATCCCGCCGGCGGCGAAGTTGACGACAGGCAGCCGGCCGAGCTTCTGGCATTCCACCAGCAGCTCCAGCGGCGCGCCCAGAAGCTTGGCCTCGTGGACCAGCTCTGCCTTGTTCATGCCCTGCAGCTTGCGGATGCCGGCGTTCACCGCGCGTGCGTGGCGGACCGCCTCGACGACGTTGCCAGTTCCGGCTTCGCCCTTGGTCCGGATCATCGCTGCGCCTTCGGCGATGCGGCGCAGAGCCTCTCCCAGATCGCGGCAGCCGCAGACGAAGGGAACCTTGAACGGATGCTTGTCGATGTGGAACTCCTCGTCTGCAGGGGTGAGCACCTCGGATTCATCGATATAGTCGATGCCGAGCTCCTCGAGAATCTGCGCCTCGACGAAGTGGCCGATGCGGCACTTCGCCATCACCGGGATCGTGACCGCCTCCATGATCGATCGGATCAGCGACGGGTCGGACATCCGGGCCACGCCGCCTTCCTTCCTAATGTCAGCCGGCACACGCTCCAGAGCCATCACGGCGCAGGCGCCCGAGTCCTGGGCGATCTTGGCGTGCTCGGCCGTGACGACGTCCATGATCACGCCGCCCTTGAGCATCTGCGCAAGGCCGGCCTTGACCTTGAAGGAGCCCTTAACCGCCTTGTGCCCATTCGACCCGTTGCGTTCGGCCATGGACAGGATTCTACGCTGGGCTTTCCCTCCCACTGCCAGGTGGAGGGCCAGAGCAGAGCTGGGGTTTAGAGCCGCTCCAAAACCAGCGTTCGCTTCGAGGCGTACTCGTTGTCGGAAAGCAGGCCATCCCTGTGCAGCCGCGTGAGCATGTCCATCTCCTCGAGCACGTCCAGCAGCGGGGCCATGGTGCGCCTGGCGAGGTAAGCCTCGGACGCAGTGCCTGCATCCTCCCCCCTGGCGTCGAACTCGCGGATGAAGAACAGCGCCTTGACCGCCGAGAACGGAATCCCGAGCTTGCGGACCGGGCTGTCAGTCTGCTCGGCGTGCAGGTGCAGGACGACGCCGTAGCGGTGCCTCTCGAGCGTCCCGTCCAGGTGGCCCCGCAGGACCTCCCCATCCAGGAACCTGATCGCCACCTTCCGAGTGGGCGTCTCGGACGCCAGGTCCGGATCGCGTGCCAATTCGACCCACTTCACGGCGGTGAGGGGGATCCAGGCCGTCTCGTTGTTGTCCAGGCCGCCGGCATCGTCGACCTCCACGAGGAAGTCAGGCTCGTCGAAATCGAGGTCGCGCGCGACCCCCTCGAGAGTCTCATCGTCGAAAAAGCGAACGACTACCTTGGCCATCTCTTACCTACCTACTAACCCTCATTTGACCGGAGTCCTGCGAACCAGGCGTCTGCCGACCTTCCTGGCGCACTTGGCGCATACCGCCAAATGCATCCGAACCGCCTCCGCCCGAGAGCGCCTCAGCTTCCCGGCGAGGTAAGGGGCCAGGAGCGGCACCGCCTCGTCATGGGTCAGCGCGCCCTCCCCTTCCGCCGATATGAACTCCTCCTTGAACCGCAAGCGCGCCCGGTAGAGCAAAGTCTCGACCGCGCTCTCTGACATCTTGAGGGACCTGGCGATCTGGCGGTAGCTCAGATCTTGCAGCTCGCGCAAGGTCAGCACCAGCCGGTACTTCTCGGGCAGCCGTTGCGACACAGCCCAGACCTGACGGCGCAGCTCGTTCGACTCCTGGGCCTGGACCGGGTCGAAGCTGCGAGAAGTCGACGGAAGTCCTGCGAGCAGGTCCACGTCATCGTCGTCGCCGCTGTCAGCCCTCAGGTCTCGCTGCCGGCGCCGCAGCTCGTCGAAGCAGAGGTTGCGAGCCACGGTGTGCACCCAGCCGCCAAAGTTGAACGAGTCGTCAACGCGGTCCATCATCCGGAGCGCCTTCATAAAGGTCTCCTGGGCGATGTCCTCAGCCAGCAACGCGTCCCCCAGCTTTCGACGCACCAGCCGGTAGATCGAAGCCACGTAGCGCCGGTGGAGCTCCTCGAAGGCGTGGATGTCCCCGGTTCGATAGGCCTTTACGAGATCGACGTCCGAGGGCTCGATGCCCACCTTGGACGTGCTTTCAGCTTCGTCGGTCACTCTTTGGTCTCAACATCTCTCTAACGGCGAGGGCGGCCGCGCGGGTCAGTGCGGGTCTTGCGTCTTGCATCAAGTCCTGCAGATTGTCGCCCTCTTGCGCGAGCGCCGCCACCGAGGTGAACCCCTTGGTGAGCAGCGTCTCCCAGCCGGCGCCCTTGGTCCCGGCAAGGAGAACGGTGGGGACTCCGGCGGCCTGGGCACGTCGCGCCACCTCCCCGGGCGCCTTGCCGTAGGCGGTCTGGCCGTCGGCCCGGCCTTCGCCGGTAATGACGAGCTGGGCCCCCGGCAGGGCTCGGTCGAAGCCGCTGGCGTCGACCACGAGACCCGCCCCTGAAACCAGTCGGGCGCCGAGGAAGGCCATGAGGCCTGCCCCAGTTCCGCCTGCCGCACCAGCTCCTGGAATGTCCGCCACGCGCTTGCCGTACTGCCGTTCGATCACCTCCGCAAGGCGCGCGAGCGCACGGTCGAGCAACCTTACTGTCACCGGATCGGCGCCCTTCTGCGGCCCGTAGATTGCGCTCGCGCCTTCCGGGCCGGTCAGCGGGTTGGTCACGTCGCAGGCCACCATCACCTGCACCGATCGCCAGCCTGGGTTCAGCCTCGAGTCATCGATCCGTTGAAGCCGCAGCAACGCCGCGCCGCCGCGTGGCAGATCGACGCCCTCAGCGTCGAGGAACCGGTAACCGAGCGCCTGGGCCATCCCGACCCCACCGTCATTGGTCGCCGAGCTGCCGATCCCGGCGATCACCGATTTGACCCCCGACTGCCTTGCCGCTTCGAGCAGCTGGCCGAACCCGTAGGTCGAGGTCTTGCGCGGATCGCGCAGCGCCGGCGACAGCAGGACGTAGCCGCTCGCTGAGGCCAGCTCGGCCACTGCGGTCTTGCCGCCGTCGATGAGGCCGAACGACGCCAGCACCGGATCTCCGAGCGGGCCTTCGACGTCGACCCATTCATACCTACCTTTGTTGGCAGAGACCAGAGACTCGACAGTGCCTTCGCCGCCGTCCGCGATCGGGATCTCCACGACCTCGGCGTCAGGGAACACTTCACGGACACCGCGGGCGATCGCCTTCGCCGCCTGCGTGGCCGACAGGCTGCCTTTGAAGGAGTTGGGAGCCACGATGATCTTCATCGGGTCTTGGGTTTCCGGATTCAGTAGACGGGGATCGTCCAGTCCTTGTATTTGGGCGTCTCTCCACGGACGGCGCCGAAATAGATGTTCTGCAGCTCCTGGGTGAACTCACCGACCTTGCCGTTGCCGACGGTCCGGCGGTCGACCTCGATGACCGGCGCGACCTGGGCACCTGTGCCGCACATCAGCAGCTCGTCGCAGGTGTACAGCTCAGTCCTGTCGATGCTCCTTTCGACGACCGGCAAACCCAGCTCGTCCTTGATCAGACCGATGATCAGGGTCCGCGTGATGCCTTCGAGGATGTCGTCCGTTACCGGCGGCGTCACGACAGTGCCGTCTTTGATCATGAAGAGATTCTCGGCCGAGCCCTCGGAGACATGGCCGTCCACTGTGAGCACGATCGCCTCGTCATATCCGGCCTCATTGGCTTCGGACTTGGCCAGCGCCGACTGTGCGTATGAGCCGGTGATCTTGGCGCGGGCGGGCAACGACTGGTCGGGCACGCGCCGCCATGTGCTGACCATGCACCGCAGGCCACCCTCGATCTCTACGTAGTTGCCAAAAGGAATCGCATAGATAAGGAAGCTGTGCGCAATGTTGTGGAGGCGGACGCCGATCTCCTCGCTGGCGGTGAAGAGGAGCGGTCGCACGTAGACGTCCGACTTGAACTGGTTGCGCCGCAGCACCTCGAGGGTGATGTTCACCAACTCCTCGGTCGAGTGCGGAAGCTTGAAACGCATGATGTTTGCGGAACGTCGCATGCGGTCGTAGTGCGCCGAGGCCTCGAGGAGGAAGAGCTGCTCCTTCTTTACATTCCAGTAGGCGCGGATGCCCTCGAACACGCCGGTGCCGTAGTGGAGGGCGTGAGTCATCAGCCCGAGCTTGATGTCGTGGTAGCGGCCGTACTCGCCGTCGTAGTAAACCCAGGTGTTCGGATGGACCGCCGGTTTCTTGGGCGCCGCTTTGGATTTGGTCTCCACGCTCATCTCAGCCCTAGTGTAAGTCGCCTCCGGGCGGGCCACATGACACACGATCCGGCCCCTGCTTTCGGTGGAACAGGCCCCATTTCTGTTATGAATCGGGGCGTGACGCTGTACGGCATCATCGCCGACCTCCGCCGGGAGCATCCGACGCCTGCCGCGATGCAGACCCTCGACATGGTCGTGGCAGAGCTGGGACGCACTCGTGACAACCTCAAAGAGGCGGCCGAGGCGCTCAGCACCAAGTCCCTTCCGCCCGGAGGCAAGGAGATTCTGGACGAGGTGGTCGAACGGGCTCGCCAGGCCGACGTCTACGACCTCGATTACGGAGAGGACCCTTACGACCGGCCGCCGGCTGAGCCGCTTGACGAAGGCACTTTTGGGATCGGGATCCTTCTGGGCGTGAGCTCGCTTATCGGCATCGTGTTGGCGGCGCTGGCGGTGTACGCCGGCATCAACGCGATCATGAACACACCAGGTGGCTGAGTTCTCGTTCGACGTCGTCTCGGAGTTCGACTCCGCTGAGCTGACCAATGCACTCGATCAGGCGCGCCGCGAGGTCAGCACACGCTTCGACTTCAAGGACACCGGCACGAGCTACGACCACACCGACCAGAAAATATTGATCGAGTCAGCAAGCGAGGAGCGCGCCAAGGCCGCCATGCAGGTCCTTCGCGAAAAAGCCGCGCGACGCCAGCTTTCGCCCAAGCTGTTCAAGCCTGGCGAGCCGAAGAGTGTGGGCAAAGGACGCGGCCAGATCGAGGTCCAACTCAACGCGGGCATCACCGACGACATCGCTCGCGACCTCCGGAAAAAGATTCAGAACGCCACGCCCAAGGTCCAGGTGCGCATCCAGGGCGATCAGCTCCGAGTGGTCAGCAAAGACAAGGACACACTTCAGCTGGTGATGAAGACGCTTCGCGAAGCGGAGGACATACCTGTCCCTCTGCAGTTCACCAACTACCGCTAAGACTCCNNCGTTGGGGGCACCATAAGGACAGTGCTCGTAATTCCCGCCATCGATATCCTGGGCGGACGCTGCGTCCGACTCGTGCGCGGCGACTACGCGCATCCGACCGTCTACTCGGACGATCCCTCCGACGTGGCGACGAGCTTCGCCGAAGCCGGCGCGGCACGGATCCACGTCGTCGACCTGGACGCCGCTCGAGGTGTCGGCGACAACCACGCGGCGATCGAGCTGATGGTCCGGCGAAAGGACGTCAAGGTTCAGGTCGCAGGCGGCGTTCGCTCCGAAGCCCTGGTCGACAAGCTGCTTGCCATGGGAGCCCACGCGGTCGTGATGGGCACCGCTGCCGTGCGCGAGCCGAGGTTGCTCGAGCGATGCGCGCGAAGGCACGCAGGTCAGGTATTCACTGCGCTCGATGTGCGCGACGATCAGCCCGCGGTGCATGGGTGGACCGAGAACGAGCCCTTGAAGATGGGCAGCTTGCTCGCGCGTTGGGATGTGCTGCCACTGGCCGGGGTCATCTTCACGAGCATCGCGAGGGATGGAACCATGGAAGGCCCCGACCTGAAGACGCTGGCGCGGGTGCGCGCGATGACGAGCCTGCCCGTCCAGTACTCGGGCGGTGTGTCCTCGATCGAAGACGTCCGTGCGGCCGCGGCGGCAGGGGCGATGGCGGTGATCGTGGGCAAGGCCCTTTATGAAGGCCGGATCAAGCTGGCAGAGGCGCTGGCGCTATGAACAGGCTTGCACTGGCGCTTGCCGCGATGCTGCTCGTGGTGGCCTGCGGCGAGCGGGCGACGGCCGACGACCAGGGCCTGCACCACGACATCGTCAACAACAGCAGCGGCGCCGAGGTGACATTCGACGCCACAGTCCTCGACAAACCGGTGGAGTCGGGCGGCCACGAGAGGTTCGAGGTCAAGACTGCCACCGGAGAGTCGCTCGAAATCGATCACAACACCACGCTGGCGGCGTACGCCCCGATCCACGCCGGTGACAAAGTGGTCATCCGCGGCCAGCTATACATCGACCCTGGCCCGCACCTGGGGATCCATTGCACCCACGCGGCCACGTCGAGCGGGTGCCCCGACCCAGGGTGGATCCTGTTCGACAATAACTATTACGAATGAACGCGAGGAAGCGACGACCGCTGGCGAGGACTGCAGCATCGGCCTTTAGGAACCTGTTCGCCGGCGGCATGGGCCCACTGGAGCGGCTGCGGACGATTGCCGCCAACATCGGCCGGCGAGGGGGCACTCCCAGGGCTGATTGCTGTGGAAATTACGGCGAGCCGGGTTGTTGAATGACGATGGAAGAGGCCCGTGCGGCCGGACTGGTCAAGCCCAACGATCACAAACCTCACGATCACAAGCCCCATGACCATGGGCACTGAAGAGCGCTAGGTCCGCTTCCTGGCCACCAACCACGAAGCCGCCTGGGCGACCGGGCGAATCACTATCTCGTCGATGTCAACGTGCGGCGGGCGCGTCACCGCGAAGACTATGCAGTCCGCGATGTCCTCAGCCACCAGCGGCTTGACGCCCTGATAAACGGCTTTTGCCGCCTTTCGGTCGCCGCGAAAACGTACGGTGCTGAATTCTGTCTCGACCATCCCCGGCTCTATTTCCGTAACGCGGATCGGCTCGCCGTTCAGCTCGAGGCGCAACGTGCGCGACATGGCGCGCACGGCATGTTTGCTCGCCGTGTAACCAGCCCCGCCCTTGTACGTCTCGAAGCCTGCGATCGAGCCCAGGTTGACGATGTGGCCGTGCTTCGCCTTCCGCAGAAGCGGCAGGCTCGAGCGCGTCATGCGCATCAGCCCAAGAACGTTGACCTCCCACATCTCGATCCAGTCCTCGTCGCGGGCCTGATCGATCTGATTGAGCCCCAAAGCCAACCCTGCGTTGTTGACCAGCACGTCGATGCGACCGAATTTTTTGGCCACCTCGCCCACGAACGCATCGATGCTCGCGGGGTCGGTCACATCCAGGGGCAAAGCCACTCCCAGGTCGCCGACGACGCGGCGCACTCGAGCCAGCCGCCGAGCACCGGCAACTATCTGGTAGCCGCGCCGGCCCAAGGCCACCACCGTGGCGGCTCCGATGCCTGACGACGCGCCGGTGACGACAGCGACGGGCCTTGATCGAGTTGCAGCCAAGCTCTCCCCCGTGAATGACAAACGAAACGCTCATCAAAGCGTACGCTAGGATGCAATGCTGGACGTCGCAGTTGGCCTGGTCGTCACTCTCCTGATAGTGGGCGGAATCCTCATCATGCTTGGCCCGACCACCGGCACCTTGATCAAGCGAGCACGAGAGCTTCGGCGTGCGCGCGTCCCGTCCGTGTTCCAGGCCGCCCAACCGCGCGAGCCGGCGCCGTCAGGCCTCAACCCCAAGACGCAGCGCGTACTCATCGCAGCAGCTCGACTCGGCAACTGGCTGCGCTCGCGCGGGCAAGACGAGCTGGCGCGCGAGCTTCGGAGCGCGGGTGGCAAGATCACGAGTAACGAGCCCGCCGGCCTGTATGCGATGCAGGTCGTGCTTCGGCGGTTGCGCACCCTCAACCTCGACGACAAACCGTCGCAGGACAGATTGAAGGGGCTCACGAACGAGCTGCGAATCGCGGTCCAGGACCGCTTCGAGCAGCTCGAGCTGCTGCCCTTCAAGCGCCCTTAAATCGGTTTGCGGTCCAGCACCTCCGGGTGCATCTCGGCCGGTAGCTCAACCTTTGATGGCGTGATCAGACAGAACTCCGGCGGCGGACCGAGGACCATCATCCGGCGCCACAGGCTGATCTCGGGAGCCTCGGTCCACGATTCCAGCCTGGCGTAGAAATCCCGGTACGGCATGCCCGCCGGTTTGCCGAATCGAACCTCGAACCCCTCGTCCATCGAGGGCCGGCCTGAGGCAAGGCTGAGAAGCTTGCCCACGCCATCGCTCGCGATTCGGGCGGCGGAGTCGTGAGCGGGAGCGCGCGATCCACTGACGGCGGCGGCGTTCAGTGCATCCATCGCGGCGGTGTTCTCGAGCAGATACCAGTCGCTGTAGCCGATGCCGACGGCAAAAGTTGCCGACTCGATGAACCCGCTCAGCGAAGCGCTCGCCAGCTCCTCGTGAAAGCGCCGCAGCGAGTCCTCATAAGCGGCGACATCCGCACCATCGCTGGGTCGGTGAGAGAAGACGTACGCGAGCAACGGCCTACTTCGCCTTAGGTCCCTTGCCCGATTCGATGTACTTCTTGAGCGCAGCCATGTTCGCGCGGATTCCCTCTGCGTACTTTCCGGCGAGGAGACCTCCCGCAAACCGCAACATGCCCCCGAGCTCGTAGTCCATCTCGTACACAACGTGTGTGCCGGCTTTGGTCTCCGAGTACGCGTACGACCAGGTTCCTTTCAGCGGCCCGCGGATGAACTTGCCGGCGCAGCGCTTCGGTTTCACCCACGTTGTCTGCTCGACCTCCACTGTCTCCTTGAGCCCGCCCGGAAGGTTGAGGTGGTAGCGATATTGCGTCCCATTGCCCGGGGGCTTGCGATCGAGCTGCTCAACCCTGGCGACGTCCTTGGACCACTTCGGGACATTGAGCACGTCCTCCTGCACCACCGCCCAAACGCGCGCGCCTGGTGCGTCGATGTCCACTGTCTCGCGGAGCTTCATCCTGCGATCATCAACTTACGCCGTCACCCTTAGTCGCGGGGAAGGTAGCGTGGGAGCTCCGCTAGAGAATTGAGGTGGCGCAGCTTGAGGTGAGCCGAGATGCCGTCGTGAATCTCAGCAATTGCCCGCGGGTTGACGAACGTCGCGGTGCCGACCTGCACAGCGGAGCAGCCCGCCACCAGGAACTCGAGCGCATCCTCTGCATTCGTCACGCCGCCGATCCCGATCACCGGGATCGTCACGGCGCGGGCCGCCTGGTGCGCAAGATGGATGGCGAGCGGCCTGATCGCGGGCCCAGACAGGCCGCCGGTGCGAAAGCTCAGCCTCGGCTTGTAAGCGTTGAGGTCGATAGACATGCCGACGAAGGTGTTGACTGCGCACAGCGCGTCGGCCCCGGCACCCTCCACCGCACGCGCGATCACTCCAATGTCGGTGACCATCGGCGTCAGCTTCACCCATACCGGAAGAGTCGTCCGCTTGCGGACGGCCTCCGTCACGGCGGCGGCGGCCCGCGGGTCATTGCCGAAGTACAGACCGCCCTGCTCGACGTTGGGGCAGGAGATGTTGATCTCGAAGCCTGCGACCCCTGGCACCCCGTCGAGCCGCGCGGCCAGATCTCCGTACTCGGATACCGACTCCCCGTTGATGTTCACCAGCACCGGGAAGTCCCACGACGCCCATTGGGGAGCGTAGTCGCGAATCAGAGCATCCACGCCTGGGCCCTGAAGGCCGATGGCGTTCAGCATCCCCGAGGGCGTCTCCACGATGCGTGGCGGCGGACTGCCCGTACGCGGCCGCAGAAAGATGCCCTTCGAGACCATGCCGCCAAGCGCGCGTCGATCCAGCAGCGGTACCTCGGTGCCGTAGCCGAAAGCGCCCGACGCCGCCAGCACGGGGCTGCGCAGCTTCATTCCGGCCAGGGCGACGCTCATATCGACGGTCATGCGGTGACTGCGTAAGGCAGGTGTGAGGGAAGCGCTGCCCAGTCGATGTCGGCGGCTCGATAGACCGGGCCCTCTTTGCAAGCGCGGTCATATCCGCCGCGAGTCAGCGGGACTGCGCAGCCGAGGCAAACACCGGTGCCACATCCCATGTACGTCTCGACCGCGACGAGCGCTTCAGGCCAGCGGTCGGCAACCGCGGCCAGCATGCGATTCGGCCCGCACGCCAGCACGACGTCTCCATCGGGCGCGGCGGAGATCGCAGTGCCGGCGATACCGCGCGATCCGTCGTCAGTGGCCCAGATCACCTCGTCGCCCGCCGATTCCGAGCACAGCTCCTCGATGCTTCGAGCGCCATGCACCCACGTCACCCGCATGCCGAGCGCACTCGCCTCTTTGGCCGCCAGCGGCATCGGAGCGACGCCGAGCCCACCGCTGATCAGCACTGCAGTGCGCGACCCGGCCTCGAGGTCAAAGCCGTGTCCCAGCGGACCGAGGCAGCTGATCACATCGCCAGAACCCATCGCGAGAAGCTGCGAGGTTCCCCTCCCCACCGCTTTGAGCACGACCTCAATTCGGTCACCGTCGGCTCTGTAGACGGAGAAAGGGCGCCGGAGAAAAACGCCGGCCCAACCCAGGTTGACAAACTGGCCCGCGCGGACTGTCGCCGCAATCTCAGGCGCCTCCATCGAAATGACGGCCATGCCGCGCGCAACCTCGCGCATCGCGGTGATTCGCGCGTTAAGCAGGAACACCCTGCCGCCACTCCGCTATCGTCCGGACCTCCAGAGCAGGCGGCCCACCACCCTCGCCGTCTTGCGGCGCACCAGCCTCAGACTCGACCAGGGCGACGGCCGTATCGAGCGAGGTAAGGCACGGAATCCGACGCTCGACGGCGGCTCGACGGATCTCGAATCCATCCTTGAAAACCGGGCCACCGGCCTCGGCGGAGTCCGTGTAGATGTTCGACATCGTGTTGATCACGAGGTCGACCTCACCATTGGTTATGACGTCGAGGACAGTGGGACTGACGCCGCCGATCTTGTCCACGACCTGGGGTGAGAACCCGGCTTGCCGCAGGGCTTTCGCCGTGCCTTCGGTCGCGACGAGGCGGCACCCCATCTCGACCAGGCGGGAGACGATTGGAAAGATCTCGGGCTTGTCGACGTCGGCGATCGTGAGCAACACCGCGCCGCCTCGCTTGATATGAACTCCCGACGCGGCGAAGGCTTTGCGGAGCGCCTCGCTCAACGTGCGGCCGATCCCGATCGCCTCGCCCGTCGACTTCATCTCCGGTCCGAGATATGAATCCACGGCGGGCAACTTGTTCATAGAGAAGACCGGTGCCTTGACCGCGACCAGGTCGCGCGGCGGAACCAATCCCGTCGTCCAGCCCATGTCCGAGAGCTTCTGGCCCAGCATCACCTTCGTTGCCATGTCCACCATCGGGACTCCAGTGACCTTGGAGATGAATGGCACCGTCCGCGACGCGCGCGGGTTGACCTCGAGCACGTGCACTTTGCCTCGATGAACCACGTACTGCACGTTGACCAGGCCACGCAGCCGCAAATGCCGCGCGATGCGGACCGTGTAGTCGACCACATCGTCCAGCGCGGATTTTTCTAGGCCCGGCGCGGGATAGACGGCGTAGGAATCGCCCGAGTGCACTCCGGCCCGCTCGACGTGCTGCATCACGCCCGGGATGACCACGGTCTCGCCGTCGGTGACCGCATCGACCTCGACCTCGTCGCCCTGCAGGTACTTGTCGACGAGAACCGTGCCACGCGGCATCGCGCCAATCGCCCAAACCATGTAGCGCTGAAGCTCGCGGCGGTCGTGAACTATCTCCATCGCCCGGCCACCGAGCACGTAAGACGGCCGAACGAGCACAGGGTAGCCGGCGCGCTCTGCGATGCCGATCGCCTCTTCAACAGAGGTGGTCGTGCCGCCGACCGGTTGCGGAATGCCGATCGCATCCAGCGCCGCAGCGAAGGCCCTGCGGTCCTCCGCGAGGTCGATCGCCTCCACTGTTGAGCCAAAGATCGCGAGACCCCGTTCCTCCAGCGGCTGGGCAAGGTTGATGGCGGTTTGACCGCCAAACTGGACGAGGGCGCCATCGACGTGTTCCGCCTCGGCGACCTGCGCGGCGCCTTCAAGGTCGAGCGGCTCGAAGTAGAGGCGGTCGGAGGTGTCGAAGTCGGTCGACACCGTCTCGGGGTTGGAGTTGGCCAGCACCGCGCGCACGCCGGCTTTTCGAAGCGACCAAGCGGCATGCACCGAGCAGTAGTCGAACTCGATGCCCTGGCCGATGCGGATGGGGCCGGAGCCGATGACCAGCGCCGT
>PLYD01000066.1 GCA_003151665.1 Candidatus Dormiibacterota bacterium
TGCGCATAGCGGTGCGGGGTCTGGGCATCGGCGGCTCCTTCAACGTGGTCTGCGATTGCCCAGAAGGATGCCGCTCGCCCCTCAGCTCACGCCGTCGCTAGCAGGCCTCCCGGCGGGGTGATCGGAAACCCCGGAATAGGTGATCGCTTTCGTCCGGAATGGGTGATCGCTTTGCTCCGGAATCCGCAGTAGTCGGTGGTGCGGATCATCTTCGGACCGAATCGAGCGCCCGCACGGTACGAGGTCCCCGCGTCGTACGGCGCACCGATGATCACGACGTCAGCCCCTTCAAAGGTCGAAGGCACGTCGAGGTCGCATCGGTCCACACCAAGGAAGGTGACGTCGGGACCGTACATCCCGCCAATGCGCGGGGTCAAAGGGCCGACTCGCGCGCCAGCTGGCGGTTTCGCCAACTCCGAATCGCCGCGAAGCTGACTGCTAGCAAGGCGCCGGCCAGGAAGATGAAAGTGCCGATCACGTTCACTTGGGGCGGCACTCCATTCCGGGTCGCCCCATATACCCAAAGGGGGAAGGTGAGCGTGTTGCCGGAGACAAAGCTGGTGATCACATAGTCATCCAGGCAGAGCGCAAAGGCCAGCAGCGCCGCCGCCATCACGCCCGGAAAGATGACCGGCAGGGTCACCAGCAGGAACGTCCACAGGGGCGATGCGCCGAGGTCTTGCGCCGATTCTTCGAGCGCGCGATCGAAACCGACCAAGCGGGCCCGCACGGTTATCGCCACGAACGGTATCGAAAACATCACCTGGGCCAGTACGATGGTGGGGATCCCGAGGGGAACATTGACCGCGACAAACAGGGTAAGGAGTGATGCGCCAATCACTACTTCAGACGCCGCGATGTTCATGACCAAGATCGCATCAAGCAGCTTCTTGCCGCGAAAGCTGTATCGATGAGAGGCGAGGGCGATCATCGTGCCGAGGACGGTTGAGATGAGCGCGCCCACAGTAGCCGTTGCCAGCGACGTATAGACGGCCGATGTCAGCTCGGGTACCGCGAACGGATTCTCAAACCACTTGAGCGTGAAACCCGACCAGACGATGTTGAGCTTGCCGTGCGTGTCGTTGAACCCATACAGGATCATCACGAAGATCGGGGCGAATAGCCACACGATCACGAGGTGCGTGTAGCCCGGCAGCAGCAGACGTCCCAGGCGTCTGCGCGCCCTGGCTCCCCTCCTGGCCATCGGGTTGGACCCTCTCGTCTGTGCTAGCGGTTGTACCGCTTCGGCGCTCACCGTCAACCTCCCATGATCTGTTCGGTGCCGAAGAGGCGCTGGTATAGCAGCAGCGTGGCAAGCAGGCCGAGCATGAACACAAAGGCCAGCGAAGCAGCGAACGGATAGTTGATGCTGACCTCGAACTGTTGCTCGATCACGCGGCCGACCATAGTTGTGCCGACGCCTCCGAGCAGGTCCTGGTTCACGTAATCGGCAACTGCAGGAATGCCTGTTAGGAGCACGCCGGCGAAGACGCCTGGAATCGACAGCGGGAAGATGACCCGCCGGAATACCTCGAAGCGATTGGAAAAGAGGTCCTCGGCAGCCTCGACGAGGCCGCGGTCGATCTTCTCGAGTGAGGCGTAAACCGGCAGTAGCATGAACGGAAAGAAGGTGTAGGCAAGCCCGCCGACGACGGCGACAGGCGTGGCGAGCACTCGAAAGTCAGGCGCCAGCAGGTGGGCGGATTTGAGCGGCCCGAGCAGCGGCCCATCGTCACTGAGCAGCGTTTCCCAAGACAGCGTGCGGATTACGAAGGAGACGAAGAAGGGCAGCAACACCACAAGCAGGTAGGCGGACTTGCGTGGGCCGGCGTAGAACGCGATCCAATACGCGGCCGGATAGGCGACCAAGAGCGCGACGATTGTCGCGGCGCCGCCGTACTCGACTGCGTGCAGGTACTGCTCGGAGTACAAACCGAACCCATCCGAGTAATTACCAAAGTTCCATGTGAAGTTGAAGCCGTTGATGAAATCGCCCGACTCGAGGGACGTGATTGCCAGGGTGACGATGGGCAGCAGGAAAAAGAGCACCAGCCAGCCTCCTCCAGGCAGGATCAGCAGGTATGGGGCCAGCGCCCGTCCCCAACGGGAACTGAGCGAAGGCCGCCTGGCAGCGCGGGCTTGGGTCGCCACCTAGAGGCTTAACCCCGGGTCAGGAGATGATGACCGCGTTGAATATCGTGTTCCACTCGGTGAGCTCGCTCGGGTTGAGGACTCGGTAGTAGGAAACCTTGTTGAACTCGTCCTGCGGTGGGAAGACCAGCGGGCTCTCAGAGGTCGCCAGGAGCGACGCCTTCGTGGCTGCGTCCTTCTCCTGCGCCGCCTGCTGCTCGATGTACTGCTTTGCGGCGGGCACTGGTGTGATGTAGTCGATGTACTCGGCGAGAGTCGCCGCTTCGGCAGGCTGGTACACCCAGTTCATGTATGTGATTGCATCCAACGGATGCGCTGCGTTGAGCGGGATCGTCATGTTGTCCGTCCAGATAAGTCCACCCTCTGAAGGGACGACGAACTTCAGGTTGTCGTTGCCGGCCGACAGGTTGGCCTGGAAGATGTCGCCGGACCAGGCCATGGTGATCCAGGTGTCACCACTGCTCAGCGCCTTGATGTAGCTCTGGTCGTAGTACTTG
Organism: Candidatus Dormiibacterota bacterium; assembly: GCA_003151665.1. Next base: position 2,649 of record PLYD01000066.1, read on the forward strand.
CGGACGATGCCCGCGTCTCGCTGCGCCTTGAGCTTGTCGGCCGCCTTCTGCCAGTCCTTCGGCGTCGAGGTCTCAGGTTTGATCCCGAGCCCGACCAGGGCCAGGTTCGGAGTGTCTTCGATGTTGCTCATCATTCCGACTTTCCCCGCGAACTTGGGGTCGAACAGGTCCGCGTAGCTCGTGATGTCACGCCCCGTCTTGGCCGGGTTGTAACCGATTCCGGTGAAGCCTGACTGCCAGGGGATGGTGAACTTGTTGCCAGGATCGAAAGCGCGGCTCTGAAGCGTGGGCGCCGCGTACTGGGTGAAGTTGGGAAGCTTTGTCAGGTCGAGCTCTGTCAGCCAGTGCTTGAGCTGGTAATCGGTCAGATAGATCCCGTTGGTGACGACGATGATGTCGTACCCGATCGGCGTGCCGGCCTGCAACAGGGGCGCCACCTTAGCGAAGAAGCTGTTGTTGTCCTGGATCGGCTCGCTGTAGTTGACCTTGATGCCGGTCTCCTTGGTGAACTGGTCCAGCGAGGGGTAGGTGGTCTTGCCCTTGGAGTCCTGGGCGACATCGATGTAGAGGGGCCAGTTTCCGAAGTCCAGGGTTCCCGTCTTCACCGCCTTGTCCCACACCCAGTTGGTGTGCGCGGCGACGGCCGGCTTGCTGCCGATACCGCAGGCCGCCATGAATGCCGCCATGCTCACAGCGCCGGCTCCCTGCAGGGCAGTACGCCTCGTTATGCGTTTCTGAGTCAACCCGCGCAGAAAGGACGGGTCCATGTAGTACGGAATCTCTTTGTCGGTGCTCATTCCTCTCCTCTAATCGTGTGGTTTCGGCTGAACGGACGATTCCGCCTCGCCGACCGGGATGACGAACGTGTGCTGAGGCGCCCAGGCCAGGCGAACCGCATCCCCCGGCTTGGCGACGGCGTCCCCGGTGGAGTTCCTGTCGAACGCCGTCATCTCCCGTCCCTCGGCGGTCTGGAAGAAGTACTGAAAGCTCACCCCTGCGAACACGGCGCTCCGTAGGGTAGCCGGTACGACATTCTGGGTTGCGGGCGGCTCGGTGCCGACGGGGAAGACCTGGATCTTCTCGGGGCGAACGCCAACGCGCAGAGATTCGCCATCCTTCCGGTCCCGCTCGACCGGTATCCGGATCCTGACGCCATTCGCCAGCTCGACCTGGCCCCAGCCGCTATCGGTCCCACGATAGGTGCCCTCGAGAAGATTCGAAGCGCCGAGGAATTCCGCCACGAACACGGTCGCCGGGCGCTCGTAGACGTCCTCGGGCCGCCCGAGCTGCTCGATCTTTCCGTTGTTCATGACGGCGATGCGGTCGGAAATCGTCATCGCCTCTTCCTGGTCGTGGGTCACGAACACAAAGGTGATGCCCACCTCCTTCTGGATGCGCTTGAGCTCCAGCTGCATCTGCTTGCGGAGTTTGAGGTCGAGCGCCCCGAGGGGCTCGTCCAGGAGAAGCACCTGCGGCCGGTTGACCAGCGCTCGAGCGAGCGCGACCCGCTGCTGCTGGCCTCCGGAAAGCTGCGAGCGCCGGCGCTTCCCGTAGCCCGCGAGGCTCACCAGCTCCAGCGCCTCCACCACGCGCCGCTCGACCTCTTTGGCGGGCACTCGCTTCCGACGAAGGCCGAAAGCGACGTTGTCGTAGACGCTGAGGTGCGGGAACAGCCCGTACGACTGGAAGACGGTGTTGACATTTCTCTTGTATGCGGGGAGGTCCGTGACGTCCTGCCCGTCCAGACTAACCACTCCCTCGGTCGGCACCTCAAAACCTCCGATCAGGCGGAGGGTCGTGGTTTTGCCGCAGCCGGACGGTCCCAGCATGCTGAAGAACTCACCGCGGCGGATCTCCAGCGTGAGCCTGTCGACTGCGACCACGGAGCCAAAGCGCTTGACCACCTGGTCGAGAACGACGACCGAATCGCCGTGCGCCGTATGCGCCTCTCCTGGCGCCGGCTCGCTCATCGATGTCGCACCGTTGGCCTCCTCGAGTTCGCGTTGGTATTGCCGATAGGGACTGGCGACGGCGCCGAAGTACCCATAAGATCCGGACCCGCGCGCGTGAGGCGGCGTGTCAGCGACCAATTCTGCATCTTGCAGAGATGGGACCGCTACCCGCCAAATAGAGCTGACCCCTAGCCAGTGTTTTGAAGACCGGCCGCCACGCCGTTGACAGTCAGAAGAAACAGCCTTTCCGCCAGCACTCTCTCTCGCGCACCGGATCCTTTGGCTCTGAGCGCGCGCAGCGCTCTGAGCTGCAGGTGGGAGAGCGCGTCGACATATGGGTTGCGGAGCTCGATTGCCCACGAAAGCACCCGCCGATCTTCCAGCAGTCGCTTGTGTCCAGTGACGGCAAGAACCTTCTCCTTGGTCAGCTCGTACTCGCGCAGCAGGAGCGCCGATAGGTCAGGGTTGGCGCCCAGGTCGAGGTAATGCTTCGCTATCTTCCGGTCCGTCTTGGCGAGGCTCATCTCGGCATTGTCGAGGAGCACGTTGAAGAGCGGCCACGAGGCGTATGCCTTCTTGAGCTCCTCGAGTGGTGCGGCCGCCAGGCCGCTTCCCAGGCCGTACCAGCCAGGCAGGTTGAGCCGCATCTGCGACCACGCGAACACCCACGGAATGGCGCGAAGATCGTCGATGTCTTGGCCGCCGTGCCGCCGGGCGGGTCGGGACGCGATGCGCAGCCGGCTCAGCTCCTCGATCGGGCTCACCTCTCCAAACCAGCTCGCAAATCCCTCGGCTTCGACGAGGGCGCGGTAGGTTTCGCGTGCCGCCTCGTCCACCTGCAGCGCGAGCCGCGCAAAACGCTCTGCAGGAGGCCTCGCTCGCTTTCGGGCGGGCGGCGTCGAGGCCTCGAGCACTGCCGATGCCACCTGCTCGAGATGCCGGCGGGCAATCGCTTTGTTGCCGTACCTCGCAAAGATCACCTCGCCCTGCTCGGTGACCTTGAAGTGGCCGCCCACCGACCCGGGGGCCTGCGCGCGAACCGCTCGGTTGGCGGGGCCGCCGCCGCGACCCAGCGCCCCGCCCCGTCCATGGAAGAGCGTGAGGCGCAAGCCGTGGCGTGCTGCCCATCGGGTCAGCTCCTCCTGCGCGCGATAAAGAGCCAGGGTGGCGGTGAGAGGGCCGACTTCTTTGGTCGAGTCGGAGTAACCCAGCATCACCTCCAGGCGCCGGCCGGAGCGGACGAGTCGACGCACGGGATTGAGCTTCAGCATTGCGTCCATCACCGAAGGCGACCCCCGAAGGTCGGCAACTGTTTCGAACAGCGGGATCACCTCGAGCGTCGGAGCGATGCCCCCGGTGGCATGGCCCGCCAGCTCGTAGACGGCAGCCATGTCGTGCACATCGCGTGTGAAGCTCACGACGTATCGCCGGCAAGCCTCAGGGCCAAAATCCGCCTGCAGCGCGGCGATTGCCCCGAGTGTGTCGAGCACCTCAATGGTGGTCGCCGACCGCTTGGCGCCTGAGCGCACCTCGGCGAGCGCGTGCGCATGGATGAGGCTGTGCTGGCGCACCTCCAGCTCGGCGAGATGAAACCCGAATGTTTCGGCCTGCCAGATCAGGTGCTGCAGCTCGCCGTACGCCAGGCGAACAGCGCCCGCAGCCGCCAGCGACGATTGCACAGTCCGCAGGTCGTCGAGCAGGCCGGCCGCCCGATCAAATTTCCGCCTTGCGTCCTTCATTCGTGTGGCTCGGATCCGGTCCGCGACGTGAATCAGAAACTGTCGGTGCGGCTCGGAGGGCGAGCGCTTCTCGAGCTCGGCGAAGCGCTTCGGGTCGGCCGCGCGGAAGGCGGCAAGGCGCCGGCGCAACTGAGGGCTCGGAGGTGTCGTCGCCGTGTCGGCGGTGAGGGCACGGCCCACCCGATTGGTCGCGTTCTCCAGCGCGATCAGGACGTGCTCGGATTGGATCGGCAGCGTCGCGGCGGTCACCTCCGCGGTGATGTTGGCGTTGCCGTCACGATCGCCGCCAACCCAGCTCCCGAATCGGAGAAATGCCGGCGCAAGCGGGGGCCGCTGCCCCGAGTCGTTTGGTCCCAGAGCTCGGTCCAGCGCTCTATAGATCTCGGGCACGGCGAGGAACAGGGTCTCGTCGAATACCGCCATGACCGAACGGACCTCGTCGAGAGGCTGCACCTGCGTCGCGCGTAGCTGCCCTGTCCGCCAGAGAATGTCGACCTCCTCGACGAGCCGCCGCTTGGCCTCGGAACGCTCGCTTTCGGAACGGGTCGGATCGTCGAGCCGGTCCAACTGCTCGCCGGCTCGCCGGATGGCGGTCACGACGGCTCGCCGTCGAGCCTCCGTGGGATGCGCGGTGAAGACGGGGTGCACCTCGAAGTCGGCAAGGATCCGCTTCAGGCGTCGCGCACCGTGGCGTGACCTCAGCTCGGCGACAGTGGCCGCTAGTGACTCAGGCATCGGCTTCGGCCCCTGGTCCCGCTCACGCAGGACTCTTGCGCGGTGATGCTCCTCGGCGAGGTTGGCGAGGTGGAAGTAGCACGCGAATGCCCGGGCGACAGCTGTCGCTCGGGACAGCGACCATGATGCAACCAGCTTCTCGGCCTTGCGTTCGTAAGTTGCCTCATCGCGCGCTCGGATCACCGAGCGTCTCAGAAGCTCGACGTCACGTAGCAGCGCCGCCCCGCCATATTCGGCGACGACCTGGCCGAGGATGTCCCCCAACATACGGATGTCGCGCCGAAGCTCAGATGGTATTTCCTGACGGGCGGTGTCCCTACGGGTCAAGTTTTTCGGCTAGTCTTCGTGAGCTGGGCGTACTCGAACGAGTCGACGAGAGCCGCCAGCGACGCTTCGATGACGGTGAACGCGCTGGATGCGGCGCTCCGCAAAGCGGTTGCTCGAGCAACCCACCGTCGTCCAGCGCCGCAGTCCCCGCCCGGACTCGATGAGAACCCTCGTTGTTGCGGCAGTACCAGCGGCGCTGTCCAGGATGCGCACTTTGTAGTCGGAAGCCGCCCTCCACGTAATCGAAGCCGAGCCCGTCCAGAGCGCGGGCGATGCGCACCTTGTCCGCTGCCGAAAAGGACACGGCAGGGCCCTGGGCGCCGTCGCGCAGCGTGGTGTCGTACACCACGACGCGCTTCGCGGCGCCTTTGGTCTGGCTGGATGCGGCTGGTCTGGGCATAAAAAAACCTCCGGGCCTTTGTGGCCGGGAGGTCCTGCGACGTCAGCGGAGTGCGCTTAAGTCTCACGACCTCCCCAGGCAATTCCGATGATCGCGACGCGCGACTTTGACATCGCAGCCAAGCCTAGAGCATTGCGGGCCGAGATCGCCTGGGTGCCGCAAACAAAATCTGATGGGTATTGTTGGGGCCAAACGAACAGCCGTAAGCCACGGCGACGCGATCACGGCAGATTCACGGCAACTGCCCTAGGACCAGTAATCTTCTGCGCGTGGCGGATGTTCTTGGGCTTCTCGTTGCAGCGCGAGACGAGCCGGGCGTGCTGTACCGCTTGTCGGAGACCATCTTCCGCCACGGCGCGAACGTCACCTATGTAGCGGGCGGAGCGCATAGAGATAACGCCGCCGAGCTTCAGCTCGAGGTCGCCGGAGCACCCGACGCCCAGCGCTTGATTGCGGAGCTTGAAGGCCTGGAAGGCGTCACCATGGTCAGCATCGTCCCCACCTTCGAACGCATCTATGGAAAGCGCGTAATCGTGATCGGTGGCGGCGCGCAGGTCGGCATGGTGGCGCAGGGCGCGATCTCGGAAGCAGACCGCCACAACATCCGCGGGGAGCGGATCTCGGTCGACACCATTCCGCTCGTCGGCGAGGATCAGCTCGCGGCTGCCGTTCGCGCAGTGGCCCGGCTGCATCGCGCACGAGCACTCGTCCTCGCCGGCGCCCTCATGGGCGGAGACATCAGCACCGCGGTCCGCGAGATAAGGGAAGTGGGGATCCTCGTTCTATGCACCAACATGGCGGGCTCGGTGCCCGACGCAGCGGACCTCGTGGTGAGCGATCCTGTCGAAGCCGGCGTGATGGCCGTGATGCTGATCGCGGACACCGCGACCTTCTCCATCGAGCACGTCAGGGGCAAGCGCTTCTAGGTCATTCCATCGATCGCGTTCTGACGCCTACGTTCATCGCCCCGGTCGCCGAGCCCACATAGATGCCGCGGGTCGGCGCGGCGTCGCTGTAATCCCTGCCCACCGCCAGGCGCACGTGGTTCTCTGAGGTGCGCACCGGGTGCGTAGCGTCGAAACCGACCCAACCTCGACCTGGCACCCAGCCCTCCGCCCACGCGTGAGACGCGCTGGAGGAGCCGCCCCCGTCAGGCGAATGGATGTAACCGCTCACGTAACGAGCCGGCACTCCCATGGCCCTGGCGGCGGCGATGAACAGGTGGGCGAAGTCCTGGCACACACCCGCGCGCAGCGCGAGCACCTCATCGACTGCGCTGTACACGTCGGTCACTGCGCGGTCGTATGTGAACTCTCGGCTGATGGTCAGCGTCAACGCATCAAGTGCCTCTTCCACATCGCGGCCGGAGCGTGGATCAGCGATCGGGAAGCGGGCCGCCAGCTCGCGCACGCCGTCCACGTCCTTGACAGGAGGGCGGAAGCGAAGGAAGTCGTACACCAGCTCCTCGCCGGCGTCCTTGTCAGGCTCGAGCCCGGTCTCGACGACAGATCTGCTGGTGACGATCAGCCGCGTGTGCGGACGCACAAGGTTGAAGTAGTGCACGTGGTTGCCGTAGCCATCCAGATACGAACGCGGCTTGATTCCAGAGCTGACGTCCAGGTCGAACTCCAGGCAGCGCTGTCCGTTGCCGTCCATTGGACGCAAGCGCACCTCCATGACCGTTTCCGCAATCGGGCCGGAGTATTTGTACCGAGTGCTGTGAACTATTTCGAGCTTCACTGCTGCTGTTGTTGGGGCATCGCCCTTTCCTCATCGCCGACCACGTTGCTCGGAACCTTGCTTGGATGGAAGTACGCCTCGCGCATGGCCAGCTCGAGCTGCCGCAACATGCTTCTGCACTCGGTCTCGAACTCTCGTGGCTGGTCGGCGACCGCAGCCGCGGTCGTATCCATGAACATCCCGTGTAACTTCGAGAGCAGGCGCTTGGGCTTCGAACGCCGGCCGGGTCCGTCGATCCTTGACACCGAGTCGAGGGCGACCTGGGCCGAAAAGCGCGCCGATCGTGGCAGCGTCTGGTCGAGTAAAAGGCATTCGATCACGCGGTCGGGTGTGACGCCGCCGGAGTAGCGCGACTGGTACGACTCGAACGCAAAACAGGATTTGAGGACCGCGGACCATTCGAGGGCGTCCTCCGGCGCGTCAGCCAGCTCCGCGGACTTTCTGGTCACGATCGCCGTGACGTTGGCCGTACGCTCGAGGAACTTCCCAAGACGGACGAAGTCGCGCGCCTCGTCGTGCTGCATCGTGTCCATGAGCAGGCCATCGACCAAACGGATCGTGAGCTGCACATCGGTGAGGAACGGATATAGGTCAGGCTGCCACGTGGGCTTTTGAACGCGCCAGTGCAGCGCGTTCACCTGCTCGTAGAGCTCGCTGGGCAGCGAGGGCCGCACCGCCTGCGCCGCCAGGCGTGCAGCGGCAACGCTCGCCCGTACCGACGGCCCCAGCGTTCCCGTGATGACCACCTCGACCGCCTGGTCACGTCGACTCGTGTCGCCGCCCGGCCAGCCGGCCAGGTCCATGAACCGAGTCCAGAACTCCGGACCGGGCTCATCCGTCCGGTCCAGGGACAGCGCCACGTGCACACCCAGGATCCGAGCGAGGTGGTCGGCTCGCTCCAGGTGTCTGCCCAGCAATGTCAGCGACGTTGCCGCCCGGCTAAGCATCCGATCCCTCACCGTCGTCGGCCATGACCCACGTATCACGGCTGCCGCCGCCTTGCGAGCTGTTGACTATCAGGGAACCGTCCTTGAGAGCGACGCGCGTCAAGCCGCCCGGCGCGACGTAGATCTCAGGGCCGGTGAGCACGAATGGACGCAGGTCCTGGTGGGCACGTCGCAACCGGCCGTGGTCGAAGACGGGCTGCACCGACAGCGCCAGTATCGGTTGCGCGATGAACCTTCGCGGCCGCGCCTCGATGCGCCGTCGGAACTCCTCGCGCTGCTCGTTGGTCGATTCCGAGCCGATCAGCATCCCGTATCCGCCCGATGAGTCGACGGTCTTGACCACCAGCTCCTCCAGGTGCTCGAGCACGAAACGGCGGTCCGCATCGATCGCGCACAGGTACGTCGGCACGTTGGGGAGAATGGGTTCCTCGTCGAGGTAGTACTTGATGATCTTTGGCACCAGCGCGTAGACAGCCTTATCGTCGGCGACGCCGTTGCCGAGGGCGTTGGCGATGGCGACGTTGCCCGCTCTGTACGCATTGACGAGCCCGGCGACTCCCACGAGGGACTCCTGCCGTCCGAAGATAGGGTCCAGCCAATCGTCGTCCAGACGCCTGTAGATGACGTGCACCGGCTTGAGGCCGCGAGTGGTGCGCATGAATACGTGGTCCTGGTCGACGACCAGGTCCGTGCCCTCGACGAGCTCGATGCCCATCTGCTTGGCGAGGTACAGGTGCTCGTAATAAGCGGAGTTGCTGATGCCAGGCGTGAGCAGCACCACCGTCGGGTCGTCGACGCCCTCGGGCGCGAGCCATCGTAGGTGGCGCAGCAGCTCGTGAACGTAGCCCTCGACCGGCCGCACGGGATACCCGGCAAACAGGTCAGGCAGCACCCGCTTCATGACGTACCGGTTGGCCAGCACGTAGGACACGCCCGAGGGCGTCCGCAGGTTGTCCTCCAGAACGTAGAAATCGCCTTTGCCGTCCCGCACGAGGTCGACGCCGGCGACGTGGCAGTGGATTCCGTGGGGCACCGCAAGACCTTCGATCTCCCTCAAGTACTGGGGGCTCGAGAGCACGGTCTCGGGCGGGACTGCCCCCTGGTGGAGGATCAGCTTTCGGCCGTAGACGTCGTCAAGGAAGAGATTCAAGGCCGCCAGACGTTGCTTCAGACCTGCCTCGAGGCGTCGCCAGGTCTGGGCCGAGATCACCCTCGGGATGATGTCGAAGGGAAAGACTTTGTCGGTCCCCAGGGCGTCCGGGTACACAGCGAAGGTGATGCCGTGGTTTCGGAACATCTGCATCGCCAGGTCGTGGCGGCGGGAAAGCTCCTTCGCCCCAAGCCGGTTCAGCTGGTCGTACAACGTCCGGTAGCCAGGCCTGGGTTGGCCCGAAGGCGCAAGCATTTCGTCATAGAACCCGTTGGACTGGTAGTTGACACCAAGGGATTCGTTGGGGGCCACCGCTATAGTGTCGGCGCACCGATGTCAGGGAACACGATCAACTTGCGGGTCGGCTGCGAGTTTGCCTACGACGTGAGCGCCCCGACCTCGGTGACCGTCCAGGTCCGGCCGCGCTCGGATGCCAGCCACAAGCTGGTCAGCGAGACGTGGTCGACGACGCCCCCCTTGCCGGTCGACGAGTACTCAGACGTGTACGGCAATCCCGTAAAACGGTTAGTTATGCCCACCGGGGATCTGCTCCTGCGCTACGACGCCATCTGCGCCGTCCCGGATGAGCCCGACCCGGACGCGATGGCGGCAGAGCAGCTTCCAGTGGAGCAGCTGCCAGGCCAGCTTCTGCACTTCACACTGCCCAGCCGGTACTGCCTCTCGGACGAGCTGATGAGCATGGCCTGGGAGCTGTTCGGTCAGACGCCGCCAGGTGGCGCGCGAGTGCAGGCGATCTGCGACTGGGTTCACGACAACATCAAGTTCAAGTACGGCACGAGTAATCCGCTGACCACNNCGGTACGTGTTCGGCTACCTCCCAGACCTGTATGTGCCGCTCGACCCGAACCCGATGGACTTCGCGGCCTGGATGGAGGTCTACCTTGGCGATCGCTGGTGGACGTTCGATCCGCGCAACAACACGCGGCGTGTCGGACGGGTGCTCATTGGAAGGGGCCGCGACGCCCTGGACGTGGCCATGCTGACCACCTTCGGACCCGCCACCTTCCGCTCGATGACCGTCTGGGCCGACGTGGCAGCGGAGGCCGCGTGATTCCGCTCCGAGGCGCCCCCATCGACTGGTCGTCCGCCCGCAAGGCGTCATACGAGATCACCCAGAGCTTTCGCTACGAGTACCCCGCACCGATTCGGGATCTCAGCCACCGGCTCGTCGTCATCCCGCCGGAGCGGTTTGGCGACCAGCGGCG
>PLYD01000149.1 GCA_003151665.1 Candidatus Dormiibacterota bacterium
GCGGCCATCGAATCGTCCGCGAAGAGCAGGCGAGGCCCGTCGAGCTCAGACGAGAGCTCATCGCAATGCAAGCACCGGCCGGTGCTCTTGTGATGATCGCGCGCGGCTTGCAGCTCGGCCGCCGCGAAGGGCGGGACGAAAGGCATTGCGTAGATCTGGCCGTGCGGGTGATGCAGGGTGACCCCGATCTCCTCGCCCTTGTTCTCGAAGATGTAGACATACGCAACGTCCGCGCGAGCGCCGAGCTCCTGGTAGCGGTCAGCCCAGACGTCGATCAAGAGGCGCACCCTGTCGACAGGCAGCTGGGCGAGAGTCATCGTGTGCTCGGGTGTGTAGACGACCACCTCGCAGCCGGTGCTTGGGGGCCGCACGACACGGCCAATATTTCGGTCGGGACCGAATGCGGGAAACCGATTCTCGAACACGACGACCTCGAAGGTGTCGAGCTGAACCTCCGATGCGCCACCGGCGCCGCTCGGGCACAGCGGGCAGAAGTCGGTCGGCAGGAATGTGCGGTCGTTGCGCTCGGTCGCGTAGGCGACCCATTCCCTACGGATCGGATCAAAACGCAGGTCAGGCATCGTCGCCGGAGGTCGTGCGGCTGTATGCCAAGAGGTAGCGGCCGTCGCGCAGCTCGTGCTCAACCCTGGCGAGGCCCGACGGCGCGGCGGGGCGTGCGGCAACCAAGCGCGCTGGTGTCGCTCTAGGTTTGGGGTCAGGCGGTCGTGCCGGGGATCTGCTCACGTCTGCTCACCTCTGCGACGCGTACGTCAACGCCTGCTTCGCGAATCGCCTCCAGCGCGGCGGGTTGCGCCTTCGAGTCGGTGATGAGTGTGTGAATGCGGGCGGTGGGCACCGTCTGACACATCGTCTCCTGGCCGATCTTCGTGTAGTCGGCGAGGACAACCACTTGTTGGGCGGCGCCCGCCAGCGCGCGATCGGTCGCCGCCACCAACGGGCTCGGAGTGCTCAGGCCTCGCTCGACCGAGAAGCCGTTGCCGGAGATGAAGGCCTGTGACGCCCGCAGAGCGCGGACCGAATCCTCGGTGGCGGGCCCGACCAGCGCGTGGATCGACCGGCGTAAGGTGCCGCCGGTCAGGATCACCTCGACTCGGGGAGCCTCCATCAAGGCCTGCGCGACCAGCAGCGAGTTGGTGACCACCGTCAGCTCGGGGCAAGCCACCAGCAGGCGCGCGAGCGCCAGCGTGGTCGTCCCCGGGCCGAGCAGGATCGAGTCGCCCGGTCGGATCATGCCGAAGGCGAGGCGTGCGATTGCCGCCTTCTCCGTCGCCGCCTGTCCGGACTTTTCGTAGTAGCTGGGCTCATGCCCCAGAGTGGCCGGCTGCACCGCTCCGCCGTGGGTTCGCACGAGCAAGCCGTCCTTGGCCATGGCCCGCAGGTCTCGCCGCAGGGTGATCTCGGTAGTGCCGAGTGTTTCGGCCATCTCCGCCACGGAGACGACCCCGCGAGAGCGGACGCTCTCCGCGATGAGCCTTCGACGCTCGACCGCTAGCATTCGAGAGATCGTACCGTATCGATCATTTCCAATCAATAGCGAGCGCAATCAACACTCCTAATTGACAAAACTGACCGAATCTGTATCTTTTCGGTAAAGCGTGACCGGAAAGTGACCCTGGTCGCGCCGCTCTTACAACCCAATGTCGGAGGCGACTGAGGCAATCGGAGGCGACTGAGTAAGACCTGCTGCCGGCGCACTCTCGCCCCGGTCCACACGTGAGCCGGGAAGAAGGCTGCAGGTGACGTCCTGGTCTGAACGATGCAGGAGGAGGAGCCGTATGGGTGATTCGCGCGACGCTACGAAAGTTCGACGGGCGCTGGAGGCCCGAAAGCTCGAGCTTCCATTTCTCGAGACCGACCTTCCGCTCAACCTCGATCTGTCCCGGCGCGACATTCTGAAGATCGCGGGCTACGGCAGCCTGGCGGCGTTCATCGCGGCCTGTGGCGGTAGCACCACGACGACCACCGGTTCCACCACCGGCGGCACCATGTCGATCGGGAGCTACCAGTCCGACCCCGGGGTCAAGGCCGGCCTGGCCGACATCGTCAACGCGTTCACCACGGCCAACGGTGGCACCAAGGTGACGGTCAACACGGTCAGCCACAACACGTTCCAGGACACGATCAACGCGTACCTGCAGGGCACGCCCGAGGACGTCTTCACCTGGTTCTCCGGGCACCGCATGCGGTTCTTCGCCGACAAGGGCCTGGCCACGCCGATCGACGACGTGTGGGATGCAGTGAAGTCCAACTACACCGACGCATTCGCGACTGCGGTCAAGGGCAACGACGGACACGTATACGCGGTGCCGACCGACTACTACCCGTGGGCGGTCTTCTATCGCAAGGACGTCTTCGCCGCCAAGGGTTACACGGTGCCGACGAACTGGGACGACTTCAAGACTCTGTGCGCAAAGATGAAGACTGACGGCCTGTCCCCAATCGCGATGGGGCAGAACGACGGCTGGCCCGCGCAGGGCACTTTCGACATCATCAACCTCCGGCTCAACGGCTACGACTTCCACACCCAGCTCCNNTCCGGCTCAACGGCTACGACTTCCATACGCGGCTCCTGGTCGGTCAGGAGAAGTGGACCGACCCGAAGGTGACGGCGGTCTTCAAGAAGTGGGCCGAGATCACCCAGTACTACTCGCCGGCCCCCAACGGGACGACCTGGCAGCAGGCGGCGGACAAGCTGCTTCGCAAGCAGGCAGGCATGTACGTGCTCGGCCTGTTCGTGTCGGACGAGTTCAAGGCATCAGGCAGCCAGGCGGACGTCGACCAGCTCGACTTCTTCCCCTTCCCAGCCCTGGGCACCCAATTCGACGCCGAGAAAGCGCTCGATGCGCCGATCGACGTGTACATGATGACCAAGAAGTCGCCGACGCTCAGCAAGGACAGAGGCCAGGCCGCAGCATTCCTCAAATTCATGGCCACAGGAGCGGCGCAGGGCATGTTCTTCAAGAAGTCCCCGGGCTCGATTCCGACGGCGAACGACGCCGACACCAGCACTTACACACCGCTGCAGAAGAAGGCGCAGCAGATCGTGAGCGCAGCCGGCAAGATCACCCAGTTCTTCGACCGCGACTCGCGGCCGGACTTCGCCGGCGCGAACGGCATGCAGAGCTTCTTGAAGACTTTCATTGCCAACCCGCAGGCCGACCCGACCTCGTTGCAAGGGAAGATGCAGCAATTCTGGGACTCACTACCGGCCGAGGTTTAGCGCGGACATAATCTAGATCGTGGCAAATCCCGCGACCAGCGCGGTTCCCGCCCGGGCGTCCAAAGCGCCCGCGGCGGGGGCCATGGTCGCAACGCGGCGCAGGCGCCGCTACAGCCTGCTCACGCGACGCGACAAGGTGCTGATCATCCTGATGGTCGGCATCCCGCTCACCCTCGACGTACTCCTCATCTGGGGACCTGCGCTGGCTTCGGTCCTGCTGTCATTCACGGACTGGGACGGCATCAACGCGGTGACTACGCAAAACATAGTCGGCCTCAAGAACTACAAGACTCTGTTCACGGGGTACGCATTCTTCTGGCCGGCGCTCGAACACAACCTGATCTGGCTGGCCTTCCTCGCCTTTATCGCCACGCCTATGGGCATGCTCCTCGCGGTTCTATTGGACCGCGAGCTTCACGGAAAGCGCATCTACCAGAGCGTGTTCTTCCTCCCAGTGGTGCTCCCTCTCGTCGTCGTCGGCTTCATCTGGGAGCTGCAGTACGCGCCCAGTGACGGCTTCATCAACAACGCATTCGGCCTGGTCAAGAGCGGCAATATCATCGACTGGCTCGGCAACCCAAGCATCAATATCTACGCGGCGCTTGTCGCCACCAGCTGGCGGCACATCGGTTACATCATGGTGCTGTACCTGGCCGGCCTGAAGAGCGTCGACCCGTCACTGCGTGAAGCCGCGAAGGTGGATGGCGCCACCGAGGTCCAGACCTTCTTCAACGTCGTGCTACCGGTGATGGCGCCGATCAACATCATCATCGTCGTCGTAACCGCGATCGAGGCCCTGCGTGCGTTCGACCTCGCGTATATCTTCAACCACGGCACGAATGGCCTCGAGCTGTTGTCCATCTTGATCACGAACAACAGCATCAGCGAGGCCAGCCTGATCGGATTCGGCTCCGCGATCGCCGTCGTCCTTCTGGTGATCTCGCTCGTCCCGATCATCGTGTTTCTGTCCCGGGCGATGAGGGCCCAGGCATGAGCACGGTGGCCGCGGCTCCGAGAGTTCTCAGAAACCGGCGCGCCCCCCGGCCGCGGCGCATCCGGCCAGCACGAATCGCCCTTCACGCATTCCTGATCGCGGCCGTCGCCCTGTGGTTGTTCCCTTTGCTCTGGGCCATTTATGCGGCGCTGCGACCGGTAAGCGAAACCATAATCAATGGCTACCTTTCCTGGCCGAAAACCTTGAACTTCAACAACTTCACGACCTTTTGGACCGAGGCAGACCTGCCGTACTTCTACCTCAACACGCTGGTGATCGTCGTGCCGGCCGTGATTCTCACGCTGCTGCTCGCCTCGATGGTCGCCTTCTGCTGCACGCAGTTCAGCTGGAAGTTCAACCTTGTCGTCCTGATGCTCTTCATCGCCGGCAACCTGCTCCCGCCGCAGGTGATCATCGTCCCGCTGTACTGGGTTTACCTGCACACCCCGATCCCGTCGTTCGGCTCCATCGACGTCGGCCGCTTCTCATTCGCCCTCTTCAGCGACAACGGGCTGCTCTATGACCAGTACATCGGCATCATCCTCATCCACGTCGTCTTTCAGACCGGCTTCGCCACGTTCGTGCTCAGCAACTACATGAAGACGATCACCAAGGAGATCACCGAGTCGGCCCTCGTCGACGGCGCCAACGTCCTGCGCATCTGGTGGAGCGTCATCCTCCCGCTCTGCCGCCCGGCACTTGCCGCCATGGCAACGCTGCTATTCACCTTCATCTACAACGACTTCTTCTGGGCGCTGCTGCTGTTGAAGACCGGCGACAAGCGGCCCATCACCAGCGCCCTCAGCCTTCTTGCAGGCGAGTTCTTCGTTAACAACAACCTGATCGCTGCCGGCGCCCTGCTTGCGGCAATACCCCCGATCATCGTCTTCATCGCGCTCCAGAAGCACTTCGTCGCCGGCCTCACCCTAGGCTCGACCAAGGGCTGATCTCCGATCGACAAGCCTCGCGACGGCACGCTGCTGGGAAACAGGCTTCCGCACATCCTCTACGGCGGGGACTACAACCCCGACCAGTGGCCTGAGGAAGTTTGGCCCGAGGACGTGCGCCCGATGCGCGAGGCCGGCGTCAACCTGGTTTCGCTCGGCATCTTCTCGTGGTCGCGGCTGGAACCTCAGGAAGGCAAGTTCGACTTCGCGTGGCTCGACCGGATCATGAACCTGCTTCACGAAGGCGGGATCTCGGTCGACCTGGCCACTGCCACCGCTTCGCCGCCACCCTGGATGTCGCATGCGCACCCGGAGATGCTGCCCGTGCTTGCCGACGGCGTGCGTCTTTGGCCCGGCGGGCGGCAGCACTACTGTCCGAGCAGCCCGGTCTACCGCGATGGAACCCGGCGTCTCGTCGATGCGCTCGCGACCCGTTATGCCGAGTACCCGGCGCTGGTGATGTGGCATGTCGGCAACGAGTACGGATGCCATGTGCCCGCATGTTTCTGCGACGTATCGGCGCGAGCATTTCGAAAATGGCTGACGGAGCGATATAGCG
>PLYD01000249.1:0-39086 GCA_003151665.1 Candidatus Dormiibacterota bacterium
CCACCGCGGTGCGGACATGGGAGCTGGATCGGACACCTGACCTCGTGGACCTGGTCAGCTCTGCGCGCGATGCAGGCCACGAGGTCATGCTCATCGAGCGACCGATGCCAGACGCCGTGAGCGTCGCTGCGCTGGGACGCGTCTACGACATCGTGGCGGCACGCGGCGGCGTCGCACTCGAAGCGGCGGCAGGGAACGTCATCGACTTCGAGCCGGGCGACGACAGGCTTCAGGCCGCGTCGCAGCTCTGGCGCCGACTGCGCGAAAGCATCGCTCCCGCAGGCCCTATCGGGGCCGGCCCGATTGCAGTTGGCGGGTTTGCCTACCGGCCGGACCGCGACCCGGCCGGGCCTTGGTCAGGGTTCCCCGCCCTGCTCCTTCGGGTGCCGGCGCTTGCCGTGACGAGGGTTCGCGGCCGTACGTTCGCCACCGCCGCGTTGGCCGGCGCGGAAGAGCTGCTCGAGCTGGCGCCGACTGGTGTGCGGGCGCCGGCAGCGCGGCGGCTCGACGTCACTTCGGTTCGCAACCCTGTGGCGTGGACGGCAGCCGTCGAGACGGCCGCCAAGCGGCTGCGGGCGGGTGACGCAGCCAAGGTCGTGCTCGCGCGTGAGGTGGTTGCACGCGGTGATGGAGTCGTCTCGGCGGGGATGGTCGCGCGCTCGCTGCGCGCTGCATACCCGTCCTGCTTCACGTACCTCGTCACGGGCGCCGACGGGACAGCGTTCGCGGGAGCGTCTCCGGAGCTGCTGGTGCGGCGCACAGGCGGTCGTGCGTACTCGCAGCCGATGGCCGGCTCCGTGGCGCGGGGAGCCAATGAGGCGGATGATGACCGCCTCGCGCGGCAGCTTCTCGAAAGCGCCAAGGACAATGCCGAGCACAGAATCGCTTCGCAATTCGTGGCCGACGCGCTGCGAGAGTTCTCACGAACGGTCGAGGCACGAGAGCCGGAGGTCGTGCGCTTCACCAACATTCAGCACCTCGCGACCACCATCATCGCTGAGCTCAAAACGCCGGCAGCTGACGCCCTGGATCTGGCCGCGGCCCTCCACCCCACACCAGCGGTCGGCGGCTGGCCCCGCCCTGCTGCGGAGGCGTTGATCGACGAGCTCGAAGGCCTGGAACGCGGTTGGTACGCAGGTGCTGTCGGGTGGACCGACGGGCAAGGCGATGGCGAGTTCGCAGTAGCCTTGCGGTGTGGTCTGCTCTGGGAGGACGGCGCGCGCCTTTACGCTGGTGTGGGCGTGATGCCTGATTCCGACCCGGCACGCGAGCTCGAGGAGACCGAGCTGAAGTTCAAAGCCCTGTTGATGGCGCTGACATAGTGGAGGTTGAGCTAAACGGCGCGCGCATCCACTACAGGCGTTCGGGAGCCGGCTATCCAGTGGTGTTCCTCCACGCGGGCGTGGCGGACTCCCGCATGTGGGAGCCGCAGGCCGCGGGGCTCGGCACGCACTTCGACGTCATCACGCCCGACATGCGGGGCTATGGCGAATCTGAGCTGCCGGCAACATCGTGGTCGCCAACCGCGGACGTCCTGGCTCTCATGAACGCGCTGCACATAAGAGAGGCGCCACACCTGGTTGGCTGCTCGATCGGCGGAGGGATCGCGATCGACTTCGCCCTCGAACATCCGGAGCGGGTGTCGAAATTGGTCCTGGTGGGCGCCGGCGTCGGCGGCCTGATGGTCGGCGATGCCAACGACCCCATCTACGCCGAAACGATTTCCGCAGAAGAAACGAACGACCTCAGAGCCCTGAATGAGGCAGAGATGAATCTATGGCTCGTTGGACCGGGCCGGACGGCCAGCCATATCGACCAAAAGCTGCGTGACCTTTTCCTCGACATGAACGGAATCGCCCTACGCAGCGACTTCAAGAGCGCTCCGAGAATCGAGTTGGATCCGCCCGCCGCCGAGCGCTTGGCTGAGATCAAAGCGCCGACGCTGGTCGTTGTCGGAGACCACGACCTGCCCGAAATCCACGAGACGGCCGACGTTCTCGTATCGAACATTCGAGGCGCTCGAAAGGCCGTCATTCATGACGCGGCTCATCTGCCGAACCTTGAGCACTCTGAAAAGTTCAACCGCCTGCTGCTCGACTTCTTGAACGGCTAAACCGGTGCGCGGGCTAGTGCGGCAGGGTTGGCCGGGTCCCGCGGCCCATGACTTTGTCCTCCCCACTCCGAGGCGTCGCGTGGAGAAACTAATTCGTAGTCAATCGCGGGAAGGTGAGCAGACGCGCGCGAAGCGCCCGTCGATGAGAGGGAACAGTCGCGTTCCCGCTCATATGTTTAGCGCAGCGCCGCCGAGGCGGCCTCCCAGCACGTGCGATGTCCGTTGACGCTGTCCTCGCGCTTGAACTTCACGACGACCAGTGTCGGAGTCTGCGCAGCGAGAGCGTCGACGAGCGCTGGCTCGAGGCCGGCGCGATCCGTCACCGGGCTGTACACGAGGTCATACAGGCGCGCGACCTGCGCGAAGTCCAGGCCCAGCGGCGTCGCGAACAGCTCCTCGAAAACGTCCTGGTGCTGCGCCTGTGCCAGGAAATTAAAAACGCCGCCGCCATTGTTGTCGCAGACCACAATGGTTGCCCTGAGACCGTGCCGCCTCACGGCCCATAGGCCATTCATGTCGTGGTAGACGGATAGGTCCCCGAGCAACAGCACGGTGGGAGCGTTGCTCCGCCCCGCGGCCAACCCGAGGCCCGAAGAGACAAGGCCGTCAATGCCACTGGCGCCGCGATTGCCGTAGAACCGCTGCTGGGTCTTGGCATACGGCCAGAAGCTGTCGACGGCGCGGATCGGCATGCTGGAACCGACGAAAACCTGACCGTTGTCGGGTAGACGTGCCGCCAGCGCCCGCACGATGTGACCCTCGTGCAAGGGCGTGGACACAAACGTGGCCGCGATTGCGGCGGTCGCGCGCTTGCCGGCGGACATCCATTCCTCTCGCCAGGCATTTCGATCCATTGGCGGGAGCGCCTCGAGCAGGGCCTGCGGATCGCATGCAATCACGTGACTTGCGACCTGCTCGGGGTCGCGCCACATGCGGTCGGGGTCGATAAGAAAAGTGGGCGCGGAGGCTGCCGCCAGCCAGGCGCTCAGAACCTTTGACGTGGGCGTCCCGCCGATGCTCACGACGAGATCAGGCCCGTGCTGCAGCGACCAGCCCGCGCGCAGAAGGGCTTCATACGATTCGACGGCAGCGCCGGTTTCTGCGCGCCGCAGCTGCGAGCTCGGCTCCGCGAGGACAGGCAGCCCCAGACGGCTCAGCGCGGGCGCAAGCCGGTCACCGTCACGCATCTCGCCGGCGACGATCAGCGGNNACCGGCCCGCCGGCGGCCTCCGCATAAGCCCGCGCCGCCAGCCGGCGCCACTGCCTGGGCGCACCGGCAGACTCGACGGGAGGGCCCGGATCGAAGAACCATCGAACCGCGGTTCCGTAGAGACGCTGCTGATCGATCGACTGATTGGCGCCGACATCGCGCAGCTCAGGGGGGCGATCCGCGGTGAGGACGATCAGAGGAGTGCGTGAATGAAAGGCCTCGACGACCGCTGCGTGAAATTCTGCTGCCGCAGTGCCTGATGTGCAGAGGAGGACGACAGGCTTTCCGGATGCCTTGGCGAGGCCGACCCCGAAGAAGGATCCGGACCTCTCGTCGATCTGCACGAACACGCGGATCTTCGGGTGCCGCTGGAGCGCGATGGCGATGGGAGCCGACCGTGAGCCGGGAGAAATACAGGCGAAATCGACGCCCTGAGCGGCCAGCTCGTCGACGAAGGTTGCGGCGAATGATTGCGTTACATCCATAGGATCTGTTTGTGGGAATTCTCCAAGAAGCGGACGTCCAACTCAACTATGAGGTGATCGGCGAGGGCTCGCCGGTCACGCTGCTCCACGGCTTCACCCAGAGCGGTAAGAGTTGGCTCGAAGTCATCTCCCTGATGCCCAGCGGCTGGAAGTGGGTGGTCCCCGACCTCCGTGGCCATGGCACCACTCGAGTCCGTCCTGGCGCTCCTTACACGATGGACGCCTGTACTGAAGATCTCGTGAGGCTGTGGGACAGCCTCGATATTGCGCGCACCCATCTTGTCGGCTACTCGATGGGCGGCCGCCTCGCCCTCCACGTTGCGGCGGCAAGGCCTGAACGAATCCTGTCGCTGCTCACCATCGGCGCTCATGCCGGCCTGGATGAGGAGGCGCGTGAGGGCAGACGGCGAGGTGACGAGGCGCTGGCGCAACGGATCGAAACCGATGGGCTCGAAGCTTTCGTCAACTACTGGAGCAGCCTGCCTCTTTTCCAGGGTTTGGAACGCCGCGGGCCATCGTTCCTGGCCCAGGTGCGAGCGGCGCGCATGGACAATCACGTGGCTGGTCTGGCGGAATCGCTCCGGGGGATGGGTGCGGGGGCGATGCAACCTGTCTGGCAGGAGCTCAACCGCGTAAAGGTTCCCTCCACGTTCGTTGCCGGCCAGCTCGATCACGGCTACGCCGCGTCCGCCCGCCGCCTGGCCACGTCGGTTCCAAACGGTCGCGTAGTTCTCGTCCAGCGAGCTGGGCACACGGTGCACCAGGAGCGCCCGGAGGCATTCTCGCGACTCCTGTTGGCTCATCTGGACGCAGCGTCAGAAAGATCCGAACCGTCGCCTTCGAGCTCTACCTCGGCCTGAAGGCCCGCGGCATAGCGGGCCGCACCCAGTCGCTCCTGGTCGACCAGGCCGCCGCCGCCAACCTGGCGAAGAACGAACGACATGCAGCCTCGTTTGCGCCAGCTGTCGACATCTCGGGCGACATCCGCAGGCCTCCGCGCGGTGATGTACGCCCTCATCAAAGCAGGAGTCCCAGGGTCATCAGCAGGGAGTAGGCGAGCTCAGCCGCGGCCATCCGCTTCAATGCGCCCACCAGCGCTGGACCGCTGCGGGTGGCGAAAGCGGTTCGCACGGCCACCGCGGCGATGGGAATGCCGATGTACATGACCATGATCGTGACGCCGGCAAGTCCCGAAACGAACATGCCGATCGGGACCGCGAAGGCGGCGCAGACGAGTGCCAGCAGGAGCGCATGCGTGGCCCGTCGGCCGATGCGCGTCGCCAGGGTCCGCTTGCCGGCCGCCGCATCGGTTTCTATGTCACGCAGGTTGTTGAGCACCAGGATCGCGGTGGCAAGGAAGCCAAGACCGCACCCGGCAAGGATGGCCAGCGGCGTCACCCGCAGCTCCTGGACGTACGCGGTGCCAATGGTGGCGACCAGCCCAAAGAAGATGAAGACGAACAGCTCGCCCAGTCCCATGTAGCCGTATGGCCGCGGGCCGCCCGTGTACAGCCACGCGGCCAGCAAGCATGCGGCGCCGACGAAGACCAAACGCCAGTCGGTGGCCAGGCTGAGCACCAGGCCGGTAACGCCGGCGACGGCGAAAGCTGCCACCGCGGCCCACTTCACCTGCTCCGGCGCGACGACTCCCGAGGCCGCAGCGCGCAGCGGTCCGATTCGCTGGGGCGTGTCCGCGCCGCGCACGAAGTCGGAGTAGTCGTTGGCGAGGTTGACGCCGACTTGCAGAGTCAGCGCGATCACGAGCGCTGCCGCGCCGGGGATGGGCCGCGCGCCGCTTTCATGCACCGCGACCGCAGTGCCGGCAAGCACCGGCGCGACCGCTGCGGCCAGCGTGGCCGGCCTCAGGGCGAACCACCACACCCTCGCGGGGCTGGGGCCGACAGCCGTCGTCGTCACGGTCGCTTTGGGAACTTCGAGAAGTTGGGTTTGCGTTTCTGTACATACGCGTCTCTACCCTCCTGCGCCTCCTCGCTCATGTAGTAGAGCAAGGTCGCATCGCCGGCGAGCTGCTGGATTCCGGCAAGGCCATCGTCCACGGCGTTAAGCCCAGCCTTGAGCATGCGCAGAGCAAGCGGGCTGAGCTCGAGCATCCGGCGGCACCATTGAACCGTCTCGCTCTCGAGGTCGGCAAGCGGAACCACCTTGTTGACGAGGCCCATTTCGAGCGCTTGCTGGGCGTCGTACTGGTCGCACAGGAACCAGATCTCGCGCGCCTTCTTCTGCCCGACGATCCGCGCGAGCAGCCCCGCTCCGTAGCCGCCGTCGAAGCTGCCCACGCGCGGGCCGGTCTGGCCGAAACGTGCGTTGTCAGCCGCAATGGTCAGGTCGCAGACAACGTGCAGGACGTGTCCGCCGCCGATCGCGTAGCCGGCGACCATCGCGATCACCGGCTTCGGCAGCCGGCGGATCTGCACCTGCAGGTCGAGCACATTGAGACGGCCGGTGCCCGTCGGGTCGATGTAGCCGTCGTCACCACGGATCCGCTGGTCGCCGCCTGAGCAGAACGCTTCGGTGCCGGCGCCCGTGAGGATCACGACGCCGATCTTCGGGTCATCGCGAGCGGCCTCGAAAGCGCGCGACATCTCAACCACGGTGGTCGGCCTGAACGCATTGCGGACCTCGGGTCGGTTGATGGTGATCTTGGCGATGCCGTCCCAGGTCTGATAGATGATGTCGGTGTACCGGCCTGACCGGCGCCATCCTGCCGACTTTGAACTTATTTTGCGGCCGGGCTGATCCTTCAAGCTGGAACTCCTAGAGCGATCACTAGCACCATTCTGATCTCTCCAGCCACGGGAATGGGGAGCGGAGCCGAAGGGATTTCGCCCGCACCTCAATCCACGACCGCACAGAGGCTATGGCATCTCTCATTCCGCCGTGGCAGTCCTCATTTGTAGCGATCTGGCGAGGGAACCCTGGGCGCCATCACCTGGACCCCGCGATCGCCCAGCAAGATCTCCTGAGCAGAGTCGAGGCCATCACGACGAGCATCGGACTAAACCTACACGCGCCAATGCGGCGCCGACGGGATTACGCCCTTTTGCGGGACTTTCGCCGGGGAAACAGGGTGAGGATCTTTGCGTAGTCCTCCGGCGTGTCGATATCGTCGGGGCGACCGGGCGCCGGCACGGTGTCGAGGAGCTCTGGGTGCCCGTCGAGGATTTGCCTCGCGCCGGCATCGCCCTCCAGTGCGTTCAGGTCGTCCCAAAGCTCGCGTGCCAGTACCACCGGCGGTGTCCAGTGCTGGTCCGGGCGGCGACCAGGAGCGCTGTCGTCGGCGCTGCGCTTCTTGGACACGGCGACAGCGGGGCGTGAACCTTCGCGGCGCCACGCCCGCAGGAGCGCCGATACCGTCCGAGANNTCGCGTGACGAGTAGACGACCACGACCTGCTGGCATCCGCCATCAGAGGCCGACTCGATGGCGTGCCTCACCATCGGCCTGCCCTCGACCTCCAAGAGCAGCTTTTGTGAGCCGCTCATCCGGGAGCTGGAACCGGCCGCGAGGACGATGGCGCCGATGGGGAGCAGGGCCGCGGCAAGACGCTCGAATGGAGGCCGGGCGGACCTTATCCACTCCACCTCGACATCCGCCCTGAGCGCCAGCTCAGCGAAGTCGCGCAGGCGGCCATTGTCTCCATCGACGAGGAGAAGGCGACGGCCCGCGAGCGCCGAGAGGTCGGGGACGTTGGCCGGGAGACTGATCACCGCGAGGGACCGGCAGTCTTCGCGCGATGCCACGTGCTGCAGTGCGGATTCGATGTCGCGGCCGCGGACGACAACGCTGTGCGGCCCCTCCGGCTCTCGGTACGTACGTCCTCGAATCGGGAGCTCCAGGTCGCTCATCACGAAGACGGTCACCTGTTCAGCATGCCAGACAGCGCCGGTTAGTCTTTTGTGCATGCCACTCCTCGGTGCCCATGTAGATTCCTCTGGCGGCCTCCACCTCGCCTTCGAGCGCGCCGCGGCCATGGGCGCCGAAGCGATTCAGATCCACCCGACGCCGCCAGGCTTCTGGGGCTCGCCCAAGCTCGATGAAGCTCGCATATCGACGTTCAAAGAGGCGGCGGCCAAGCATGGCAATCCTCCGTTCTACTTTCACGCCGTCTACCTGATCAACCTTGCAGGCGACGATCCAGCCATGCGGCAGCGGTCTGAGAGCACGCTTGCCGGCTACCTCAAGGCGGCTGACGATCTCGGGATAAACGGCGTGATCTTTCACACCGGGTCTCACAAGGGAGCTGGGTTCGAGGCGCGGTTGCCGAACATCATCGGGCACCTGAACAAGGTGCTGGAGAGGGCCGACCCAAAGAAAGCACGACTGCTCATCGAAAACAACGCAGGCCTTGGTGGGTGCGTCGGAGCGCGGTTCGAGGAGATCGCCCAAATGCTCACGGCGCTGGACGACCCGAGAGCATCTGTCTGCTTCGACACGTGCCACGCCTTTGCCTCGGGCTACGACGAGCGAACTGCTTCAGATGTGTCCAAGACGCTCGACGAGCTCGATCGAGTCGTGGGGCTGAAACACGTAGAGGTCATCCACTGCAACGACTCGGTGACGGGGCTGGGCTCCAATCGAGACCGGCACGCCAATATCGGCGTGGGCGAGATCGGCGAGGAGGGCTTCCGCGCCTTGCTGCACGAGCCGCGACTTGCCAAATTGCCGTTCATCCTGGAGGTGCCAGGCGCAGGGGAAGGGCCAGACGCCGCGCAAGTGGAGGTGCTGCGGCGCCTGGCTCGCGGCTAGGCGTGACGCCGGGTTTCTATCGTGGGGCGCGCAGCGGATTGTTTCGCCGCCTCGCGCGACCTGACATAGATGAGGATGCGGACAGTGAGGCGGCGTAGGGCCGACATCGCCCCTGAGGAGGGCGATCCGGCCACCAGGCGCCGGTTTTCAGCTTCCCGCTGCATGTCCTGTAGTCGCAGCCAGGCGAGATCTTCATTCATACGTGAGTTCATACCTCACCTCCGTAACTATCTAAACCTCTACATGAGTTAGTGTAACTGGTATATTGGCTATGCGGGTTACAAACCAAGAGATGGCTGATCGAGAAACCGCTCCGGGCGCTTTGGGCTTGATCCAGGCGTTCGTCAACACGGCCGATCTGGAGCCCGGCGTCGAAGCGCTCAGCGACCCCGATGCGCTTAGGGAGTGGCTGGTCGAACGAGGATTGATGGCTCTCAACCAGCCCGCGACTGACGCCGACCTCAAGCACGCCGTCGCTGTGCGGGAGGCCATACGAGGCGCCATCGGCGCGAACTCAGGGGGCTCTGTCTACCCGGTCGATATCGCCACCTTGAACGGTGCAGTCTCCGCGAGCCGGCTCATTCCCCGCTTTAGCCCTAACGGTAAAGCGCGCCTCGAGCCGCACGCAAGCGGTGTCGACGGCGCGCTCGGCCGGATTGTGGCGGCGGTTTTCGCGGCCATGAACGAAGAGGAGTGGACGCGGCTCAAGCTCTGCGACTCGTCTTCCTGCCGTTGGGCTTTCTACGATCTATCCCGCAACCATTCGAGCCGCTGGTGCAGGATGGCCGCCTGCGGCAATCGCCAGAAGGCCAAGCGGTTCCGGGAGCGCGCTAAGAAATCCTGAACCGGAGGCCAGCGGGCATATCGTTGTCGACGTGAAAAGTCCCGGGCCGAAGCATTCAGCGATGGGGTCTTCGCGGTGGCCGCCACGGTGCTCGTCTTCAATCTTGTCGACCAAATGTCACCGGCACCCCCGGCCTCGGCATCGCCCTGCTGCAGGCATGGCCCTCGTACGCGGCCTACTTCATCAGCCTCTCAACCATCGTGGTCATCTGGGTCAATCACCACGGGATCATCGATGCGATCGGGCGTTTCGATCGAGTGCTTCTTTTCCTGAACGGCCTGCTTCTTCTCACAGTCGCGGTCATACCTTTTCCAACCCGCCATGATCAGACTGCTGCCGCAGTGGCCTACGGCCTGGTCATGAGCTCCATGTCACTCGCTTTCAGCACTTTCAATCTCTATGCGCGGCGCTACCGCGTCAAGATGGTGCCTCTCGACTGGGTGGGGTTCTCGCTCGACCTGGGGCTGTGGCCGCTGGCCACCATCACCGCCTTCTTCAACGTCACGCTCGCGTTGACGCTGTACGCGTTCGTCGTCTTCTTCTACATTGCACTGCCGATCACTCGTGAGAGGCGGACGATGGCCGCGTCGTCAGGTGAGGGAGGGCCGCTTCGCCTCCCGCATGGAGACGCCAGTACCGCCGAAGCGCGTGGCGGTGATCTCGGCGAGGATGCCTAGAGCCGTCTCCTCGGCGCCACGACCTCCGAGGTCGAGGCCGATCGGGCCGTGCACACGCGCCAGCTGCTCCTCAGAGAAACCTTCAGCGCGCAGCGCATCGAAACGGTTCTGGTTTGTCTTGCGGCTGCCGATGGCTCCGATGTAGCCGACCTCTTTGCCGAGCACCGACCTCAATGCAGGCAGGTCGAACTTAGGGTCGTGCGTGAGGATGACGACATAAGTTGAGTTGTCGAAATTCAACTTCGCCATCGCCTCGTCGGGCCAGGCCACGATCAGCTCGTCCGCGTCGGTGAAACGCTCTTTGGTTGCGAATTTCGACCGCGCGTCGACCACCGTGACCCGATAACCCATGAGCTTCGCCAACCGGTGAAGAGGAATCGCAATATGGATTGCACCGACGATGACCAGGTGAGCGGGCCGGCGTAAGGGTTCGACGAGCCAGTCGCCGTCGCGCCGCGCGAGCTCACTGCCGGGCGGCGCGCCGGCCGCGAGGCTTACCTCGCCCGTGACCAGGTTCGTCCGAAGGGTCGCGGCTTCGTTCCTTTCGAGCATCGCCATCAGCTGCTTGTGCGCCGGCGTCAAGGGCTGCACGAACACTTCGATGTGGCCGCCGCACGCCAGGCCGACCTCGAACGCCACGTCGTCGGCCACGCCGAAAGCCGCGACTTTGGGCTTGCCGCTCTTGAGCACCTTCTGGGCCTCCTCGAACACAGCGCCCTCGATGCAGCCATTGGAGACAGAGCCCGCCATCTTGCCGGACCGCGTCACCAGCATCTTCGATCCAAGGGGCCGTGGGCTCGAACCCCACGTCTCGACCACAGTCGCCAGCGCGATGTCCTCGCCCTCGCGGGTCCACTGCTCCAGCTCGCTCAAGACCTCACGCATTGCTTATATCAACGGCTCCGGGCCGCTCGCGTTCCCAGGCCCGCCAGTAGCTTGCCCAGGTCGTCGAGGGCTTGCAGGTTGTTGGCGGCGAGGAAGTCGTCGCAGTGCGGGAGCGCCGCCGCCATACCTCTTGTCAGAGGCTGATAGCCCTTGGAACCGATGAGCGGGTTCAACCAGATGAGCCGGTGAGCGGTGCGCCTGAGGTGAATCAATTCAGCGGTGAGCTGCGATGGGTCGCCACGATCCCACCCATCGCTGACGATGATGACTACCGCCCCGTGGCCCAGGACTCGACGCGCCCAGTGACGGTTGAAGTCGGCGAGCGCGTCGCCGATGCGCGTTCCTCCGCTGAAATCGTGGACGCCCTTGCTCAACGAGTCGAGCGACCGATCCAGGTCGCGCTGGCGAAGGAGACGTGTGACTCGCGTTAATCGAGTAGAGAAGACGAATGCCTCGAGGTCCTCGCGTCGCGCGATGGCGTGGGCGAAGATCATCAGCAGGCGCGAGTACTTCTCCATCGATCCGCTCACATCGCAGATAAGGACGAGCGGGCGACGCCGCAGGCGCGGGCGCCGGCGAAAGAGCTGCATCAGCTCGCCGCTGGAACGGATCGCATGACGCGCTGTGCGCCGCAGATCGATCCGACCCGACCTGGCAGGCCGCAACCGCCGCGTTTTCCGCTCCGCCATGCGCCACGGAGCCTGCTCGAGCAGGCGCCTCACCTGTTGTGTCTCCTGCCAGGTCATCTGCTCGAAATCCTTGTGGCGCAAGAGCTCCTCGGCGCTATAGCCGCTGGAGCTCTCGGGGACGACGGTCACGTCCTGCTCGCGGTTCATCTGAGACTGGTTCAGGCCAAGCGCGTTCGACCATGCCTTGGCGCGTTCAGGCGACAACGGCAGTGCGCGGCTACGCCCCGGCACCTGCCCGGCGGAGGCCCGCGGATCGGGCGGCGCCCAGAAGATGTCAAAGGCAGCCTCGAAGGTGTCGATGTCCTCCTTCCTGCTCACGAACACGGACCGCAGTGCGTTGCGAAAATCGACCTGGTTTCGCAGCTCCACGTGATTCAGCGCACGCGTTGCGTCGGTCAGCCGGCGGGGCCCAGCCTCCATTCCGGCGTCATGCAGGAGCCGGGCAAACGCTCCCAACCTGGGAAGAAGGTCCGGCGTTGCGAGGGTGAGAGCGCCTGGGTCAGGCACCTCTCGCCTTCTCGACCATCGCCGGCACTTGACCCCGCACTTTCTCGAGATCTTCCTGGTACTTGAGCGCAGCGCCGAGAGTCGCATCGACAAGAGCCGCGTCGATTCGCGTAGCGCCGAGGGCGGCCAGCGAGCGTGCCCAGTCGAGCGTCTCGGCGACGCCAGGCACCTTGTACAGGTCCATGCCACGCAGCCCCTGGACCAGCGCGGCGACATCGCGTGCAAGCCCGTCGGCCGCTTCGGGCGCGCGCGCTCGAACGATCTCGACCTCTTTTTCGAGGTCCGGGTAGTCGATCCAGTGATACAGGCACCTGCGCTTCAAGGCGTCGTGCACCTCACGGGTCCGGTTGGAGGTGATGACGACGAAGGGCGCTTTCTTGGCCTTGATGGTTCCAATCTCCGGGATCGACACTTGGAAATCGGAGAGCAGCTCGAGAAGGAACGCCTCGAACTCCTCATCGGAGCGATCGATCTCGTCGATGAGGAGGACGGGAGCCGTCAGGTCGTCGTTGTCGATCGCGTCCAGGAGCGGCCGCCTCAGCAGGAACTCCGAGCTGAAGATCTCGCGCTCTGCGGTGCGGCGATCCTCCTGCTCACCAAGCAGCCGGATGTGGAGGAGCTGCCGCGGATAGTTCCATTCGTAGACCGCGTGGGCTAGGTCGATGCCCTCATAGCACTGGAGGCGGATCAAGCGCGCACCGAGCACGTCGGCCATGACCTTGGCGGCCTCGGTCTTGCCGACCCCTGCCTCGCCCTCGATGAACAGCGGCTTCTCGAGCTTGAGCGCCAGGAAGATAGAGGTCGCCAAAGCACGGTCGCCGATGTAGCGACGCTCGCGCAGACGCGCCTCGACGTCGTCAATCGAAAGCGGAGCAGGGCTCATCGCGGAAAAGACTACCGGCCGCGTAAAGGCGACGCGGCCGGCAGCAGGAAACTCAATTAGCCGGCTTGCTCGATCGCTCGCTTCGTCAGCACCCGCGCCAGGTGCTTCTTGTACTCCGGGCTAGCGCGCAGGTCGCCCGACGGGTTCAGCCCGTCGGATGCGTGCTGTGCCGCCTCTTCCGGCTTGGCGCCCTTGTGCAGAGCCTCTTCGACCGCCTTCGCCCGAACGGGTGTCGGGCCGACGTTGGTCAGGCCGATTCGCCAGCCGCCATCCATCTTCTGTGCCGCCGCGCCGACGATGGCCCAGTCGAAGAGCCGGCGCCGGAACTTGATGTACTTGTGTGGGCCGTTTGCGACCGGAAACACGATCTCCGTGACGATCTCGTCCGCCGCCAGCGGCGTCGTAAAGATGTCCTTGAAGAAGTCCTTGGCCGGAATCGTCCGCTGGTTGGTCACGATGTCCGCGTCGAGCATTAAGGCGATCGTCGGGTAATCGCCGGCAGCATCAGCATGCGCAACGACACCTCCGATGGTGCCCATGTTGCGGATCTGGTTGTCCCCCACCTCGCCGGCCACGTCGCCGAGAAGAGGCAGCTTGTCCTTGACGACCTGCGAGTTGTGGATGTTCACGTGACGTGCAAGCGCACCGACGTGCAGCTTGCCGCCGCTTTCCTTGATCTGGTCCAGGCCCTTGATTCCGTTGATATCGACGAGGGCGCTGGGTTGGGCCAGCCTCAAGCGCATCAGCGGGATGAGGCTGTGGCCGCCGGCCAGCACCTTGGCATCTTCGCCGTAGTTCTTGAGCAGCTTCACCGCCTCCTCAACGGAGGAGGCGCGGGCGTATTCGAATGCGGCTGGGATCACTTACGAGCCTCCTTTCCGTTGCTGGACCCACCGCTTGCTTCCTGGATCTGCTTCCAGAGCCGATCGGGGCTAGCGGGCATGTCGACGTGTTTGATGCCGAGCGGCGCCAGCGCGTCACAGATGGCATTGATGACTGCGATGGAGCTTGCGATTGTGCCGGCTTCGCCAATGCCCTTGACGCCAAGCTCATTGGTCGGCGAAGGAGTGATCGTGCGGCCGAGCTCAAAGGTTGGAAACTCGTTGGCGCTGGGGAGCAGGTAGTCCGTGAACGTTCCTGTCCTCATCTGTCCGGATTCGTCGTCGTAAACAACTTCTTCGTAGAGCGCCTGCGAAATACCCTGCGCGACGCCCCCGTGAATCTGGCCGTCGACGATCATCGGGTTGATGATGTTGCCGCAGTCGTCAACCGCTATGTAGCGCTTGAGGTCGACGTGGCCCGTTTCGGGATCCACCTCGACGATCGCTATATGGGTGCCAAAGGGCCATACGAAGTTGCTCGGGTCGTAGTAGGCGACAGCTTCGAGGCCCTGCTCCATCCCCTCGGGAAGGCCGGCCCCGTAAGAAGCGAATGCCACCTCGCCAAATGCCTTGCGCTTGTCGGGACTCCCCTTGACGTAGAACTGCCCCTGGTCGAAGACGATGTCTTCCTCAGCTGCCTCAAAGATGTGCGCCGCGAGCTTGCGCGCCTTGTCGACGATCTTCTTGCTCGCCTTGTGCACGGCCATGCCACCCACCGCCAATGAGCGGCTGCCATACGTTCCGTAGCCGAAAGCCGGCCCCTCCGCGGTATCGCCATGCCGCAACTCGATCGAGTCGTAGGGCACGCCGAGGGTGTCGGCCACGATCTGCGGGAACGTGGTGTCGTGGCCCTGGCCGTGTGAGTGGGTGCCGACGTATACCGCAACCGAGCCGGTCGGGAATACGCGAACCTGCGCCGATTCGACGAGTGCTATGCCTCCGGTCGCGGGGGCAGTGGCCGCGCTCGGCCCGAAGCCGCAGATCTCGATCCAGCTCGACAATCCGATGCCGAGGTACTTGCCCTTCTTGCGGCCCTCTTCCTGCTCCTTGCGAAGCTTCTCGTAGCCGGCAATCTCCATAGCCATGTCCAGAGCCTTCTCATAGGCGCCCGAGTCGAAGACCAGGCCGAAGTGATTGGTGTGCGGGAAGGTCGTGATGAAGTTCTTGCGGCGAATCTCCGCCGGATCCATCTTCAGTGCGCCCGCGAGCAGGTCGATCGCCCGCTCGCACATGTGGGTCGCTTCCGGGCGGCCGGCGCCTCTGTAGGGATCGGTCGGGACCTTGTTTGTCAAAACGCCGACGGTGCGCGCGGCCACGTGCTTCCAGTTGTAGGCGCCGCCCGCGAGCAGGCATGCACATGCCTGGAACGCCGCGAAAGTGCCCATGTAGGCGCCGGCATCGAGGTACTGGGTCGCTTTGATAAAGACCAGAGTCCCGTCCTTCTTGGCGCCGGCCTCGACCTCGAAGACCTGGCCTCGGCCGTGGGTGGTGGTCTGGAGCGATTCGGTGCGCGACTCGATCCACTTCACCGG
The DNA here is from genome assembly GCA_003151665.1 of Candidatus Dormiibacterota bacterium. The sequence goes on from PLYD01000249.1 coordinate 15,473, forward strand.
CCGCCCGCTGAGCTTTGCCGCGGCGGGGACCAGCCAGTCTTCTGAATACGGGCTGATCTTGGCGCCGAAACCTCCGCCCACATCGGGAGAGATCACGCGGAGTCGGTTTTCGGGTATCCCCATGGCACCGCCGAGAAATAATCTGACGAAATGCGGGCTCTGGCTCGACATCCAGACGGTCATTGTTCCGTCCGGCTTCGAGTACTCGGCGAGCACGCCACGGGTCTCCATCGAGGTCGGCGCGAGCCGCTGCTGAAGAATGCGAACTTTGATGACCACATCGGCCTCTTTCATGATCGCCGGGTCATCGGGGATGTAAGTCAGATCCCACCCGAGGTTGTCGGGCGCCCCCGAATGGACCGTAGGGCTCTTGGCTTCGAGCGCTTTATCGAGGTCCATAACTGCCGGAAGCGGCTCGTACTCGACCTCGATCAGGTTGGACGCATCCGAGGCCTGGTACTTGGTCTCCGCGAGCACTACGGCGACTGGCTCACCCTGGTAGACGACCTCTTTATCAGCGATCGGGAACCTGGGCGGGCTCTGCTTCTTCTCCGCAACGAAGGACGGTGTGACCGGCATGGTCCCAGAGAGCACCTTGACGAAATCCTTGTGGGTGTACACGGCGACCACTCCGGGCGCCTTGGCCGCCTGGGTGATGTCGATGCTCTTGACGAGCGCGTGGGCGTGGGGGCTACGCACAACGGCGAGAGAGACGCAGCCTGGCCGGGTGAAGTCGTCAACGTAGCGACCTTCACCGCTAACCAGCCGGGGGTCCTCCCGGCGGTGGATCTTGGCTCCGATCATCGTGGTGACGGCCATTGCCTCAGCTCCTCCTTGCGGCGGCCGAGTGCTCGCCGGCGTTGGTCTTGGAGCCGTTCATTGCCTTGGCCGCGGTTTGCACGGATTTGACGATGTTCACGTATCCGGTACACCGGCAGAGATTGCCCTCGAGGCCCTGACGAATCTCGTCTTCGGTCGGGTTGGGATTTTGGGAAAGCAGGTAGGAGGCCGCCATGATGAAGCCGGGGGTGCAAAAGCCGCACTGGAGACCGTGCTCGTCCCAGAAGGCCTGCTGCAGCGGGTGCAGCGTGCCGTCCTTGGCCGCCATGCCCTCGATCGTGGTGATGCTCTTGCCCTCGGCCTGAACCGCGAACATGGTGCAGCTCTTCACAGCCTTGCCATCGATAGTGACGGTGCAAGCCCCGCACTGGCTCGTGTCGCAGCCGATGTGGGTGCCGGTCAGTCCGACGACGTCGCGCAGGTAGTGCACGAGCAGCAGTCGCGGCTCGACCTCATGCTCGCGCCGCTGGCCGTTGACGGTGGTCGCGACTTTGTGCTTCATACGACTCCTCCCTAACGCGGTGGCGGCGCGCCCTGGCGCCGAAAACTGCCCTGCAATCGCGCCGGCGCCGACCGGCAAGTTGAACTATTTCGAATGTGCGGGTGGCGGGGGACATCATGCTCTCGTGAGCTGGCCGAAGGCCTACCCGTCTATTGCGCTACTTTTAGCGGCGAAATGCAACTAGAAAATTCGTTCACGGTGGGCGCGCCTCCCTCCCGCGTATTCGCGTACCTCCTCGATGTCAACAAGATTGTCGGCTGCGTGCCAGGAGCCGAGCTGTCGGAAGTGGTCGATCCGACCACCTTCAAAGGCAAGGTAAAGATCAAGGTCGGGCCGATCACCGTTGCCTACAGCGGCACGGCGCGAATCATGAACCGGGACGATGCCAACCACGCGGCCACGCTCGAAGCCGAGGGTCGAGAGACCACGGGGCCGGGCTCGGCCCGCGCCAGCGCACGGATGACTGTCGAGGCGGACGGATCGGGCTCGTTGGTCAAGATCGTCACCGACTACAACGTCGCCGGCCGCGTCGCCCAGTTCGGCCGCGGCGTGATGGAGGACGTGTCCCGCCGCATCGTCAACGACATGGCGGCCTGCATCAAGACCAACGTCGAGGCCGCTGAGCCGGGCGCAGGCGGGGGCGGAAGCGGGGGCGAGAAGGCATCCCCAACGGGTCCAGGCGCAGCGCCGGTGGCAGGCGCGGCGCCGGTCACATCCGCGGCGCCTGCCACTGCAAAGCCTGTCAACGCGTTCGGACTGCTGTTCTCGGTCCTATGGGCGAGGCTTAGAGGAGCTTTCGGAGCTAAGCCCTAAGAGGCGAATTCGAACCAGCGCGGCAGGGTTGGCTGGGGTCCCCCCGGGCCTGACTTTGTTCCTAACGCTCCATACGGCGCTAGGAGAAATCCTTCTAAGAAAAGTCCCTTCGATGTACCGGAGGGAGAGCAGGCGCGCGGGCAGCGCCCGCCGATAGGGGAACCACCGGGGGTTCCCTCTCATAATTTGGGCGCTTAGCCCAAATAGAGGGCCAGCATGTGTGCACGGTTCACCCACATGATCGGTTGCGACCAACTCTTGCCGGCGACTCCGATGATCGTGACCGTCACATCGACGAGCGAGAAGAACGGATTCTTCAGCAGCACCTCGGCGTGCATATTGGGTTCCAGCGCTTTGGCGAACTCCGCCGCGCCGGCCACCATGAAGGTGCCGGCCTGGACCATGGCGTAACGTCGCGTCACCTCCATCTGGTCGGGAGGCGGCGGCTCCGGCTCGATGGTCCTGATGCCCCCGATCATGGCTTTGCTGAACAAGCCTTCCGGCACTCCAGTCAGAGCCACGGCACCCGGAAGTAGGGGCTCGGCGCTGACGTTCCTGAGATGGAAGTACGGCTCGGGGTCATTGATCGTCTCGCGCAGACGCACTCGCATCTGGATCTCACCGGTGAGGCGCTGGTATGCGGTCAGCACCTCTACCTTGCTCCAGGCGACGGTTGGATTGATCATGCCGGCGGTCTGAGGCATTGCGAGGGAGGATAACTCGACGACTGCCAGAATTGGAGCCATGGAACTCGAAAAGGCGCGCTGGCGCATCCTCGAGCGGGCCGACTTGAACGCCTTCATCTCGGTGTCCTCGGAGGAAGGCACCGGCACCGTGGTTGCCGTCAAGGACCTTGTCGACGTCGCGGGCATGGTGACCACGGCGGGCGGCGTGATCCTCCCTCGCGAACCCGCAGTCGAGGATGCGCCCGTGATTCGGCGCCTGCGTCAGGAAGGGTGCGTGATCGTCGGCAAGACCAACCTGCATGAGTTCGCCTATGGCGTGACCAGCGTCAACCCGCACTACGGCGCAGTGCGCAATCCGCACGACGTCGCGCGCGTCGCCGGCGGCTCGTCGGGCGGATCGGCAGTCGCGGTGGCCGCCGGGATGTGCGACTGGGCCGTGGGCAGCGACACAGGCGGGTCAATTCGTATACCGGCAGCGTTCTGCGGAGTCGTCGGATTCAAGCCGGCGTTCGGCAGCATCGACACGTCCGGGGTGGTCCCTCTGAGCACGTCGCTCGATACCCTCGGTCCCCTGGCGTCAGATGTGATGAGCGCAGCGCGCGCCTACACCATGATGTCCGGCGAGGCCATGCCTCAGCGACCGACACGCCAGCCGCGGCTTGCAGTTCCAGCGGGCTGGGTCGCCGACCTCGATGAGGAGACCTCCCGCGCGTGGCGGCTGGTGTCGAGCGGGCTGCCCGAGGTGGAGTTCATCAAGCGGGAGCCGCTGTATACGTTCAGCCTCACGGTGCTCCAGGTCGAAGCCAGCACATATCACAGGCGCTGGGTTGCCGAAAATCCTGAGAAATACGGCGCGGACGTGCTCGGCCACCTCCGGCGCGGGCTGGAAATACTGGCCGTCGATTACCTTGAAGCGCTGGCGGCACTCCGCGAGCTACGGGCGGAGGCGGCGCGCGCAATGGACGGCATCGATGCGCTCGTCCTGCCCGCAAGCGCTATCGTGGCTCCCTCGATAAGCGCGTCGATCGAGGTGCGCGAGCCGATCACGCGCTTCACGCGCCCCTTCAATGCAACGGGCCAGCCGGTGGTCACTCTTCCCGCTCCGGTGCGTGGTATGCCGGTCGGCATCCAGGTGGTCGGCCGGACAAACAGCGGAGCGATCGGAGCCGCGGCGTGGCTCGAGCAGGAGTGGAAGCAGCTCAGCGGGTGAAGTCGAAAGAGATCTTTCCCCGCGCGTTCAGCCGGCACGCCCTCGCGTATCAAAGCCGCCTGGAGCAAATCATGTCCCGAGGCGAGTCGGCCGGCAGAATGCGAGCCCTCGATCTCCTTGATGCGCGTCCCGGAATGCGGATCCTCGATCTCGCATGCGGGCCCGGCACTCTAAGCCGTCTTCTGGCTGCGGCAGTTTCCCCGGGTGGAGAAGTAAGAGGTGTCGACCTCGCACCCGGGATGATCGAGCTCGCGCAAGCCTTGCGCCTCCCCTCAGCACGCTTTGAGCTGATGGACATCGAGCAGCTCGCATTTGATGACGGCTTCTTCGACGCCGCGATCTGCGGTCATGGGTTCCAGTTCGCGTCTGATCTCCCACGTGCATTGAGCGAAGCTCGGCGTGTGCTGAGGCCTCGAGGCAGGCTCTCGGCCAGCGTGCCGATCGGCAGCCGAGGGGAGGCCGTCTGGATCCAGCTGTACACGGTGATCGACAGATGGGTGCCGCCGGCACCAGAGGCTGTCGATCAGGCGCCCACGCGTGCGACGGTCCAGGATGCAGGTGCTTTCCGGCAGGCGGCGCTCGAGGCAGGGTTCGAATCCGCAACGGTCGAGCTGATCGAAGAAGAGGTGCAGTGGGAGTCGGCGGAACAACTGGTGGCGCTCTTCATGAGCTGGGTGGACTGCGCGACACGTATTGAAGGAATAAGCGAGGTTCGCCGTCAAGCCATGATGGATGACGCCGTCATGACTTTGCGCCAAGACCATCCCGGCCAGATCGTGACCAAAGGAAGGAACCATGTGCTGCTTGCGGTGGCGTGATGCGCTCAAAAGGGCCCGTCGTTAGGGCAAAGGCGGCGCGCTGGCTCCCGTGCAGCGCGGTCTTGATGGCCGTCCTGTTGCTCGGATGCAACTCTCAATCACCTGAGGCCACCGTGGTCTCGCCAAGCCCAATGCTCGCCTCAAGCCCGAGCGCGAGCCCGATCGCATTGGGTGCTCCGCAGTACCGCGCGCTTTGGGTGGACGCCTTTCACGATGGGATGAAGTCGCCGGCGCAGGTGGAAAAGCTGGTGGCTGATGCACACCGGGGAAACCTGAACGCACTGTTCGTACAGGTCCGCAAGCGTGGCGACGCGTACTTCAACCTTTCAGACGAACCGCGAGCCACCGACATCCAGGGCCCGCCCGGGTTCGACCCGCTCGCTTACGTGATCCAGCTCGCACACGACTCGACGCCGCGGATCGAGGTCCACGCTTGGCTCAACACTTTTTTCGTTGGCAACACCAGCGACATCTACGTGCACCACAAGCTGTGGGCCACGCTTTCCAATACCGGTACCAAGAGTGAGTCCTTCGACCCCGGAGTCCCTGAGGTCCTGGCCTACACCCACAAGGTGTTCATGGACGTGGCAAAAAACTATGACGTAGACGGGTTGCACATGGACTACGTCAGGTATCCGGGAAACGAATGGGGATACAACCAAGAAGCGGTCGCACTGTACATGCAGCAGACGGGAGCCACAACTACGCCTGCGCTTGACGACGAGGCATGGAAGGCTTGGCGCCGCGGGCGCGTAACCATGTTCGTGCGGGACCTGCACGCCGACCTCAAGCGCACAAAGCCGAACGTGATGCTCAGCGGCGCTCTCATCGCGTACGGCGGCGGCCCCGCCTCGGCAGCCGACTGGCCGCTCACGTCGGCATACGGATCAGTCTTCCAGGATTGGTACGGATGGCTCGCCAACCGATATATCGATTTCGGTGTGCCGATGAACTACGACAGCGCGTGGGACAACCTCGAGCAAACCTGGTTCGTGCGCTGGCTCAACTTTGAGAAGAACTCGGGTTTTGGCAACCGCATCCTGACGGGTGTCGGGGGATTCATGAACTATCCCGAGGGCACGCTCACTCAAATCCGCCTGGCGCTCGCGCCCTCAGCACAAGGCAACCGTGTGCTTGGGATCGCGATCTACTCGTACGCTTCCACGTCCGTTTATGGAAATTCCGACTACTACAACAGCGCCGAGATGGCTGCAGGTCTGCCGCGCCAACCGTATTGCGCGGGCACCAGCCACCGCGAGTCTCCACGCGCGCGAGGGGCCATCTTCAATAGCGAATTCATGACGCAGCTCACGCGTTCTGACATGTACTGGGACGTCGAACGAGGGTGGGTGACGACGAAGGGCGTCTTCACGAGGCCGGCCGCGGTGCCTGCACTAACGGCGGCGTGATCGTTTAAAACGTGCCCAGGGCAAGCAGGCTTCTGCGGCTTGTCGCCTTCGCCGTCCCCGCGGGCCTGGCGATGGCTGCGGTGCAGCCACTTCTGGGCGCCGCGGCGGGAGCGGTCAGCGCAGGCTGGGCGGCCTCCCTCACTGGTCCGGCGTTGGGCGGAGCCGCCTTGATCTTTGGCATCGGGCGGCTTCTGGATCGCGGCGACCTGGTGCAGCCGCCGTGGTACTGCGCATGGTTGCTGCTGCCAGGCTCATTCCTGCTTGCGGGAGCGGCCGCGATGTGTATTTTCGGAGCACTCGTACAGTTTCCCGCCATCATGCCGGCGCAGTGGGCGCTGCTGGCGGTCGGATCACTTTGTTGGGCGATGGCAATCGTGGTGGTGCGGCGAACTTCACATTGAACTTATGAGCGGAAACCAGTCGGCTTTGGCCGGCGGGACGCGGCCAACCCTGCCGAACCAGCGGAAGGAGACCCGCTAAGCCTGTGTAGACCCCGAGTGCATCATGCCTGCACCGCCGGTGACGGTTCGCCGAAGACACACGCACACCCACATCCTGTACGGCCTCCAACTTTCAGCGAGCTCTTCGAGCTTGTCCAGGTCAGGCTCCGTTGCGAGGCCATATGCCTCACGAATTGCACCCGCGAGTCGTGGCTCGTTCGTCGGGAGCTCGTCCACGGCGCTCAGGGCCCGGAGCCGGACGAGCTGAGATCCGAACTCTCCAATCCCCTTCAGCTGTTGCAAACGGTTCAGCGCCTCCTCGCGCGACAACGCGCGAAGCATATCGGCGTCCAGCGCCCCGGCCAAAGCTGAACCCGCAAGCAAGTTGAGGTATTCGACCTTGCGGCCGAACAACCCCTTGAAGGCTTTTAGCTCAATCAACCGAGAAGGTTCCGGGAACACCCAGAGGCGGTGGCCGTGGACATCGACTTCGTGCCCCAGCTCCCGACTCATCCTGTTCTTGACGTCCTGGCCCTGGCGCATCGAGATTCGCGTCGAGATGAGGGACCACGCTGCCGCTTCATAAGCGTTCGACCAGTTCACGGGCCGAAACCCGGGAAACATCTGCTGCAGCCTGGCGATCACTCGATCGCGCTTCCCCACCGCCGGCCAATCGCGGCCGTCGACGTCGAGGCTGAGGATGCGAGCGACCTGATGCTTTACGCGATCGACATCGGCATCACCGTAGACAGTTCCTAGAACTCGCGCCGGCTCGGGCTGGGTGAGACAGACTCCAGCCGCCTTCCATCCCTCATCAGTCAAGAACGCAAGGTGCAGGTGGCCGTTGGTCGAGCTTCCGTCAGACGGCGCCTCATGCCACGCGCCGATGAACCTGGCGCTCTCTTCAAGTGAGTAGGCGCCGAGCGGCTCGAGCTCGAAGGAAGGGGCAGCGTTTCCGCCGCCCTTTGAGGCGCTCAGCTAAGCGAGCTTGATCCGGTTTGCCCGCGGACCCTTCTGGCTGGGCTCGATCTCGAAGTTGACGCGCTCCCCGCCGGCGAGCGAATCGAAGTTAACGCTCGAGTCGAGTCCTGTGCGGTGGAAGAAATACTCCCGCCCATCCTCCGCCGCGATGAACCCGAACCCGCGGTCGGAAACCAGCTTCTTGATGGCGCCAGTCGGCATCTCCTGCTCCTCTTCTCGAAATTAATGTCACGAACGCACCGGTCCTTTCGAGAAGAACGACGACCGCGGCGAACATCGCCCCAGACCAGGCGACTTTTTCACATTACCACCGAGATTTCACAGTTTCATCCCCCATTTCAAAGGGCCAGCAGGACCACCCCAACCAGGGTCGCGGTTGCCCCCAGAAGCTTCAGCACAGCACCCCTGCGCTCACGCAATTTCCATATGCCCCATACAGCCACCGCCACGATCGCCGTCTCTCTGACCGGCGCGACCACAGAGAGCGGAGCGATGCTGAGTGCCGCGAGCACCAGAAGGTATCCGCCCCACATGAAGATCCCGATCACGGTCGCCTGCGGCCAGCGCACAGGAGGGGCCTCGGGACGGTCGGATTTCGCATCAGAGGAGCGCGAGCCACGAGGGGGGTGCGCCGGGATCTGGCTCCGCCAGGCCCTGCGCCCCCAGGGGGGACGTCCCCCCTCAGATTGAAGCCTCGGGCCGACAACCCCCGCGATCAGCAAACCGATGGCCAGCAGCACGATGAGAAGCCAGCCGTAGAGCCAGGGCGTTGACAGCCGCACGCCTACCCGATCGACTGCACTGTATGCAGCGATCGACACGCCAGTTAGCAGCGCCGGTACCGTGGCGCGGCCGCTGGTCTGCGGCAGAGTGATAGCCAGGATGCCGAGCAGGAGAAGCGCGACCCCTGCCAACTGGGGCGGCGTCAATTTCTCGCCCAGGATTCCGAGGCCCGCGGCCACCGCAAGAAGAGGAGCCGAGCCGCGTGCGATCGGGTAGACCACTGAAAGCTCCCCTCGCCTATACGCGGCCGACAGTAGAAATAAGTAGGCGAGTTCGAGCAGGGCGGAGACGGCCGCCAAGCCCGCAGCCGCCGGCGGCATCGACGGCCGGCCGGCGAAGAGCCAGGCCACAAAAGTGATCGGCGTGATCACCAGCGCCGCGACGATGGTAGCTCGACGAAACGTGCGCATCGGATCGCCGCTCACCTTGACGAGCACGTTCCAGGTCCCGTGGATCGCCGCCGCAGCCAATGCCAGGCCGATCGCGAGCGCCGTCATCCGCGGCAATGTAAACGTCTGAGAAGGAACTCGGATGGTTCCCTCTCATCGAGCGTGCCGCTATCGCCGCAGGCTCTGCTCTCTTTCCGGTTATTGGAACGGCCTTAATCAAGAAGATTTACTCCGCGCGACGCTTGGGAGCGACGAGCACAAAGTCGTGGCCGGGAGCCCCGGCCAACCCTGCCACGCCAGCAATCGGGGCGCGTGCGAGAATCCGCGCTTGGGGGATTCATGAGCGACACCCACTCCGAGCCGCTGACTGGGCTCGACTCCTGGTTCCTGTACGGCGAGCGCCACGAGGCGCCCTTGCACATTGGCGCCACCTACATCTTCGAAGGCACGCCACGGTTCAAAGGTGGCAGGGGTGCCCTGGGCCTGGCGCAAACCATCGAGGAACGCCTCCACCTCGTGCCGCGCTATCGCCAGAAGGTGATGTGGCTGCCGGGCAATCTCGGCCATCCGGTCTGGGTCGATGACCCGGATTTCGATCTTTCATACCACGTCCGTCGCGCTGCACTTCCAAGCCCGGGCGACGATGCCGCCCTGCGCGACTACACGGCGCGCGTCTTCGCGCGGCCCCTGGATCTAAGCAAGCCCTTATGGGAGATGACAGTTGTCGAAGGGCTGAGCGGCGGTCGCGTTGCGGTCGTGAACAAGGTCCACCACGCCATGGTCGACGGTATCTCGACAGTCGACCTCGCAACGTTGTTGCTTGACCCGCAACCGGAGCCGGCGAAATATCCCAAGCCCCGAAAGTGGAAGGCCCGCCCGGCGCCGACACAAGGAGACCTTGTTCGACGCATCGCTACTGACCTATCGCCTATCGATGCCCTGAAGAAGCTGGCGCAGCTCCGGCCGCAAGAGTTGGTCGAGACGATATTGCGATCCCCATGGTCCGGCGGCTTGCAACTGGTCCTCGCCTGGCTCCGTCCAGGCAGCCCCATGTTCTTCAACGACAAAATCGGGCCGCACCGCCGAGTCCACGCGGTCAAGGTGCCACTGCAGGATCTCAAAGACGTCAAATCTGCGTTCGGGGGCACCGTGAACGACGTTGTCCTCGCTGTTATCGGCGAAGCGGTCGGCCGCTGGCTCGACGAGCGTGGTGATGCAGTGCCCGATGTGCTGCGAGTGTTCGCTCCGGTGAGCGTCCGCGACGACTCACACCGCTACAAGCTAGGCAATCTAGTCAGCGGGATGGTGGTGGAGGTGCCACTGGCGCCGATGACCCCTCAGAAACGGTTGAGCCTGGTCACGGCGGCGACCGGTGACCTGAAGCGGTCGCGACAAGCAGTGGCGGCGCACACGTTGAGCAACCTCGCCAACTTCGCACCCGCCACGATCCAGGCTTTGGCAGGGCGGGTGGTGACCTCACAGGCTCAGTGGTCGCGACAGGCGGTGATCAACCTGGTCGCCACCAACATCCCGGGCCCGCAGTTTCCTTTCTATACAGGTGGCGCAGAGCTTCTCGACGTGTGGCCGCTGGTCGCCATCTACCACTCACTGGGTCTCAATGTGGCAATCGTCTCTTACAACGGGAGCATCCACTTCGGCCTGCTCGCCGACCGCGACCTGGTGTCGGATCTCGACGAGTTCGGGCGGCACCTGGCTGAGGCGGTCGCCGATTTCAAGCGGGCGACCGTCCCTACCAAACGACGCGGTCGGTCAGCTCGCGGAGCGTCGAGGCCGCGCAAGAAGGCGGCCAAGAAGCCTGTACACCTCAGGGTTGACGACCAGCCCGTTGTGGCTGCCCCAAACGGAGATGGCAGGAATGTCAGGCCGGATGCAACTGCGAAAGTTCACGACGTCGTCTGAACGCGTATAGATCGAAGTCGTCGGTACCGCCGGCGCCAGCCTGAGGTCGTGCGCGAAACGTCCCTCCGCACGGAGGCGCCGGCCGAACCCGAGCTCGTTGGCCGTCGTCACCACGCCGACGGCGGCGCGGGTCATGAGGGCGAGGTCGGTGACGTCGGCGAGCGGGGATCCAAGCGTGATCACCTGCTCCACATCCTTGGGCCGGCGCTGCGAAAGCACCTTGGCCAAGAGTCCGCCCCGGCTGTGACCGATCAGGGTGATCGGAGCGTCGTCGTCTTTCAGGATCTCCGCCAGGCGGTGACGCAGCCCAGCCAGCATGTGCTCTGAGTGGAACGCGTTGACGTAGATCCCCGAAAGGTACGACCGGTAACCGATCCGTTCGAGCCAGCCGTGAAGCAGGCGCAGCGACCAGTCGCCCGATAGGAATCCAGGCACGAGCAAAACCGAGCGCCCGTCGCCTGCAGGTACGCCGCGGCCGCGGAAGACAGGGTCCTTCCACAGGGCGTTCAGCTCGCGAAGACCAAACGGATTCCAAAGCCTCACGGCTACCGATGGTAGGTTGTGGGCCCGGAGGCCGATCGCACAGGCTCTCGCTTCAGCGGCGGTTAAGGGCGGCTGGTGGGCAGCCCGCGGTGCCCCACACTGGATTCATGACTCCCCAGCAGGTGCTGCGCGATGTCTTCCACCTGGAGGCGTTCAGGCCCGGTCAGGCCGAGGTGGTAGATGCACAGATGCGCGGTCGCGACGTGCTCGCGGTCGCGCCCACGGGCTCGGGCAAGAGTCTCAGCTACTGGGTGCCGGCAATTCTCAGCGACGGCCTGACTGTCGTCGTGTCGCCGCTGATCGCGCTCATGAAAGACCAGGTCGATCGGCTCGTGTCCCACGGGGTGCGGGCTGCGTTCATCAACTCGACGCTGGACTCCACCGAGCAGCGCAGGCGGCTCGAGGCCGCTGCGCGCGGCGAGTATCAGCTGATCTACGTCGCTCCTGAACGATTCAGCCGGCCAGGATTCACCGATCGTTTAGCGACGATGGCAGTGACACGATTCATCGTCGACGAGGCGCACTGTATCTCTACCTGGGGCCACGACTTCCGGCCTGACTACCGGCTCATCGGCGGAGCGCTCGCGGCGTGCGGCCGCCCGCCGATCGGGGCATTCACGGCTACAGCCACCCCGGAGGTTCGCGACGATATCGTGTCCAACCTCGGGCTGCGCGAGCCACTGGTTGTAGTCAGCGGATTCAACCGTCCCAACCTGCGACTGGAGGCGCTCGAGGCACGCGGGGCCCGCGATCGCCTGGAGCAGCTTCGCCGCCGTCTCAATCCGGGCGATGGCCGGGCGCTGGTCTACACAGGGACCGTCAAAGGAGCCGAGACCATCGCCGCCGCCATCAGCCGCTGGGGTTTTCCGGCCGCGCCATATCACGGCCGCTTGCCTGACCTGAACCGGCGCCGCATCCAGGACGGGTTTGCTTCGAAGGAGCTTCGCGTCGTTGTCGCTACCAGCGCCTTTGGCATGGGCGTGGACTTTCCGGACATCCGCCAGGTGATCCACGTTGGATATCCGGGCAGCGTCGAGGCGTACTACCAGGAGGCTGGTCGCGCCGGTCGGGACGGCAAGCCGGCCCTATGCGTGCTGATCCATTCGGGCAAGGACCGCGACCTGCAGGTCTACTTCATCGAATCCGCGATTCCTGAGCTGCGCGAGGTGATGAGCGTCCACACCGCTTACTCGCGGCTGGGCGTGTGGAACTCGGATCCCGAAGATTTGAAGCCGTTGATGCCCGACCCTGCCTGGCAATCGCTGGACGCCTCGAAGCGTTTGCTGCTCAAGGCCGGCGCCCTTCGCGATGACGGGAGCGTCGGGCCATTTGACCCATCGCAGGTCGACTTCAAGCAGCTCTCGGCGCTCAAGGCGCACTCATACAAGAAGCTCTCTCAGATGATCGAGTACGCGCAGCTCCGGACCTGCCGGCACGCCTTCATCACTGACTACTTCGGCGAGCCGTCGGCCCAGCGCTCCTGTCACTCGTGCGATAGCTGTGAGCGTGGCGAGGTCGTGGGCCCACAAGGCGCTCCCGTCGACGAGTCGGTCATTCGTGCAGCCCTGGCTGGAGCGACTCGATTTGCGGGACGGATCGGAATGGTCAACCTCGCGGCCATCCTCGCGGGCAAGGAGAACCGGTTCAGCCGTGATCAGCCGTGGGTTGTCCAGGTGCCGGCGTACGGTTCGCTTTCCGCATGGAGCCAGGCGAGGTTGCGCAAGCTCCTCGATGAGCTCGTGGTGGCGGGTTGCCTGGCCCAGAGCCAGGGCCACTACCCCATGGTCGAGCTGACCGATCGTGGCCGCGCGGTGCTCGGCGGATCGCAGTCGATCGAAATCGCGATCCCGCCGGACCCTGTCGCCATGGCGGGTGCCGACCCCGATCCCGCCCTGTATAAGCGGCTACGAGAGTGGCGATCGGCGGTCGCCCGAACCCAGGGGATTGCGGCCTTCATGGTTTTCCACGACAAGACCCTCAGCGAGCTCGCGTCTCGCCGACCGGCGGACCTCTCGCAGCTCGAGGCGATCCCTGGCATCGGACCGTCAAAGCTCGATCGGTACGGCCCGGCGCTCTTGCAGATCCTGGCCGCGAATTAACTGAACTTACTGTTTGTTAAGCTAATTGGATGCCGCGAAGCTACCAACTCGGGCGCCGACAAGGCACGGTCGACCGCACGCGGCTCGCGATCCTGGCGGCAGCCCGCGAGCTCGTGGCGTCAGGAGGGGCGAGCCTCAGCCCCGGCGCCGTGGCTAAACGGGCCGGAGTTTCGCGAATCACCGTCTACAACCAGTTCGGCTCCAAGGGCGGCCTTCTGCGCGAGCTGGCCGCCGAGGCGCACAGCCGGCCGGCCGGCGAGGCGGCTGCAGCATCCGACCCCAGGGATGACCTGCGCAAGCGGGTCACCGACTCGTGCTCGTTGTGGGCGTCGGCGCCTGCCCTCTTCCGCCGCCTTCCAGTGGTGGGCGACTTCGAGGTCGAGAGCCCGCATGACGACAGGGCCCTGGCGGAGCGGCTTGCCGCCGCCGACCTCCTGCGTCCGGGCTGCTCGCTGAAAGAGGCTGAGGACGTCATCGGAGCGATCACCTCGTTCACGGTCTTCGACCGGCTGCATAAGGACGGCCGGCGATCCCAGACCGCAGTAGTGGAAATCCTCATGCGTTTCGCATCGATAATCCTCGAAAGGAACCCGGCGCCGCAGAGCAGGTAGCTGCTTCCCAAGGCGTACCATTGACGCAGTGCGGCATCGGACTGTAGACCTGGACGGGCCGGTCCAATTCCTCGACTTCGGGGGAGAAGGTAAGCCTCTGCTCATGGTCCACGGGTTGGGCGGAGCTGCCGTGAACTGGCTGGCGGTCGGGCCGGCATTCGCCAAGCACCACCGCACGTTCGCTCTCGATCTCGCCGGCTTTGGTCGGACTCCCCTCTTTCATCGGTCGGCCGCCCTCGGCGCCAACGCCGAGCTGGTGCATCGCTTCATCGAAGACGTGATTGGCGAACCGGTCATCTTGATGGGCAACTCGATGGGCGGCCACATCGCCATCCTCGTGGCCGCCGACCACCCGCAATGGGTGAGCAGGCTGATCCTGGTCGACCCTGCAGTTCCTGGCGAACACGTCCGCAGAATTGATCCAGCCAGCTTGGGTGTGGTGGCTGCCCTGTCGTTGCCCGGCCTCGCCGAGATCGTTTTTGACAGGCGAGCCCGAAATCTGGGACCCGAGGGCCTCGTCAAGCGGACGATCAACCTCGTCATGGCTGACCCCTCACGCGTTGATGGCGACCTGCTGGAGGCTCACGTGCAGCTCATCCGCGAGAGGAGCAACCTTGGGCGCCAGAACAGTCGGGCCTTCACCCAGGCAATTCGCTCGCTTGGGCTCCGGATGGCCGACCCGCGCTTCTGGGCGCGCATGAAAAAGATCGAGGCTCCGACTCTGGTGGTCCATGGCGAGCTCGACCGCCTCATACCCCTGTCTGCCGCGCGCGACCTCATACGCCGGCACCCGGACTGGACCCTCGAGATCATCGAGGGCGTCGGGCACGTTCCGATGATGGAGACCCCCGATCGATTCTTGGAGGTTGTCAACCAGTGGTTGGCGTATAGAATCGCACCCGAGCCCGCTACGGTTTCATAACGGAGAAGCACTCAGAACTTCACTTGGCAACGGTCCCACAACCCCCTGCAAGCAGGCGGAGCCGGATAGAGGAGATCGCCGCGTCGATCCTCCCCGATCTCAGGCATCTTGGGCGCTGGGATCCGATTCCTCCGATGTGGCTCGAGGGCCGCGTCTACATCGAGTACCTCCGCCTGATCCGGGACCCCGTGTACCGCGGCATCGAGGTTCCGCCCGGCCTCGGGCGGCCGGTCCTGCTGATCCCAGGCTTCCTGGCCGGTGACTGGACTTTGCGAACCCCGTTTCAATGGCTGCGCCGAGTTGGCTACAACCCGCAGATGGGCGGGGTCTCATTCAACGTCATGTACTCCGAGATGATGCTGCGACCTCTGATCAACTCGCTGCAGCACCTCAAGCGCCGAACTGGGGCACGCGTCGCATTGATCGGACACAGTCGTGGTGGAGTCCTCGCCAAGGTGTTGTCCCATCGAAACCCAGAGCTCGTCGAGCAGGTCATCACGCTTGGCTCGCCCCTTGGTGCGCCGTTTGATGTTCACCCCCTGACGATGGCGGGCGTGCGAGCCGCGCACGCCTACAACGTCTTCCGCTACGGGCATCCCGCGTCGGTGGAAAAGCGTTTTCTTCGGGACCTCGCCGCGCCGCCGCGCGTGCCGACAACGTCGCTCTACTCGCGCACCGACGGCGTCGTCAACTGGAGGGCGTGCCTGCGACCCGACGTCAACGCCATCGAGGTGAACGGCAGCCATATCGGCCTGGCGCTGAACCCCGAGGTGTATCGGATTTTGGCCCAGCTTCTGACGGCCCCCTGGAAGATCAGCTAACCCGCTCAGGTAAGATCGTTCTAGCGGGAGCTCGAGAGCCGGGCTGAGAGGGCGCGCCACGCGCCGACCGCATGAACCTGAACTGGGTAATGCCAGCGGAGGGATGCAATCAGCGACACCACCGCGACGCGCACCGAAGCTGCCGCCTTTGGCGAGGTCGAAAGCCAGGGCATTGAGGCGATCCCTGCCGCGCAGCGACACGGCAGGCCCCGCGAGCTCGGCTTTCTGTGGGCCGGCGCGTTCGCCAACTACGCCAGCTTATTCACAGCCAGCCTGCTCACCACGTACTACGGGCTTGGGGTCTGGGATGGCCTCGCCGCGACCGCGCTGGGCACGGTGGCCGCCGCTGCGATCCTCGGCCTTCTGAGCAACACAGGGCCACGGACCGGTCTGCCTCAAATCATCTACACGCGGCGCATCTTCGGAATGCGCGGCTCATATATCGGTGCAGCCCTGACGTTGTTCCTGGCCATCGGCTGGTTCGCCGTCGACTGCGTGATCGCGGCTCAAGCGGGCGCCCAGCTGCTGGGAGGCGCGAATCCATCGATCACATTCGCGCTGGTGGTCCTGGTCGCCGCGATCAGCGTCGCTGTGGCGATCTTCGGCCACCAAACCATCAAGGTGCTCGAGGCCTACGGCGCGATCGCGTTTGTCGCTGTCCTGGCCGTCCTGTTCGTGTTCCTGGCGCCCCAGTTTCACTGGAACCAGGGCCCGAAGGTATCGGGCAGCAATTACCCCGGCGCGTTCGTCCTGGGTTTCATGACCTGCTTTGCGCTGGTGGCATCGTGGTATCCCTTCGCCAGCGACTACTCGCGGTACCTCCCCGCCTCCAGCTCGACCCGTTCGGTGACCTTATGGCCCGTGGTCGGGATCACGCTGCCGATGCTGTTCCTGGGCTTGTTCGGCCTCATGCTGCCGACCATCGACGCCGGCTTGGCCGCCGATAAAGGAGTGCTGGCCGTGATCAGCGCTCACGCGCCCGGTTGGGTTGCGGTGCCTTTCTTCGTTTTCGTCGTCGCCGGCGAGATCTGGGCCAACTACCTTGACGTGTACACGGCCGGGCTCGTGTCGCTTGCCATGGGCATCAAGGTGCAGCGATGGCAAGCCGCTCTGGGCTGCGGCCTGCTCGGCACCGCGCTGGCCGCTTATGCGGTGCTCGTCAGCGACTTCCATGTCGCGTACGAGGACTTCTTGATCCTCACCTACCTGTGGGCGCCGGCGTGGGCGGCGGTCGTGTTGCTCAGCTTCTTCATCTTCGAAGCAAGGCCGCGACCGGCCCTCGCGCTTGCAGCCTGGTCGTTGGGGACCGCAGCCAGCCTGCTGTTCGTCAACTACGACAACCTCTTCAGCAACCTTGGCACCGGCCGCGCGTTTTTCAACCACAGCCTTATCGCAGGGCTGCATGACGCTGACCTCAGCGGAATCGTGAGCGCCGCCGTCGCGGCCGCCATCTACCTAGGCATCCGTCGCATGAGGCCCCGATGAAGCTTCCAGTCGCACTCACCATTGCCGGTTCGGACTCGGGCGGCGGGGCCGGCATTCAAGCCGACCTCAAGACTTTTGCCGCGCTTGGCGTTCACGGGACCTCGGTGATCACCGCGATCACGGCACAGAACACTGTCACCGTCACCGACATCTTCGAGCTGCCGATCGAGATCATCGCTGCGCAGATCCAGGCGATCGTCAGCGACCTTGACGTGCGTGCTGCCAAGACCGGAATGCTCGCGTCTTCGCAGATCATTGAGGCCGTCGCGGTCGCAATCACAAAGCACCGCATCAAGAACCTCGTCGTCGACCCCGTGATGGTCGCCAAGGGCGGCGCAAGGCTGCTTCGTGATGACGCGATCGACTCGCTGCGTAAGCGGCTCATCCCACTGGCGGCGGTGATCACACCCAACTTGCCCGAGGCGGAGGTCATCCTTGGCCGGCGGGTACAAACGCTGGCAGAGCGCCGAGGCGCCGCGCGTGACCTGGTCGCGCTTGGTGTTCGGGCCGCCGTGGTCAAGGGCGGTCATGCCGAAGGTGATGTGACTGACGTGTATTGGGACGGCACCGATATGGTCGAGCTGACAGGGACTCGGGTGCCGACTGCGAACACACATGGCAGTGGATGCGTCTTCTCAGCCGCCATCGCCGCCGGGCTGGCCAAAGGGCTCGAGCCCCTGGCCGCGGTGCGAGCTGCCAAAGAGTTCATCGGGGGTGCCATTGAGCACTCCCTCGAGATCGGCCACGGGCACGGGCCGGTCAATCCCATGTTCAAGGACCGCATTTGACACGGCGGCCGCGGTGAAGGGCTCCAGCGCTTTCTAGCGTTAAGCTGGTCGCCATGCCCAGATCAAAGAAGAGCTCCGGACAGCCGCCAGCAAATCAGGATGTGCCGAACGCAGACCAAGGCGATGCAGCCACGATGGCGCACATCTCCGCCGACGAGCTCTCAGGAAGTCCCGACATTTTTACGGGCAAGCGATCCTCGGGCTCGAGCCTCGATGCCCAGGCGACCGAGGAAACCAGCCCCACCATGCACTCATCTGACGCCTCAAGTGAGGATGTGCCAGCTGCGGCGCCTGAGCCGCCTCCGACAACCTCGGAGCCGATAGCCGCCCCGCTCGAGCCGCCCGCCTCCAGCGTTCAGCTGCCGCCCCCAATGACGCCTGCGCCGCCGCACGTGCCGCCGCCACCTCCCGCCCGCCGGAATGGTACGGGGATCGCCCTTGGCGTCGTGCTGGTGGTGGTGGGCCTGTTCTACTTCGTGGTGCAGGTCGCCGGCATAAATCTCGAATCGTTCGGGTGGCCGCTGTTCATCATCATTCCCGGGCTGACCCTGCTGATCGTAGGGTTCATCAGCTTCGGCACCGGCGCGGCGATACCTGGTGGGATCCTGACGATGGTGGGGCTCGTGCTCGCTGTTCAGAACAGCACCGGGTATTGGAGCAGCTGGGCTTACGCGTGGGCCCTGGTCGCACCGGGCGGCGTCGGGTTGGGGTTGTTTCTGCAGGGCTTGCGTGAGCGAAACTGGAATCTGATCAGGCAGGGACGCTGGTTGATGTTCATCGCAGCGCTGATATTCCTGGTCGGGTTCGTCTTCTTCGAATCCATCCTCAACCTCAGCGGCTTCAACGATCAGCCGGTAGTCAAAGCAGCGCTACCCGCGCTGTTCATAGTCATCGGCATCCTGCTGCTCGGTCGAAGCATCTCGAACAGCCGCAAGACCTAAGTGCCCGTCCATTGGGGTCCAGCCGCTCGTGGTGCGCGGGGGGCTCCCGCTCTCAGCTTCTCCAGGGTGATCTGATACTCGTTGCCTGCTCGGTGCTCCTTGAACCCCATCCTCTTGTTGATGGCAAGCATCGGCCCGTTCGAGGCAGCGTTGCCTGTGATGACCGTCTCTAGGTGTGGATGGATCTCGCGCACGTGCAACAACATCGCGGCCTTGAGCCATTTGCCCAGGCCGCGGCCGCGTGCGTCAGCTCGGACCCCGGTGAACCCCTGCTCGATGAACTGTGCCTTGTAGGGCGCGTAGTTCATGTCGGTAATCCCAGAGATGGTGCCGTCCGGCTCGCGCGTAAGCACTGTGTAGTCGGAGCCTCCCTGTTCATCCAGGCGGGCATACCAGTCCGCAAGGTGAGCCGGCGTGACAACGATGTCCCCGTGATCCAACTGATCCCACGGCATCGTGTTGAGCAAGGCGGCGAACTGCGGGCAATAGTCCTCCCACATCTCCTCGGGCAGATGGCCGTCGTAGATCTCCAGCTTTGTCGCAGGCGACCGCCGCGCACCGTCCTCCACCCATCGACGGAGCAAGGCCCAGTCCACCCCGGCAAGCTGCAATCGGTTCTCAGCCCCGGCTGATTTGCCGTCGGCGCCCATCCACATGAGAAACTGGTGCCCCGACTCTTCGTGAGTTTCCACAGTCAGCGTGGTACAGCCGTGGCGGTCCATCAGCTCGAGAATCAGCGGGATCCAGGAGCGACCTATGCCACGGCGCCGATGGTCGGGATGCACCGAGGCAGCGGCCCACATGAACTGCTTGTTGCTCTCGTAGCCCGGACTACCCGGCTTGGCTATGGCCACGAAGAAATCGCTGAGGATCTGATCATCGCGGGCAATCTCATAGCGGTGCTGAATCTCGAAGGGGTCTTCGTGCCTCATCTCAATTTCGACCAGCTCGTCGGGCTTGACCGGATCGTTCGGGCGTGTCTCGGCATGCCGCAGCCGGCGATAAACGTGATAGCGCGACCAAAATTCGCGCGACGCACTCTTGGTGTCCACGGCCACCGGCGACAGGTTGCCGATCATGAGACGGAGAGGATAATCGCTCCCCTATGACGTCGCCCAAACGCTTCAAGGTGGGCGTGACGATCCACCCTCAACAGTGCACGATCCGAGAGCTGCGAGATGCATGGCTTCGCGCCGACGAACTCGGCGTCGACAGCATCTGGTTCTGGGATCACTTCTACCCCCTGTACGGCGACCCGGATGGCAACCAGTTCGAATGCTGGTCGCTTCTCGCGGCCGCCGCGATCGAGACCAAGGCGCCTCAAATCGGGCCGATGGTCACTTCGATCGGTTACCGAAATCCAGACCTGATTGCGTACATGGCTGCCACCATCGATCAGCTCTCTGGCGGTCGTTTCGTCCTCGGGATCGGAGCCGGTTGGTTCGAGCGTGACTACGAGGAGTTCGGTTTCGAGTTCGGTGAGACGAAGGATCGGCTGCGAACGCTCAGAGAGGCGTTGCCTCGCATTAAGGCTCGAATCTCAAAGCTGCGACCCGGACCCGCGGGCCCGATGCCGATTCTCATCGGCGGTGGCGGCGAGAAGGTGACGCTGAGGTTGGTGGCAGAGCACGCTCAGATGTGGAACGCCCTTGGCTCCCCGAACGAATATGCGCACAAAACTAAAGTCCTGGACGAGTGGTGCCACAAGATCGGGCGCGATCCCAACGAAATCGAAAGGACGGCCAACGTGAATGTAAGCTCGCCGAGAGAGATCAAGGAGTGGCTCGACGCCGGCCTCCAGCACTTTGTGCTCCGGCTCGCAAAGCCATTCGATACCAAGACGTTGGCGCGCGTGCTGAAAGAGTCGCGCGCTTAAGGCGCTAGTCCGCCGGCCGAGACCCCATTCGCTCGCCGGGCCGGGGCCGGCGGAACGGCGGTGCTTCGGCTTCGACCGCAAGCCGGTGCAGCTCGCGCATCGCACTGAGAAGTTGCTCGGTAGGAATACCGAACGCGTTGTGGATGACCCCGTCGTAATAGGCAAGACCGCTCCAGCGCTGTCTGAGTGTCTTGGGCGCGTGCACGAGGGCATGGTTCAGGCGGTAGTACACGACGTTGGGCACGAGCTTGGGGTCCTGCCACTCGCCGCTCTCAGACATCCGCGCGCCCTTGAACGCGCCTGAGCGCGCGCCCATGAGCTCAGTCACGTGAATCCAACGCACCGCCCGCTCGTGGCGTCGCTGGCCGATTCGAAAGCCGTCCTGGGTCAACGTCATCGGCTCGCCCATGTTCTGCATCGCGGTGAAGTAGAAGGCGTTGATGGCGACCATGACCACGACCGTCAGCGGCACCACCAGTGGGTAGGCGGGGTTGGCGAACAGCGCCAGCACCATGGCAATCGGAAACGCGATCCAGCCCGCAACTCGAAGGCGGCGGATGGCGGTCGGCAGGCTGGGTGCCGTCAATGTCACGTCGACGCTTGACGCGGGGGTCAACGAGATCGGACCGTGCCGGTTGCGCCGCCAAGCCTCACGGATCCGGATCGCGGTCGCAGTGGTGCCCCCGATGCCGACGACATAGACGGTCAAGAAGGCAACGGTGACCAAGAGGCGCACCGCTCGCTCGTCCATCATCGGGATTGTAGGTTGGACCGCTTCAGCTACAAGGAGGGCGCCGATGATTTGTGGGCTGCCCACTAGAGCGTTTGGGGCCCATTGCCTAGGATTCGTGGCACCACACCCTCTTCGCGGCGCGAGCCTCCTGTCTGCTTGGCAGGGGGCTCGTGTCAATTACGGCGCGGGGGAGGCGGGCCTCCCCCAGGGTACCCCCACCGGAGTGACGCGTTGCATGGAGGCGCTTTGAGGGGGCATATGTGACGGCCGGAATTAATCCGGCCTTTCGCTCACCTTTGGGTTCTTTTGTTATTTAGGCCGCTTTTACCGCAGTTACCAGTTTTGTCAGGGATTCTTTTGCGTCGCCGAAGAACATCATCGTTTTCGGGTCGAACATGAGCTCGTTGTCGATGCCTGCGAACCCCGGACGCATCGACCTCTTCATGAACACAATGTTCTTGGCCTGGTCCGCATTCAGGATCGGCATGCCGAAGATGGGACTGCCGGGCGAGGTGCGCGCCGCTGGGTTGACCACATCGTTTGCGCCGACGATCAGTACGACGTCGGCGTTCTTGAACTCATCGTTGATCTCGTCCATCTCTTTGAGCTGTTCATAAGGCACGTTGGCCTCCGCCAGCAGCACGTTCATGTGGCCGGGCATGCGGCCCGCCACTGGGTGGATCGCATAGCTCACCTCGACGCCACGCTTCTCGAGCACCTCGGCAAGCTCGCGCACTGCGTGCTGCGCCTGCGCGACCGCGAGCCCATAACCCGGGACGATGATCACGCGGCGCGAATAGGCGAGCAGTGTGCCGAGGTCCTCCGCCGACGCCGATCGCACGCTGCGACCCTCCTGCCCAGCCACCGCGGCGGCTCCAGCTTGCACCTTGCCGAACGCCCCGAACAGCACGCTTAGCAGGGAGCGGCCCATCGCGTCGCTCATCATCTTGGTCAACAGGCTTCCTGAGGCTCCGACGAGGGTCCCGGCGACGATCAGGGCGAAGTTGTTGAGCGTGAAGCCGCTCGCCGCGACAGCAAGGCCGGTGAACGCGTTGAGGAGCGAGATGACGACAGGCATGTCAGCGCCGCCGATCGGGAGCACGAACGCGACCCCGAGAACCAGCGCCAGGACCATCAGAGATACGAATGAGAACGGCACGGAGGCGACCGCCAGGACTGCGATCACAAAACCGACGATCGCCGCCGCCAGCAGTCCGTTGACCAGCTGCTGGCCCGGATACGTGATCGGCGTTCCGGTCATCAGCTCTTGCAGCTTCGCGAACGCGACCATGCTGCCGGCGAACGAGACCGATCCAATGACGATGCTGAAGACGCTCGGAAAAGCGACAGTGAAAGTGGGATGCTCGCCGAAGCGCAGGAGCTCCGCGACCGCCACCAGCGCAGCGGCGCCCCCGCCGACACCGTTGAAGAGCGCGACCATCTGCGGGATCGCGGTCATCTTCACGCGCCTGGCCCCGACCACTCCCACGACTCCTCCGATGGCGACCCCGATCAAGATGATCGTCACGCCGGCGGTCGTGAAATGGAGCAAGGGAAGCGTCGCCAGGAGCGCAATCACCATGCCGGCCGCGGCGGTGAAGTTGCCGTTCCGGGCGCCCTTCGGCGAGCTCAGCTGCTTGAGCCCAAGGATGAAGAGCACCGCCGCGACCAGGTAGGCCAGCGAGATGGCTAGGGTCATTTGGACTCGGGTGTCTTCGGCGCCTGGCGGCCCTTGAACATCTCGAGCATCCGATCGGTCACCACGAATCCACCCACCACGTTGGTGGTCGCCAGGATCACAGCGACCAGTCCGATCGCGATGTTCACCCGAGAGCTAGCGCCGGCCGCAATCACAATCGCGCCCACCAGGATGATGCCGTGGATCGCGTTCGTGCCTGACATCAGTGGCGTGTGGAGGATCGTCGGGACCTTGGAGATGACCTCGATGCCGACGAAGATCGCCAGCACAAAGAACGTCAGCTCGTTGAGAAGCTCGTTGTTCAT
>PLYD01000249.1:39155-40311 GCA_003151665.1 Candidatus Dormiibacterota bacterium
GTCAGCTCGACATTGCCGCCTGTCTCTGCGGCCAGGTCGACGATGACCGAGCCGGGGCGCATCCCTTTCACCATGGCGGCAGTCACCAAGAGCGGCGCGCGCCGTCCCGGGATCGCAGCGGTGGTGATAACGACGTCAGATTTGGCGACATGCTCGCCAATCAGCTCCCTCTGCTTCGTGAGGAATTCCTCGGATTGCTCTTTGGCGTAGCCGCCCTGGCCTTCCTGGGCTTCGAGTGGGAGCTCGATGAATGTCGCGCCCAGCGACTTCACCTCATCCTTGACTGCCGGCCGCACGTCATATGCCGATACGACGGCGCCGAGCCTTCTCGCCGTGGCGATCGCCTGCAAGCCGGCGACTCCTGCTCCCATGACGAGAACTCGGGCCGGAGCAACCGTGCCCGCCGCGGTCATCATCATCGGAAAGAACTTGCCAAGACGAGCGGCCGCGATCAGGACTGCCTTGTAGCCGGCAGCCGATGCCTGCGATGACAGCGCATCCATCGATTGGGCCCGCGAGATGCGGGGAACCAGCTCGAGGCTGAATGCCGTGACGCCTTGCTTGGCCAGCGCCTTCACGATGTCGCCCTGGGTGGCCGGTTGGAGAAAGCTGATAAGGACAGCGCCTTTCTGGAGAAGGTCCACCTCGGCCGCAGATGGCGGCTGCACCTTGAGGACGACGTCTGCGTCCTTCAATAGGACGGCCGCGCCCTTGACCACCTTGACGCCAGCCCCTTTGTACGCCTCGTCTGGGACGAATGCTTCCTTGCCTGCGCCCTCCTCCACGCTCACATCCAGGCCAGCCGCGATGAGCTTGCCAGCGGTGTCGGGAACGAGCGCTACCCGTCGCTCATCCTGAGCAGTCTCCTTGGGGATGGCGACCTTCACAGATTGAGGACTTTAGCGGAAATGGCGAGCTCCCCCCTCGATCCGTGGGAGTGCCTTGTTCGTTGCAACAGACGCGTAACATTCATGATCCGCCCACCAAGAAACGAATTGACCGAGCAAATAATCAACGACCTAACCATCCAGGCCGCGACCGTCAATGGATCCGGAAGCCAGACGGCGAACCTGGTCCTGACGCGGGCGATTTTCAAGATGGGGATCCCGGTGGCCCCCAAGAACGTGTTTCCCTCGAACATCGAGGGCTTGCCGAC
>PLYD01000118.1 GCA_003151665.1 Candidatus Dormiibacterota bacterium
CAGCGCTCTGGTTTGCCGAGTTCACCGCGATCTTCGGGTTCAGCTTCGCCTTCCCCTTTCTGTCGATCTTCATATCGCAGGACCTCGGAGTGCACGCCGGCCGCGACCTCGATCTCTGGACCGCCGCGGCCGGCAGCGTCTCAGGTCTCTCGATGGCTGTGGCGAGCCCGATCTGGGGCATACTCGGCGATCGATTTGGGCGCAAGCCGATGCTCCTGCGCTCGATGGTCGGCGGCGCTATCACCGTCGGCTTGATCTATTTCGTGCAGACCCCGGACCAGCTCGTGATCCTTCGCTTCTTGCAGGGTGCGACCAGTGGAACCGTGGCTGCGGCGACCGCGCTGGTCGCTGTCGAGACGACACGCAATCGTGTCGGCTGGGCGCTCGGGGTCGTCACTTCAGCGGTGGCGCTGGGCGGCGCGATTGGCCCGGTCGTTGGCGGCTTGGCCGCGTCGCTGGTCGGGCTCCGGCTCGTTTTTCTCGGCGGCGGCATCCTCCTGTTGATCTCGACGATCCCTGTCTTCATGATCGTGCGCGAGAGCCCACTGCGGCGGCGCGATCCAGCCCGCGCCAGCACCCTTGCACTGATCGGTCAGCGACCGGGCGCCCGGCGAGCTCTTGCGGGATTGATCGCTGCGCAGGGCATCACCAGCGTCGCCAACAGCGCGATTCAGATACTCGTCGTGCTGAGGCTCCTCGAGATGGTGGGGCAGGCAGTGGCGGCGATCACTGGAATCGCGTTCGGCCTGTCCGGAGTCGCGACCAGCGGCGCGGCAATCTTCTACACGGTGGTGACGAGGCGCATCGGTTACGTGCGCGCCACCGTCATCGCCGCGGTTCTGATGTCTGTGGCGATCGCGTTGATCGCGGTCGCGCCGTGGGTTGCGGTTGTGGTCGGCGCGATCGCCTTGAACGGTCTCCTGAGCGGCGTCGTCATCCCCGCCACCGCGAGCATGATCGGCCTCGAGACCCCAAGCGAGGCGCAGAGCACAGTCTTCGGAATCAACGCCAGCTCGGTCGCCTTTGGAATGTTTTTGGGACCTCTTATCGCCGGCGGCGTAGCGGCCACTGAGGGGGTGCCGGCCGCGATCGGCGTCATTGCCGTCGTCGCCTTGGGACTGGCGGTGCTCCTGGCCACCGCCACGCGGGAGCCGGCACGCTAAAGCCGCTCGTCTCTATCGTGGTGTCGGTGAGGCGAGTTGCCGTGGCGCTGGCGGTCGTTGCCCTTTGCGCCTGCGGATCGGCTGATGCGGGCACCCCTCTGATCTCGACTGCCCCAGGCTGCGACAATGAGATTCGAACCTGCATGGACCAGAGAACAACTCCCCCACCAATGGTGATCGATGTCACGAAGAAGTACTCGGCGACGGTGCACACCAACCGGGGCGACTTCGTGGTCGCGCTCGTGGATCCAAAGATCGCGCCTCAGACGGTCAATAACTTCGTCTACCTGTCTCAGAATCACTACTACGACGGCTTGACGTTCCATCGGGTCGTGCCCGGCTTCGTCGTCCAGGGTGGCGACCCCCTCGGCAACGGAACGGGTGGACCTGCGTACAAGCTGCCGGACGAGACCAATCCATCTAAGTGGCCACGCGGGACGGCCGGCATGGCCTCCAGCTCGGCCGGAGTAAGTGGGTCCCAGTTCTTCATCACCATCGGCGACGCGCCCTTTCTCGCCACTGGCGGCGTCTACAACCACTTCGGTCAGATCACCTCAGGGATGGAAGTCCTCGACAAGATTCAGCAGGGCGACAAGATGACCTCGATCGACATCACGGTCTCGTGAGAGGGGCGTTTCTAGCCTTAGCCGCCGTGACCGCGCTGGCGGCAGCGTCCTGTGGCTACGCAGATCCCTACGTGACCAGCGGACCGGTTGCGAACGAGAGCCCCGCTCCTGCCTCTCCATCCCCGTCCCCGAGCCCATCCCCGGGCACTGACGACTTCAACTCCGGCGCTGGCCTGCCAGTGGTGACCTATCCGGACGGCCTCCAGATCATCGACCTCAAGGTGGGCACTGGCGCAGTTGCGGTCAGTGGGAAGCAAGTGACAATGCAATACACGGGCTGGCTGACCACCGGTCCTCCTCCCTTCGACACGAGCCGTCAGGCCGGCCGGTCCCCATTCGTTTTCACGCTCTACGCGACTCCTGAGCAGGTTATCTCGGGCTGGGACGAGGGGATCGCTGGAATGAAGGTGGGCGGCAAACGCAAGCTGACCATCCCACCCGCCCAAGCGTATGGGGCGACCGGTCAGACCGATCCGAACACTGGTGCCGTAGTGATCCCGCCGAACGCCACCCTGGTCTTCGAGGTGGAGCTCCTCAAAGTCGAGAAGGCGCCCCCACCGACTCCGATACCATCACCAAGCCCAAGCCCAAGCCCAAGCCCAAGCCCAAGCCCAAGCGCGACGCCAAGCAAAACCCCGTAGGTCAATAAAGCGCTAGCGCGGCAGGGTTGGCCGGGTTCCCCCGGCCATCGCTTTGTCTGAGCCACTGCCAAACGCGGCGTGGAGTGACTAATTGGTAATTAATCGCGGGAGAAGAGCAGCCACGCGCGAAGCGCCTGGCGATGAGAGGAGACCGAGTGGTCTTTCTCATACGTCTACGTGACGGTGAGAGTTCCGTGCATCCCGGAGGCCTCGTGCCCCGGCTGGTCGCAAAAGATCGTGTAGGTGCCCGCGGCGATGGTGACAGTGAACACAGTGGTGTCCCCCGCCGACACGAGCTCGCTCCTGCCGATCGTCTTGCCGGAGCTGTCGCGAATGGCCATGTCGTGCGAGTTCCCGCTGCCATCGTTGACCAGGAAAAACACGACCTGGCCGGCGGCAACATGGATGTCACTCGGAGTGAACTTGAACTCCGTCATCGAAACCTTGGTCGACCCTGCAGGCTGGGGTGACGAGCTCCCGCCGCAACCAGAGAGAAGCGCGAGCGCCAGCAGCGCGACGACGACGGCTCTCACGGGTGGTAGGCGACCCCCACATAAAGGATGAGGAACAGGAAGAACCACACGACGTCGACGAAGTGCCAGTAAAGGGTGACCGCAGCCACGCCGACGTGGTGCTGCGAGTTGAACTGCCCTTTGGCGCCTCGATAAAGGATCAACGTGAGCAAGACCAGCCCACCCAGCACGTGGGCTCCGTGGAAGCCGGTCATGATGAAAAAGGCGCTGGCGAACTGGTTGACCTGGAGGTTCAGGCCGCGCGAGAACGCGGAGATGAACTCGTACAGTTGGCCGAACTCGAAGGCTAGACCAAGGAGGACCGTCGCCGTCCAAAGGATGAAGAATCTGCGCCGGTTGTCGCGCGCTATCGCGTCTGCCGCGAAGTGGCAGGTGAAAGCGCTCGAGAACAGGACGACCGTGTTGATGATGGGGATGGGCGCAACGGCGACGTAGAACTCTTTGGCGCCGGCCGGTGGCGTCGGCGGCCACGTGGTGTGCGAGCCGAACATGTAGAAGTAC
>PLYD01000113.1 GCA_003151665.1 Candidatus Dormiibacterota bacterium
CAGCGCTCTGGTTTGCCGAGTTCACGGCGATCTTCGGGTTCAGCTTCGCGTTCCCGTTTCTGTCGATCTTCATATCGCAGGACCTCGGCGTGCACGCCGGCCGCGACCTCGACCTCTGGACCGCCGCTGCCGGCAGCGTCTCAGGTCTCTCGATGGCTGTGGCGAGCCCGATCTGGGGCATACTCGGCGATCGATTTGGGCGCAAGCCGATGCTCCTGCGCTCGATGGTCGGCGGCGCTATCACCGTCGGCTTGATCTATTTCGTGCAGACCCCGGACCAGCTCGTGATCCTTCGCTTCTTGCAGGGTGCGACCAGTGGAACCGTGGCTGCGGCGACCGCGCTGGTCGCTGTCGAGACGCCACGCAATCGTGTCGGCTGGGCGCTCGGGGTCGTCACCTCAGCGGTGGCGCTGGGCAGCGCGATTGGCCCGGTCGTTGGCGGCTTGGCCGCGTCGCTGGTCGGGCTCCGGCTCGTCTTTCTCGGGGGCGGCATCCTCCTGTTGATCTCGACGATCCCTGTCTTCATGATCGTGCGTGAGAGCCCGCTGCGGCGGCGCGATCCAGCCCGCGCCAGCACCCTTGCACTGATCGGTCAGCGACCGGGCGCCCGGCGAGCTCTTGCGGGATTGATCGCTGCGCAGGGCATCACCAGCGTCGCCAACAGCGCGATTCAGATACTCGTTGTACTGAGGCTCCTCGAGATGGTGGGGCAGGCAGTGGCGGCGATCACTGGAATCGCGTTCGGCCTGTCCGGAGTCGCGACCAGCGGCGCGGCAATCTTCTACACGGTGGTGACGAGGCGCATCGGTTACGTGCGCACTACCGTCATGGCCGCGGTTCTGATGTCTGTGGCGATCGCGTTGATCGCGGTCGCGCCGTGGGTCGCTGTGGTGGTCGGCGCGATCGCCTTGAACGGTCTCCTTAGCGGCGTGATCGTCCCCGCCACCGCGAGCATGATCGGCCTCGAGACCCCAAGCGAGGCGCAGAGCACAGTCTTCGGCATCAACGCCAGCTCGGTCGCCTTTGGCTTCTTCCTCGGGCCGCTCATCGCCGGGGGCGTTGCGGCCACTGAAGGCGTGCCTGCGGCGATTGGCGTCATCGCCGTCATCGCCTTGGGACTGGCGGTGCTCCTGGCGACTGCCACGCGGGAGCCCTCGCGCTAGCGCGCGTCGGTATGAGATGGAACCTGGCGGTTCCCTCTGCGCGCAAAGCGGCGTTGAGGATGGGCCTTACTGAATGCATCGAGCGTGCGGCTTCGCCGCAGGCTCTGCTCTCCTTCCCGCGATTTATTACGAATTGGCTTCTCCAAGCGACGCTTGGCGGGAGTAAGAAATAAAGTCATGGCCGGGGGGGACCCCGGCCAACCCTGCCGCGCTAGCTTTCGTATCTTGGGTCAGTGAAACAGCTCGGGCTGGCGCTGGCGGTCGGTGCCCTGTGCGCCTGCGGGTCGGCTGATGCCGGCACCCCTCTGATCTCGACTGCCCCAGGCTGCGACAATGAGATTCGAACCTGTATGGACCAGAGAACAACTCCCCCGCCAATGGTGATCGATATCACGAAGAAGTACTCGGCGACGGTGCACACCAACCGGGGCGACTTCGTGGTCGCGCTCGTGGATCCAAAGATCGCGCCTCAGACGGTCAATAACTTCGTCTACCTGTCTCAGAACCACTACTACGACGGCTTGAAGTTCCATCGGGTCGTGCCCGGCTTCGTCGTCCAGGGTGGCGACCCCCTCGGTAACGGAACCGGTGGACCTGCGTACAAGCTGCCGGACGAGACCAATCCATCTAAGTGGCCGCGCGGGACGGCCGGCATGGCCTCCAGCTCGGCCGGAGTAAGTGGGTCCCAGTTCTTCATCACCATCGGCGACGCGCCCTTTCTCGCCACTGGCGGTGTCTACAACCACTTCGGTCAGATCACCTCAGGGATGGAAGTCCTCGACAAGATTCAGCAGGGCGACAAAATGACCTCCATCGACATCACGGTCTCGTGAGAGGGGCGTTTCTAGCCTTAGCCGCCGTGACCGCGCTGGCGGCAGCGTCCTGTGGCTACGCAGATCCCTACGTGACCAGCGGACCCGTTGCGAACGAGAGCCCCGCTCCTGCCTCTCCATCCCCGTCCCCGAGCCCTTCCCCAGGCGCCGACGACTTCAACTCGGGCGCGGGCCTGCCGGTGGTGACGTATCCGGACGGGCTCCAGATCATCGACCTCAAGTTGGGCACTGGCGCAGTTGCGGTCAGCGGGAAGCAAGTGACAATGCAATACACGGGCTGGCTGACCACCGGTCCTCCTCCCTTCGACACGAGCCGTCAGACCGGCCGGTCCGCATTCGTTTTCACGCTCTACGCGACTCCTGAGCAGGTTATCCCCGGCTGGGACGAGGGGATCGCTGGAATGAAGGTGGGCGGCAAACGCAAGCTGACCATCCCCCCGGGCGAGGCGTATGGGGCGAACGGTCAGACCGATCCGAACACTGGTGCCGTAGTGATCCCGCCGAACGCCACCCTGGTCTTCGAGGTGGAGCTCCTCAAGGTCGAGAAGGCGCCCCCACCGACGCCGATACCATCACCAAGCCCAAGCCCAAGCCCGAGCCCGACGCCAAGCTAAACCCCGTAAACGAGAGTGCCCGCTAGCGCGGCAGGGTTGGCCGGGGTCCCCCCGGCCATACCTTTGTTTCCTCGGCTGCCCAACGTGGCGTTGAGAAACTAGTTCGTAATTAATCCCATCCCGGGAAGAAGAGCAGCCACGCGCGAAGCGCCTGGCGATGCATTCAGTAAGGCCCATCCTTAACGCCGCTTGCGCGCAGAGGAGACCGACTGGTCTTCTCTCGTACGTTTACGTGACGGTGAGCGTTCCGTGCATCCCGGAGGCCTCGTGCCCCGGCTGGTCGCAAAAGATCGTGTAGGTGCCCGCGGCGATGGTGACAGTGAACACGGTGGTGTCCCCCGCCGACACGAGCTCGCTCCTGCCGATCGTCTTGCCGGAGCTGTCGCGAATGGCCATGTCGTGCGAGTTCCCGCTGCCATCGTTGACCAGGAAAAACACGACCTGGCCGGCAGCGACATTGATGTCACTCGGAGTGAACTTGTACTCCGTCATCGAAACCTTGGTCGACCCTGCAGGTTGAGGTGACGAGCTTCCGCCGCCGCAACCAGAGAGAAGCGCCACCGTCAGCAGCGCGACGACTACGGCTCTCACGGGTGGTAGGCGACCCCCACATAAAGGATGAGGAACAGGAAGAACCACACGACGTCGACGAAGTGCCAGTAAAGGGTGACCGCAGCCACGCCGACGTGGTGCTGCGAGTTGAACTGCCCTTTGGCGCCTCGATAAAGGATCAACGTGAGCAAGACCAGCCCACCCAGCACGTGGGCTCCGTGGAAGCCGGTCATGATGAAAAAGGCGCTGGCGAACTGGTTGACCTGGAGGTTCAGACCGCGTGAGAACGCGGAGATGAACTCGTACAGTTGGCCGAACTCGAAGGCTAGACCAAGGAGGACAGTCGCCGTCCAAAGAATGAAGAATCGGCGCCGGTTGTCGCGCGCTATCGCGTCTGCCGCGAAGTGGCAGGTGAAAGCGCTCGAGAACAGGACGACCGTGTTGATTATGGGGATGGGCGCAACGGCGACGTAGAACTCTTTGGCGCCGGCCGGTGGCGTCGGCGGCCACGTGGCGTGCGAGCCGAACATGTAGAAGTAC
>PLYD01000015.1 GCA_003151665.1 Candidatus Dormiibacterota bacterium
TGCCCAGGTACGCTTCGATGACGCGGGCGTCCTTGCGGACCTCGTCGGGAGCGCCCTCGGCAATCTTCTCGCCGTGGTCGAGCACCACGATGCGCTGGGAGATGCCCATCACCACCTTCATGTCGTGCTCGATGAGGAAGACGGTGATGCCGCGCTCAAGGATCTTCCCAACGAGCGCCATCAACTCCACTTTTTCTTGTGGCGTGAAACCGGCGGCAGGCTCGTCGAGGAGAAGGAGCTTGGGGTCGGTGGCCAACGCACGAGCGATCTCGAGGCGACGTTGCTGGCCATAGGGGAGATTGCGGGCATACTGGTTCGCCTGCTTCGCGATGCCGACAAAGCGGAGAAGATCCATCGCCTCCTGTGTGACGCGCTCCTCCTCACGCCGCTCAGCCGGCAGCTTGAACAATGAATCCCAGAGCTTGGCATGCATCCGGACGTTGCGGCCGACCCGCACGTTGTCAAGACACGACATGTAGCTGAAGAGCCGGATGTTCTGGAAGGTTCGCGCGATGCCCAATCGCGCCACGTTGTGGGGCTTGGAACCGGTGATGTCATGACCGTCGAACACGACCCGTCCCGACGTTGGCTGGAAGAGACCGGTCACGTTGTTGAAGAGGGTGGTCTTGCCCGCGCCGTTGGGCCCGATGAGGGCGAAGACTTCACCGCGTTTGATGTGCAAGCTCACGTTATCCACCGCAAGCAGGCCACCGAAGCGCTTGGTGAGATTGGTCAGCTCGAGGATATTGTCGGTGACGACCGGCTGCTCGCTCATCCGGCGTGCGCAGCCTCGACGGCCGCCTCATCTTCCTGCACGGCCGCATGCTTGAGCTCCTGCTCGCGGATGCGGCTCGGAAAGATGCCCTGCGGCCGCAACAGCATCATCAGCACGAGGATCAGGCCGTAGACCAGGAAGTTGACGCGCTGAGTCTCCTGGGCGAGGCCGGGCCAGTTTCCGTTCTGAGCGTTCAGCGAGCCAAGCCCAACAGCGTTCGCGAGTGATTCGGCTGCCGTCGGCAGCGAGGGCAAGAAGCTGTTGAGCGTGAAGTAGATGACGAGAGCGCCGACGATGACACCGGGGATGTTGCCCATGCCCCCAAGGACCACCATCACGAGCACGGT
Organism: Candidatus Dormiibacterota bacterium; assembly: GCA_003151665.1. The sequence goes on from PLYD01000015.1 coordinate 1,123, forward strand.
GATGGAGACGATAAACAGAAAATCGTCAGGACTCACCAGCCCAAAGCTCGCTCCATAATAAGCGCCTGCGAACCCGCTGAACGAGGCTCCAATTGCGAACGCAAGCAGCTTGGTGGTCACCGTGTTGATGCCCATTGCGGCGGCTGCGACCTCGTCCTCGCGGATCGCCATCCAGGCGCGGCCCAGGCGCGACCGTTGCAGGTTGCCCACGAGGATCACAGCGACGATGATCGTGATGACGATCAGGACGTAAAAGGCGATCGGATCGTAACCAAAGCTGAAGCATGGCGCGAACTTCGTGGAGTTGGTCAGCTGCCGGCAGGTGTCAGGCTGGATGATGGCAATGTTGTTTGCACCTGCCCACGGACCGGTGATCCAGGCAGGGAGGCTCGGCCTGTCAATGGTTCCGATTGCGTTGATACCACCGGTCCATTGCGGGAGGTTGTAGGACAGCTGCGGCACGATCTCGCCAAAGCCAAGGGTCACGATTGCGAGGTAGTCGCCGCGCAGCCGCAGCGTGGGAAAGCCGAGAATCGCGCCGGCAGACGCGGCCACGACCAAGCCCACGAAGATCATCAGCCAGAACGGCAGGTGGAAGCTCTGGTGGAGCGGAGAGGAGCCGAGTTGAGTCGACGAAAAGAGCGCGAATGTATACGCGCCGATCGCGAAGAAGGCCGCGTATCCAAGGTCCAGAAGGCCGGCAAACCCGACCACGACGTTGAGGCCGATGGCCAGCAACACATACGTTCCGGCGTCTGCGGCCTGCGAGATGAGGGCGCTGCTGCCTGTCGCATAGAGCACAGCCGACGGGAATGCGAGAGCCAGGAGCAGCAGGACGCCATAGATCACCGCATCGCGATCGCGTATGCGCCGCCTCTGCAGGAGCGCCATCGGAAAACGAGGCTTACGCGCCACAGGCTCGCTCATTTCTCCGGCACCCTCATTCCGAGCAAGCCGGTAGGTCGGAACACCAGGACTCCGATCAGGATTCCGAAAATGACGACCTCGGTCCATTTGGAGCCGATGTACGAGTCGCTGTAAGCAGCTATCAGCCCGATGAGCACTCCACCTATGGCTGCGCCCGGGATGTTGCCGATGCCGCCGAAAACTGCGGCCGTGAATGCCACGAGCCCTGTCCGGAATCCCAGGTTATAAAAGATGTTGTTGTAGTACAGGCCCCAGATCATGCCGCCGGCGCCCGCCAGAAGCGCACCAATGAAGAAGGTGGCCGCGATGGTGCGATTGATGTCAATCCCCATCAGCTGCGCCGCGTCGCGGTCTTGGGCAGTGGCGCGCATCGCCTTGCCGAGCCTTGTCCGATTGATGAAGATGGCCAGCAGTGTCACCAGGATCGCTGCAGTGACGACAACGAAAACATCCTTGAAGCCGATGAAGACGCCGTCGATGGTGGTCTGGAAACCAGGTCCGTGTGGTAGCAGGTCCGGCACATGGACCGTGGCGGGACCCTGCCACAGGAACATGACCCCTTCGAGCACGAAGGACATTCCGATCGCGGTGATGAGAGGGGCCAGGCGAGGCGCGTTTCGCAGGGGCCTGTACGCGATGCGCTCGATGCCGA
>PLYD01000259.1 GCA_003151665.1 Candidatus Dormiibacterota bacterium
CGAGATTGCGGGAGCCGTTGCGTTCTTGGCCTCGGACGCCGCGAGCTACATCAACGGCGAGGTGCTCGTGATTGATGGGGGCGGCGGGGAACCTTAGCCTCCTCGACCAACTCTTCGTCCGATTCGCCGTTCTCTGAGCCTGGCGCTCTTGAGTGAATGAAGTCTTCCAGCTCCTTCTCGTACTGGTAGCCCTGGTTGTCTGGGGTGAAGCGCAGTACCCGTCGCTGCGAGATGTACTCCTCGAACGCGGCCTTGGTGTCTCGCGCGGCGCGAAAGCCAAGAAGACGCGAGGCCTTCGCAGTCGAGAGCACCCGTCCCCAGCGCAGCAGGTCGATCAGCTGGGGTGAGAGGGACGCGATGCCCGCCTTCCTGAGCGCGAAGGCCGCCAGGTCGACGCCAAAAGGCGGGATCAGCGGCGCATGCAGCTTCCCGGCATCGTCGAGCAGCTTGGACAACGGCTCCGCGCCAGACGCGGCGATGTTGTACGCACCGGCAGGGCCGCGCTTGACGGCCAGGCGCATGGCTTCGACGCAGTCATCGCGATGGGTGAGCTGGAAGGTCGGGTCGTAGCCCGCAATCGTCGGCACCACCTCGAGGTCGAGGTACCTGGCAAGGGGCTGCGGCTCATCCGGGTTGAGGCTGTTGCCAAAACGAAGCACCAGGATGTCGATGGCGGCGTTGCGCGCCGCGAAGTCGTTCACGTAAGACTCGACCTCGACGATGTCGCGCACGAACTGATGGCGCGAGTTGCTGTCGAGTCGATGGTCCTCGCGGATCCCCGTCGGCAAGTCGGGGCGCGATCCATAGACGTGGCTAGAGGACTTGAGGATGAAGCGGGTCACCGGACTACCCGCCCCCGCGCAACCTGCCAGCAGGTTGAGCGTGCCGATCACATTCACCTCATGCGCCCGCCGCGGATCCATGTCGAACGAATCGACGCGGGTCAGCGCGTGCACGACGGTGTCAATACCAACCGAACGAACCAGCTTGCCGATCAGCGAATGGCGGATGTCGAGCTTGAGGTAGTCGGCGCGGCCCAGGTCATAGCGAGGCTCGCGGATGTCGATGCCGATGACCTCGGCAACGTCGGGGTCCTCGACGAGGCGCTGTACGACGAGCGCACCCCACCATCGAGCAACCCCAGTAACGAGAATCCTGCGTTTCTTAGAGGGCATCTCGGATCAGTCTAAGTACCCAGCAAATGACGAGCGCGGCAGGGTTACCGTTAGGTTCGCTTGATGACGTCCCGCTCCATCTGCGCCACCGCGCGGGCGACCGTTTCGAAGAGCGGCGATTTCGCTTGGCGCACTGCCCACTCGAGCTGGCGCAAGAGCGAGTAGAGGCTCTTCATCGCCTTGATCGCATCGCCGATGTCGACGTTGGGCGGCAGCGGAATCTTGTCCAGCTGCTCGCCGGTTGCCCACCTGTACGCGAAGTCGATGTAGTCATGCGATGGCTGGCGAAGGTTGGGCTCGTCGAGGTCGCTCTCCATGTCGGCGAAGCGGAAGTACAAAGACCGCACCAGCCTCGCCGTCTGCGCAATCGCGGGAGTCGGATACCGCCGTGGTCCTCGCTGCTGACGATCTCGGCCGCCACGCTCGCGATCCTCGACCGCCAGCATGATCAGAACGGCGCACAGCTCCTCGGGCGCGAGTCCCTCCAGCCACCCTAACCACACCGCCTCCGCGACGAGGATCGTGTTCTCGCCGTAGATGCGTGACGCGAACAGGCCCTTTTCGGTGGGCCGGTCGTGGGCGAGGAACCCGGTCTCGGTCAGGATCCGGCACAGCCGGCGCAGCTTGCGCGCGTACTCGTCCATCTGACCCTGGAGCTCGCGCTCGCCGCCGTCGAGCTCCTTTTGCAGCGTGCGGATCTCGGCGTACTTGGTCAAGTACTCACCAAACCTGGGCGAGTGCACCAGCTTCAGCTTGCGTTGCCGCTCGAGCAGGCCTTTGGCCTCGATCTCGAGCTTCTGCAAAAGACGTCCAGCGGACCCCAGCGTGCGCGAGTGGTTCCCGCGCCTCACATGCCGTTCGGCGCCCGCCTCGCGACGCAGGCGCCTGAGCTCGATCCTGATCGCCCTTCGCCGGTCTTCGAGCTTGAAGTACTGGGCGACGTCATCGATCGAGATCTCGCTGTCGTTCCACATCTTGCGGATGTCCGCGAGCCTTTCTCGCACGTTGATGAGCCGCTCCTTGGTCCTCTCCTCCGCAAGACGCTTTTGGAACTGGCCGAACGATCGCTCCATCAGAGCGTCCGCCTGCTCAGGCGTGTAGATGCGCAGCAGGTTGAGCGCCATGTTGTAGCTGGGCAGGAACTTGGACTCGACCACCAGCGTCGCGCCCATCGCGACCTCGTAGATGGTGCCGATCTCCACGTCCGATTCCTTGAGGATCACGCCGTGCCCGATGACGTCGATGCCGCGGCGGCCGGCGCGCCCCATGAGCTGGGTGAGCTCACCCGTGGTGAGATTCGAAAAGTTGGTGCCGTCGAACTTGCTGAACGAGGACACGACCACCCCGCGCGCAGGCATGTTGATTCCAAGAGATAGGGTTTCGGTCGCAAAGACCACCTTGATGAGGCCGCGCTGAAAGAGCTCCTCGACCATTTCCTTGTGGTACGGAAGGAGACCTGCGTGGTGCTCGGCCAGCCCTCGGCGCAAGAGGCGGGCGTCGACCATCCGGCGAAACAGCGCCTCCTCGTCGTGGTCGGTCAGTCCCGCAAGACGTTCGGCAGCAACCTGGTCGATCGCCTCCTTCTCGGCCGCGGTGGTCAGGTCGATGTCGTGATACGAGCATCGCTGGAGCGCTTCGCGACAGCCACGCCGCGAGAAGATGAAATAGATCGCGGGCAGCATGTCGCCTCGCTTCAGCTCTTCGATCACATGCAGCAGGTCGTTCGAGGGCAGCCTGCTGTAGCGCCCGACGCGGTACGAAGCCTCCTCTTCCTCTGCCGCTTTGCTCCATGTGCGCTGGTCGATGGCGCCATCACCTTTGAAGAGGGGCAAAAGCCGGTTGTTGATGGCGAGCCAGAGCTTGAGCTCGACGGGTCGCACGTTGTGGAACACCGTCTCCATGCCGCCGCGGTTCTCGGCCATCCACTCGGCGATCTCGCGAAAGTTCCCAATCGTCGCCGACAGGCCAACGAGCTTGATGGTCGTTGGCGCCTGGATGACGATCTCCTCCCAGACCGACCCGCGTGGGAAATCGTCGATGTAGTGGACCTCGTCGAGGACCACGTGCGAGACCATGTCGAGCCTCCTCAGGTCTTCATAGATCAGGTTGCGCAGAATCTCGGTCGTCATCACGACCACGGGTGCGTCGGGGTTGATCGAGTTCTCGCCGGTGACAAGCCCGACGGTCGCCTCGCCGTACTCCCTGACGAAGTCGTGGTACTTCTGGTTGCTCAGCGCCTTGAGCGGTGTCGTGTAAATCACCTTCGAGCCGGCGCGCAATGCCCTGAAGATTGCGTACTCGGCGACCACGGTCTTGCCGCTCGAGGTGGGTGCGCTGACCAGAACGCCGCCCGGGCCGCGGTCGAGCTTGTCTATCGCCTCGCGCTGGAACTCGTCGAGCTTGAAAGGCAGCGTCGCCTCGAACTCTTCGACGAGCGAGTCCGCCGTCTTCACACCCGTATCAGCTCGGTGGAAACGTCGGTGATACGCGCGCCGTCGCTGTGCGACTCCACGAAGGACAACACTGATGCCAGCACCTCATCCGCATGCCTGCCACTCGCGCTCACAGTGGCGACCGCCAGCTCGGCCAGCTGCCAGCGATCCAGCTCGCCGACCTCCGCGGCCGCGACGTGATGCTCCTGCTGCAAGCGCTTGAGGAGACCGCTCACGACCTGGCGTTTGGATTTCAGCGAACCGCTGTCAGGCAGATGGAGGACGACCCTGAGCAGGCCGACCGTCAAGGGTGAGGACATCCATCGGCTAGATTACGTGGCGTGGAGACCCGAGCATCCGAGATGCGCGAGCTGGGACGCGAGCTCGTCAAAGCCTCCTATCTGAAGGGCGATTTCGTTCTGCGTTCCGGCAAGCGGTCCAACCGCTACTTCGACAAGTTCCTGTTCGAGACCGAACCGGCCCTTCTGCGCCGCCTTGGTAAGCACCTGGCGCGTCTGATCCCTGCGGAAACGCAGCGCCTGGCCGCGCCGGAGTTGGGAGCGGTGCTCTTGGGCGGCGCCGTGTCGATGGAGTCGGGCCTGCCACTGGTGCTGGTCCGCAAGGAGGCGAAGGGATACGGAACCTCAAAGCAAATCGAAGGACGGTTTGCGCCCGGCGACCGGGTCACCGTGATCGAAGACGTCGTCACCACCGGTGGCGACTCGCTGCGCTCCGCGCAGGTCTTGCGTGATGCGGGGGTGGAGGTGATCCACCTCGTGGTCGTGCTCGACCGTGGCGAAGGGGGCGAGGAGAACATCCGAAACGCAGGCATCCCGTACTCCCCGCTCTTCCGTATTGCTGATCTCGAGCTTGATTGAGCTCGTCATCGCCGGGGGGACGGTCGGCACCGCCGATGGTCCGCGTCAGGTTGACGTTCACGTTTCCGACGGCGTGATCACTGCGCTGGAGGAGCACAGCACCAGGCATCCTGCTGGCTCAAGGGTAGTGGAGGCGATCGGGATGTACGTGCTGCCGGGCGCGATCGACGTTCACGTCCACGGACGCGATCCAGGCTTTCCAGTGAAGGAAGACTTCGGCACCCTCACGCTGGCGGCGGCCGCCGGCGGCGTCACCACCGTGGTCGACATGCCCAACACGATTCCTGGTGTCGACTCTGGCGGCGTGCTGGAATCCAAAGCCGCCCTCGCGCACAGCAAGGCCCGTGTGGACTTCGGCTTGTGGGGACTCATCCGCTCCAGCTCAACTGCGGATCAGCTCGAAAGCCTGGCGCAGGCCGGCGCTATCGGGTTCAAGGCTTATCTCGGTTATGCCTTCAGCCTCAGCCGCAGACAGGTCATGTACGCGCCTGACTCTGACGACCCCGATCTGGAGTCGCCGCCGGATTACGGCACCCTTCTCCGTCTCGCGCCGGCGGTCGCAGCGCTGGGCCTTCCACTGGTGATCCACGCCGAAGACCCCGGCATCCTGGCCGCATTCAGGCGACCGCTGGACTCATACGCCGACGTGCTGGCATCCCGCCCGCCGGAGGCGGAAGCCGTCGCCATTGCCGCGGCGGCCGCGATCACCCACTCGTTCGGCGCCCGCCTGCACATCGCGCACCTGTCGAGCGCGCTCGGCTTGAGGGCTGCGGAGGTGGCGATGCAAGACGGGTCGAGGTTGAGCCTCGAGACGTGCCCCCAATACCTGTGGCGGTCGGACGCTGACTTCGCCCAGCTGGGAACGTCGATGAAGGTGTATCCGCCGGTGCGCACGGCATTGGATCGGCAGGCCCTCATCGAAGCCGTCGACCAGGGAGTGATCGGGATCGTCGCGACAGACCACGCTCCACACTCCGACGCCGAGAAGGCAAGGCCGCTGGAAGATGCCGCGGCCGGCAGCCCAGGGGTCCAGACGCTCTACCTCAGCAGTCTCGAGCTGGCCAAGCGATTGGGAGATGTGTGGAAAGCCCTGAAGTGGGTGGCCGAGGCGCCGGCGGGGCTCATCGGCCTGCAGGAGAGCAAGGGCCGGATCTCTCCGGGGTTCGACGCCGATCTGGCGATCGTGGATCCCAGGCGCGGCACCGTTTTCCGGCCGGCGATGATGCGATCAAGGCAAAAGCACGGAGTCATGGAGGGCCTGGAGTCGAGCTTCTCGATCGTCGAGGTTTACGTGCGCGGCCGGCTCGTCGTTAAGAAAGGACGAGCAGTTGGCGGACCGATAGGTCGGATGGTGAAGCCATCGTGAGCGACGCCCGCTAAGCCCGCGCGCCTGCTCCTCGGAAGATCGGGTTTTGCGCCAGCTCGCGTTCCAGGCTGGTGGCCGGCCCGTGTCCCGGGTAGAGCGCGGTCGCCGGCGGCAGCCGCAATAGCTTCGTGCCGATGCTCATCATCTGGCGGCGAAGGTCGGTCTCAGGCGTCTGCCTGCCGATGCCACCGGCGAGGATCGTGTCGCCCACGAAAGCGTGGTTGGCGACGACGTAGCAAACGCTGCCCGGCGTATGGCCGGGAGTGTGCATGACCGAAAGCTTGAACTCGCCGAACTCGAGCTCATCACCGTCGAAGAGGTACTTGTCGGCCGACCGCAGGAACTGCTTGGCGTCGGCGGAGTGAATGGCGGTCAAGCCGCCGGTGAGCTCCTTCAAGTCATCTTTGCCGGCGACGTGGCCGGGATGGCAGTGGGTGGCGACGATGAAGCGGACCTTGAACCCCTTGACCTGGTCGACGAGCTTGTCAACCGGCAGCCCAGGATCGATGACTATCGCCTCTTTGGTGGTCGAGTCGGCCACCACGTAGGCGTTGACCTCACGGTCGAGCTTCACCTTGACGATGCCGAGCTTCACGAGGAGAAATCTACGACAAGCGGAGCGATCAGTATTGGTGTCGTGGATCAGCGCTTCGCAGTAGTCGCCTTTGGGAGCGTGTTGCTGCTGATTTGCGTGTTCTGGACCTACGGGTACATCAGGCGCCGCGCCCGGAAGCGCTAGGGGAGGGCTGGCTAGCGTCGCAGGGTTGGCCGGGGTCCCCCCGGCCATGACTTTGTTCTACGCACGCAACAGCGTCGCGTGGAGAAACAAGTTGAAATTTATCTCATCCTCAGCCGGATTAAGAGCAGCCGCGCGCGGAGCGCCCGGCGATGAGAGAAGACTATTTGGGTCTTCTCTTATAAGGCGCTCTATTGAGCGCCGCTCTCGCCCTGGACCTTGATTCGCAACGCGTCCAGGTAGTCGAACTTGTCGAGCGCCGGCTTGGCTCGCGCCCGGTCTGGGTATTTCGCAGTCTGTATCGCCTCGACCAGGAGGGCGATCTCCTCCTCGGTGAACTGGAGAGTCCGGTAGACGACCTCCTTCACCTTCGCGGGACGATCGACGGCCTCCCTGATCACGTCGTCGGTGTCGCTGACGACCTGCGGACGAGTTGGCCGGAACAGCTCTTCAGAGCCTGCGAGGGATACGCGCTTGAAGGTGGTCACAACCTGTGATTCTCCAACACTTTGGCGGCGAGCGCACGGTACGACCTCGCCCCGTCTGAGTCTTTGGCGTACTGCAGTATCGATTGGCCGGCGAGTGGAGTCTCGGCAAAACGTATCGAGTCGGTGATGCCGAAGTCGTACACCTTGTCGCCGTACTTTTCTCTGACCGCCGCGAGCACCTCCTGCGAATGGAGAGCGCGCTGCTTGTAGAGAGTCGGGAGGATGCCGGTGAGCTCGAGCCGCGGGTTGAGCCTGCGCTTGAC
>PLYD01000198.1 GCA_003151665.1 Candidatus Dormiibacterota bacterium
CCACTGGTTTCCGAGGAACAGGCCGAGCGCGTAACCGGGTTCGTCGATCGCGCGCGCAAGGATGGAGCGAAGATCCTCACGGGCGGCGGCCGGATCAAGAAGGCCGGCTCGTGGTACTCGCCCACGGTCGTGGTGCCTTCAGGTCCGGATGCCGAGATCGTCAAGCGCGAGGTGTTCGGCCCTGTAGTCACAGTGCAACGTTTCAGCGACGAGGAGCAAGCGCTTGCGTGGGCCAACGGCGTCGACTACGGCCTCGCGTCATCGGTATGGACGCGCGACGTGGGCAGGGCGCTCCGGATGGCGCGCCGGCTGAAGTTCGGTGCGGTCTGGATCAACACCCACATCCCCGTCGTCAACGAGATGCCCCACGGCGGATACAAGGGCAGCGGTTACGGCAAGGACATGTCGATGTACTCGCTGGAGGACTACACCCAGATCAAGCACGTGATGGCATCCCTCGACTGATCAGAAAGCTGCCCTAGTGGCGATCCACTCGCGCGAAGCCAGGCACGGGGCTTCCGCGAAGAGCGCCTTGCGTCCGCCCGCTTTGCGATTGGAGGGCGTGCGCAAGAGCTACGGCCACGTGCTTGCGGTGGCAGGCGTCGACCTGACGGTCCAGGAAGGTGAGTTCTTCACCCTGCTCGGGCCGTCGGGCTCGGGCAAGACGACATTGCTCAGGCTCATCGCGGGCTTCGAAAGGCCAGATGCCGGCACGATCGAGCTGGCGGGGCGCGATGTGACCTCGATGCCGCCGCATCTGCGGCAGACGAACACTGTGTTTCAGGATTACGCCCTCTTCCCCCACATGACCGTCGCCGACAACATCGGATACGGCCTGCGGGTCAAGGGCATCCCGAAGGCCGAGAGGCAAGAGCGCGTGCAAAGGGCGTTGAGCATGGTGAGGCTGGCCGGCCTCGACAAGCGGAAGCCAAACCAACTGTCGGGTGGCCAGCGGCAGAGAGTCGCGCTCGCTCGAGCGGTGGTCAACGAGCCAGAGGTTCTCTTGCTGGACGAACCGCTCGGGGCGCTCGACCTGAAGCTGCGCCAGGAAATGCAGCTCGAGCTCAAGAGAATCCAGAAGAAGGTCGGGATTACGTTCGTTTACGTGACGCATGACCAGGAGGAGGCCCTCACGATGAGCGACCGGATGGCGGTGATGGCGGACGGCAAGATCGAGCAGATCGGTCCTCCGGTCGAGGTGTACGAGCGGCCTGCAACCGAGTTCGTGGCAGGTTTCATCGGCATCTCGAACGTGCTGGAGCGGAATGGGATCCGGTTCGTCGTGCGACCCGAGAAGCTGCACATGCTCGAAGAGGGCCAGGAGCCGCGCAGTGGAATGACGGTCGAGTCCGGGATCGTGGAGCAGGTCGTCTACGTCGGCATGTCCACCCGGTACATCGTCCGGCTCGACCGGGGTGAGCAGCTTGTCGCAGTACGCCAGAATATGGACGCGCCTGGCCAGGCGCTGCGGTACGAGGGTCGGCGGGTCCGGCTCGCGTGGGTGCCCGGCCACACGTACGTCCTCGACCACCAGCGCGCCCTGGGTGAGTCGGCCTTGAGCGGACACGATACCGAGGAGAGGTAAGGAAGAGATGAAAACAACAGTCGGGTCGGGCGATTGGTTCCGACTCAGCACGGCCGCCGCGGCCGCGGTCATCGCGTTGACCGCCTGCGGCTCGACGACGCCAACAGGCTCCACCGCAGCCCCGCCGCCCACTGCAAACATGACGCCGCTGACAACGATCGGACCCGGCGAGGGCCAGCTCAACCTGATCGCATGGGAGGGCTACACCGACACCTCCTGGGTGAAGCCGTTCACGGCTGCGACGGGCTGCAAGGTCAACGCGCATTACGCCGGCTCCTCGGCCGAGATGGTCACTCTCATGGCGAACGGCGGCGGCGGACAGTACGACATGGTTTCCGCATCTGGTGACGCCGATCTGCGCCTGATCTATGGCGGGAACGTCCGTCCGATGAACCCGAACCTGATCCCGGACTTCGTCAACTTCCAGGATTACTTCAAAGCGCCGGCTTACAACACCATCAATGGCATCCACTACGGGATCTCCCTCCAGTGGGGACCGAATGTGCTCCTGTACAGCACCAAGAAGTTCCCGATTGCGCCGACCAGCTGGGGCGTTCTCTACGACCCGGCTAACAGTGGATTGGTCACCGTGCCGGATAACCCGATCCAGATCGCCGACGCCGCCCTCTATCTGATGAGGACCAAGAAGAGCCTCGGCATTACGGACCCGTACGAGTTGACCNNGGGTGGCCGTCGCGGACACCATCCCCACCGAGGGTGCGACCGGATGGGGCGACACCTGGATGCTCGCCACCAAGGCGCCTCACCCCAACTGCGCGTACCTGTGGACGAAGTGGGTTAGCACTCCTCAGGTGCAAGCGGAGCAGGCTCTGTTCTTCGGAGAGACGCCGGTCAACAAACTGGCCTGCGCAACGATGGAGAAACTTCAACCGCAATCGTGCGCGCAATACCACGCAGACGCGCTTGGCTCGTACTTCAACAGCATCAAGTTCTGGAAGACTCCCATCGCGACCTGCGACGACGGGAGCAAGAACTGCATCGATTACTCGCAATGGCAGTCGGCCTGGACCACGGTCACTGCCGGCTGATTGACACAGCTTCCTAGCTGAAAGTGGCCGTCGAAGCTGCTGGGCGGCCCCGCAAGAAAGGCGGGGCCGCTTCCCTTCAGTCATGGTTGTGGCGCCGGCGATGGCTGAGCTCAGCACTATTGTTGGCGCCGCCGCTGGGCTGGTTCGTGCTGATCTACATGGCGGCGCTCGCCCTGCTCTTGGTCACGGCGTTCTGGCAGATCAACTTCTTCACCACGCAAATCGAGCAGGTGTGGCGCCTCGACAACTTCCGAGCCATCGCCTCCGATCCGACCTATCGCATCATCATCGGCCGCACTGTCGCTCTGGCCGCCGTCGTCACCATTACCGACGCCGTCATCGCGTTCCCATTCGCGTACTACATGGCACGTGTCGCCTCGCGCCGCATCCAGACGCTGCTGTTCGCCGCCGTGCTTCTGCCGCTATGGGCGAGCTACATCGCACGTATCTACTCGTGGATCCTGATCCTCAATCACAGCGGGGTGCTCAACTGGAGCCTGCAGTCGCTTAACCTCCCGCCGGCCGATATCGGCTACACGAATGTCGCGATGTGGATCGTCTTTTCCTATATATGGCTTCCATTCATGATCATTCCGACCTACGCGGCGATGGAGCGCTTGCCGGAGTCCTTGATGGAAGCCGCCGCCGACCTTGGAGCTCGGCGCTGGCGGGCGGTTCGCGATATCGTGCTGCCGCTGGCGCTACCCGGAGTCGTCGCCGGCTCCATCTTCACCTTCTCGCTGACGCTCGGTGATTACATCACGCCGATTCTCGTCGGCGGTGAGTCATCGGGCTGGCGCTCGCTTGGATTGGGTACCGGCTCGACATTCATCGGGAACGTCGTTTATAGCAACGTGGGCATCGCCAACAACGTGCCTTTCGCGGCCGCGCTGACGATGATTCCGGTCGCGATCATGACGCTGTACTTGCTCGGAGCAAAACGTCTTGGCGCGTTCGAGGCACTGTAAGAAAGTGATCGGGGCGAGAGGCTAGATGGAAAGCTTCTGGGCGCGATTCGCCCTGCGACTGTGGGTCGTCCTGATCCTGCTGTTCTTGTTCCTCCCCCTCGCCCTGATTCCCCTTTATGCTTTCAACAGCTCGAATATCGAGAGCTGGCCGCTCCCGGGTCTGACCACCAAATGGTTTACGACGACGTGGAACGATCCTGAGGTGCAGACCGCGTTCGCGCTTTCGCTGAGGGCTGGCCTGACTGCCACTGCTCTGGCTCTGGTCCTTGGCTCATGTGCCGCATTTGCCATCCACCGCATGACATTTTTCGGCCGAGACGTGGTGAGCCTCCTGTTCGTGCTGCCTCTCGCGCTGCCGGGCATCGTGACGGGCCTGGCTCTCAACTCTTTTTTCCATTTCACGGGGATCAGCCTTTCGATCTGGACGATCGTGGTCGGCCACACAACCTTCTGCATCGTGATCGTCTACAACAATGTGCTCGCTCGACTTCGGCGCACGCAGGGCTCCTTGATCGAAGCGGCGATGGACCTCGGCGCGAACGCGTTTCAGACCTTCAGGGATGTCACCCTGCCGCTGATCGGCACGGCTATCGTCTCCGGCGCCATGCTCGCGTTCGCGCTGTCCTTCGACGAGGTGATCGTCACCACCTTCACCGCCGGAGCACAGAACACACTGCCGATCTGGATCTTCGGCGCCATTCGCCTGGGGCAGCGGCTGCCGGAGGTGAACGTCGTCGTCTCGTTCGTGATCCTGGTCACGATCATCCCGGTGGTCATCGCAGCGCGACTGACCGGCGGCAGCGGCATCGCCCGAACGACTACAGCGCGCTGACGAACTAGATCAGGCGGCGTTTAAGTCCCGCTCCTAGCTAACAGCCTGCAGCCACGCGCCGGCTGATTGGCGTCGCTTTACTTGACGACCAGACCAATCAGGCTCGCACCCACCCATAGCGCAAGTCCCACGCCGATCAGACCGATCTTCTTGTACTTCCAGCCGATCGCCGCGAGCACGAAGGCGATGAAAGCGAGGATCTCGAAAATGATGGGCAGGCTGAAGTGCCCAAGGTCGCCGATGAAGAAAGAAAGCACCCAGGCCGCCAGGCCGATGGCGATGAGATCGACCTTCTTAAAGCCGAATCCGATCGCGGCGAGTACGAACGCGATGAACGCGATGATCAGCAGGATGTTTTCAATGCTCATCAGGGCATTATCCCCGAGTTCCCAGCAATTTCACATCTCACCAGCTGCCTGTCAGCCATTCGCGCAGCGATGGCTGCCTCCCGGCGGCTTGGGTTCAAGGAGTCGAAGATTAGTGCCCACTTGGTCGTTCCCGGGCAGGCCGCCTCTCGAATTCTCTACGCCCTCAGGTCGTGCGCCAGCTCCGCAAAGTTGTCGACGTAGCGCTGCACGTCCTCCTGCGAGTGCTGCACCGATAGCGTCCAGTTCTCTTCCGCTCCCGGAGCCATGAGCACGCCGCGGTTGCACTGATACAGCCATGACAGGTAGGCGGTCGGCTTGTCGACACCCAGGTAGTCGCGATAGTTGCGCACCCGCTCAGCCTTGTAGGTGATGCTGCCTCGGGCGGTCAGGGTCGTGACGTGGAACGGCAACGCGTTGTCCCTGATCACTCCGTCCAGCCCTCCCTGCAGCACCTCGGCGAGCGCGTCGAAGTGCGCATAGGCTTTCGGAGTCAGGATGTCCTGAAGCGTCACCTTGGCGGCCGCAAGGGTGAGCGGGTTGCCGTTGAAAGTGCCCATCTGGGCTACGCGTTTGTCCTCGATCACGGCCATCACGTCCTGGCGGCCGCCGACGGCCCCACAAGGGAGACCGCCGCCGATCGCCTTGGCGAGCGCAATCACATCAGGCTGCACGCCGAAACGCTCGGTCGCACCGCCGGGGGCGATGGTCACGCCGGTCTTGACCTCGTCGAAGATCAGGAGTGCGCCGTTGCGGTGGGCAATCTCCTTGATTCCGGCCAGGTAGCCGGCGTCCGGCAGAACGATGCCGACATTCATCATCGCGGGCTCGACGATCACCGCCGCGATGTCGTCGGGGTGGCTCTTGAAGGCGCGCTCGAGCGCCGGAAGGTCGTTGAAGGGGACGACGGTGGTGAGGGCGACGACCGCCTTCGGGATGCCTTCGCTCTGCGGATAGGACGCCGGCGATTCGACCGGGCCCATCTGGTCCGGGGGCGGCTCGACGGAGACCATCAGCGCATCGTGATGGCCGTGGTACGAAGCTTCGATCTTGACCAGCCGCTCGCGGCCGGTGAACCCGCGGGCGATGCGAACCGCGTCGAGCGTGGACTCGGTCCCGCTGTTGGTGAACCGCCACTGCGGCAGGCCAAAGCGCCTGGCGAGCTCCTCGGCGACGATGGCGTCGTCGGCCACCGGCTGGGCGAAGTGCGAGCCCCTGGCGATGCGCTTGGAGACCGCATCCACGATCAGCGGGTGGGCGTGGCCGACCACCATGACGCCGAAGCCGTTGTGGAAGTCGACGTACTCGTTGCCGTCGACGTCCCAGATGCGGCTGCCGCGCCCGTTCTCGATGAAGATCGGCTGCGGCGAGGCGTCCTGGAACGAAGAGGGCACCCCGCGGGGGCTGGAAGCACGCGCTTTTCGCCAAAGCTCGTCAGACTTCCGCCGCGCGGCCCGGAACCTGTCCTCTTCTTTCGCAATCATGGTCTGGACCTTTTCAGCGTTTACCTCGACCGACGTTGCCGTCTTATTTGCCATCACCCTGGCATCCTAACCCGTTCAGGACGGCTCAGGTTCGACGCCCCCCGGTTTGGAGGTTGCAAGCGCCGAAGCCTCAGGATTGTTGGGTGAGCTCGACCGTTACAGCGCTGAACCTGGCCGGCAAAGCTCTCACCCCCGGCGCCCAGCGCAGCTGGTGGCTGCGTGAGGCGTTGGCGGCCGAAAAGGACGCAGAACCGAGGCCGTTGAAGGGCGATATCAACGCCGATGTCGTGGTCATCGGCGGCGGATTCACGGGTCTTTGGACTGCCTACCACCTGACGCTCGCCAAGCCCGACCTGAAGGTGGTCGTGTTGGAGCAGGACATCTGCGGCGGCGGGCCGAGCGGCCGAAACGGCGGCTTCGCGAGCGGTTGGTGGGATGAGCTGGACGGCTTGATCGCTCTGTACGGCCAGGAGCCGGCGGTGCGGGCATGCCGCGCTATCGGGGACAGCATCAATTCGATCGGCGAGTTCTGCAGCACACACGGGGTCGATGCCTGGTACAAGCACGCCGGATACATCTACGCCGCCACCGCGCCGCAGCACGACGCCGTCTGCGCCGAGATCGTCCACCTGGCGCGCGAGGTCGGAGCGGCGGACGAGCTGCGGGCGCTGACCGCCGAAGACTTGAAGGCCCGGTGCGCCTCCCCCGCTTTTCGATCCGGCGCATTCATGCGGGACGGCGCGCAGGTGCAGCCCGCTCTTCTCGCCCGCGGTATGCGCCGAGTCCTCCTGGAACGGGGAGTCACCATCCACGAAGGCACCGAGGTCACCCGACTCGACCCGGGCCCGCCGGCCCTCGCCGTCACGCCTGGCGGCAGCGTGCGCGCGCCAAAGGCAGTGCTCGCGGTCAACGCGTGGGCGGTCGGCTGGCCCCAGTTGCGGCGCCGGCTTGTCGCCTGGAGCA
The DNA here is from genome assembly GCA_003151665.1 of Candidatus Dormiibacterota bacterium. The sequence continues at coordinate 7,247 of PLYD01000198.1, forward strand.
GCTACATCGTGCTGACGGCTCCGGCCCCCGAGAAGCTGGCCGCCATCAACTGGACGGGCGGCGAGCTCGTCACGGATTTCCGCACCTCGGTTCGCTATTTCAGGACGACGCGTGACGGACGCATCGCGTTCGGGGGCGGCGGCGGCCGCGCCTCCAGCCGGATCGACGACTCCTTCACCCACGACCAGCGCGCCGTAGCCGAAGCCGCAGAGGGCTTTCGGCGTCTTTTTCCGAGCTTTGCGGAGGTGCCCCTCGAGGACGCCTGGGGCGGGCCCATCGACGTCTCGCCTACCCACCTCCCCACGTTCGGCAGCCTGGCGCCCGGCAACATCTACTACGCGCTGGGCTACACGGGCAACGGTGTCGCGCCGAGCCACCTTGCCGGCAAGGTGATCGCCGACCTCGTGAGAGGAGACGACACCGATGCGACGCGACTGCCGATGGTAAATCCGAAGCCGCGCATGTTTCCTCCGCAGCCATTTCGCTCGATCGGGGCTGCCGTGATTCGCCGCGCGATCATTGCCAAGGACACCGCCGAGGAGAGAGGCGTGCGGCCGAACCCCGTGATGTCCGCCATCGCACGAATGCCTCGGCGGATGGGGTATCTCCTAGGGCCCTGAAGCCATGCGGCAGGAGGGCCGGCCGAGAGATTTGGAGATCCGGGCTGCTCGATAACGATGTTCGTGCGCGCGCAACGCGCAACGGCTACTTGATCAGCTGAGTTCGCAGCCGCATCGCCGCGACCGTCACGCCCAACGCCCCCAGAGCCGCCAGGTAGGCGACGTCCACGAGCAACCCAGGGCCGATGGCGCCGGTGGTCAGGCCTCGGATGAGATCGATGCCGTGGTACAGAGGCGTCAGCTCGACCAGGAAACGCAGCACCGGCGGGTAAACGGTGATCGGAAAGAACGTTGCCGAAAAAAGGAACATCGGCTGCAGCGCGAGCTGGATGATGTCGAGGTCCTGCCACTGGCGGATGAACGTCGTCACCGCGGCGCCGAGGGACGCGAACGCGATGCCCACCAGTATCGCCGCAGGGATGGCGAGGATTGCCCACGGCGAGGTGATCAGGTGCAGAGCGAGCATGACGACAAGAAATCCGACTGAGTAGACGCTGCCGCGCGCGACCGCCCACAGCACCTCTCCAGCCGCCACGTCCTCGACCCCCACCGGGGTCGCGACCATGCCGTCGTAGAGCTTCACGTGGCGCAGCTTGTAAAACATGTTCATGGTCGTCTCGTAGATCGCGCCGTTCATCGCCGACGACGCCATGAGGGCCGGCGCCACGAACACCGCGTAGCTCACGGTGTGGCCGTCGCCCAGCGAAATCGTTCGAATCAGCGATCCGATGCCAAAGCCGACGCCCAACAGGTAGAGCACGGGTTCGACGAATCCCGCAGCCAGCACCTTCCAGAAATGAGGGAACAGCACGAGGTTTCGCTCGATGACATGGATCGATCGGGTCGGCATGCGCAAGTTGCGAATGCTCACTTGATGAGCCTCCGCCGGAGCAAGGGCAGCGCGATCACGCCTCCCGCTACTACGTAGACGAGGAGGACGGCCAGGTGCAGTGCTGCCTCTGGCATCGCGATGGTGCCCAGGACGAGTCCGCGGCTCAAGGCCACGCCGTGCGCGAGGGGCGTGGCCCACGCCACTCCCTGCAGCACAAAAGGAAGGCGGCTGATCGGGAAGAACGCGCCGCCGAATAGAAAGAGAGGAGTGATGACGAGACGGAAGACAGTTCCCATCACGCTGTCGTTCTTCTGCGTCGACGTGAAAGCGATCAGCGGCGTGGCAAACGCCAGGCCGCTCAGCGTCGCAGCTGGAATCGCGAGCAGGGACTCGGGCGTGTGGGCCACGCCGAACACCGCCATCACAATCCAGAAGATCGTGGCGACCATCAGCATGCGGAGCGTGACCCAGGCCACCTCGCCGATCACCACGTCGCGGACCTTCAGTGGTGTCGCGAGCATCGCTTCGTAGATGCGATCCCACAGGATCTTTCCGAGGATCGGGTATGTGCACTCGAATGCGGCGGTCTGCATGGTCGTCGCCGCGAGCAAGCCGGGGGCGAGAAAGTCGATATAGGGCACGCCTCCGACCCCGCCTGAGCTGCGGTTGACCAGGCTGCCGAGCCCCAACCCCATCGAGGCGATGAAGAAGAGCGGGGTGAAGAACGAGACGGTCAGCGAGCCCCGCCACTGGCGCCTGAACACGAGCGCGTTGTGCTCGACCACCCGTGCGGCGCCCGCCGGGATAACGGTGGCCATCAGTCGACCAGGCTCCTGCCGGTCAGCCGGAGGAACACGTCCTCGAGCGTGCCGCGCCGGATGAGCGCGGTCTCGGGCCGCAGCCCGCGGCTGTGCACGGCTGCGACTGCGGCGTCTCCGTCAGACGTGTAAAGGAGGACGCGGTCGGCGAGCACCTC
>PLYD01000112.1 GCA_003151665.1 Candidatus Dormiibacterota bacterium
GCCGCGGGTTGAGCCTGCGCTTGACGCGCTCCATCGTGATCAGTAGCTCTTGCATGCCCCTGAGAGCGAGAAACTCCGCCTGCAGTGGAACCAGGACCTCGTCGGCTGCGACCAGCGCGTTGATCACGATCAGGTCGAGCGAAGGCGGGCAGTCGATGATGATGAAGTCGTATCGCTTCTGCGCCGCTTCGAGCTTGTCGCGCAGGATGCTTTCGCGGCCGATCTCGTTGATCATCTGGTTCTCGGCGCCGGCCAGCTCGACATCGGCAGGGATGTAGTGCACGCCCATCTGCGGCGCTTCCTGCACGACGTCGGTGACAGTGGTTTCGGGATCCACGAGCAGGTCGTAAATGGTCTTCTCGATCGTGCTCGGGGGCTTCATGTAGAGGGTGAGGTGGCCCTGGGCGTCGAGATCGATGAGCAATATCCGCTGCCCCAACTCCGCCAGGGCGGCGCCGAGGTTGACGGCGGTGGTGGTCTTGCCCACCCCCCCTTTTTGCATCGCTACGGCGATCGTTCGGGCCAAGAGTGATGCGAGTTTAACCCAAGGGGGCCGTGACCGCCCAAAACGTGGGTCGACCGGGGGCGGTGCTTCTACAATTGGCCGCGGTGTACGGGACCCTTCGGATCGTAACGGTGCCGGTTCGGTTCACGTTCGCGGTGATGTCGTGATCATTGACATCGCCGTACTGCTGCTGTTGGTGATCGCACTGATCATCGGCTACCAGCGAGGCGTGATCCAACCGCTGATGGCGGAGATTTTCTTCTTCGGCACGCTCCTGGTCATCTTCCGCTTCCACGACCAGTACACGAACGAGATGCAGAAGATCGCCCACCTGACCCCGGTCCTCAGCATCTTCCTGGCGATCATCCTGGCCATCGTCATGGGGGCGATCGGCGGCGCCATTGGCGGCGCCTTCCATCGCCTGGAGTCGATCCGTGGTATCGACGGCCTCCTTGGCATCTTCGTCCACGTCGCCGTGACGCTGGTGGTCGTCTACCTCGCCATCTCGGCGCTCGTGGTGCTCGACAACGCGTTCGAGCCCACTATAAAAAGCGTCAGCCTAACGCTGGCGCAGGTCAACACGCTCGAGACATGGGTCGAATCCAATCCGATCACGGCGGCGATGGTCTCCAAACAAGACCTGGCCACGCTGAAGGCGGCCGCCGGCGGCGCCGGCGGCGCCAACCTGAATAATGTCCAGGGCATTCACCAGCTGCAGCAGATCTACACCACCTTCCTTCAGCCCCAGCTGCACAGCTCGAGGAGCGCGCCGATCATCTTGAGCATCGGGAGGCACCTGCCTTTCATCGGCCACGTTGGCCCGAACGACCTGCATCCGGCGCCGACCCCTCTGCCTTCCCCGAGCCCGACGGCCACGCCGAAACACTCGCCGACCCCCAAAGTGACTAAGAAACCCTAGGAAAGGTAGACATGCTCGACCTGGCGCTGACCTCGGACCAAGAGCAGCTCGTCGACACGGTGCGCGACTTCTGCGCGCGCGAGTTCGCACCCACAATCGCCGCCAACGACAGGGCCGGTCACCACGACCCCGAGATCTTTGCCAAGCTCGCATCGATAGGGTTGCCGGGCGTTTGCTTCCCGCAGCGCTATGGAGGCTACGGCCTGGACTACCTGTCCCTGGGCCTCGTCTGCGAGGAGCTCGAGTACGTGGACACGGTCTATCGCACCGTGTTGTCGGTGCACGTAGGCCTTGTGGGAATGGGGCTTTACACCTGGGCCACCGAAGACCAGAAGCAGCGATGGCTTACGCCCATGGCACGTGGCGAAAAGCTTGCCTGCTACGGGCTGACCGAGCCCAATGCCGGGTCGGACGTCGCGTCCCTGCAGTCGACAGCGCGCCGCAATGGCGACAACTACATCCTCAACGGACAAAAGATCTGGGTGTCGGACGCTGACACCGCGGATTTCCTCCTAGTCTTTGCCAAGACGGATCCCAAGGCGGGGGGCCGCGGCATTACCGCATTCATGCTCGACCGGGTTGCTTGCGGCAAGGCGCTGCGAACCGAGTCGATCGAGGGCAGGATGGGCATCCGCGCCGGCGATGTCGGGTCGATCTTCATGTCTGACGTAGAGGTGTCGGAGGCCGACCGAATCGGCGACGAGGGCGATGGCTTCAAGATCGCCATGAGCTGCCTTGACAACGGCCGGTACACAGTGGCCGCCGGTGCGACAGGCACCGTGCGCGCGAGCCTCGACGCCTCGGTGAAATACGCCCGCGAGCGGAAGACGTTCGGCCAGGAGATCGGCCGGTACCAGCTCGTCCAGCAGATGGTCGCCCAGATGTCACGCGACTACGAGATCTGCCGGCTCCTGTACTTCAAGGTGGCGTGGATGAAGAACAAGGGCCTGCGGCACACGCGAAATGTTTCGATGGCCAAGCAGTACGCCACTGATGCAGCATTCAATGCAGCCAACGATGCGATCGAAGTGCACGGCGCCTACGGCTACTCCTCGGAGTATCCGGTTGAGCGTTTTCTGCGCAATGCGCGGGCGCCGATCATCTATGAGGGCACCCGCGAGGTGCACACGATCCTCCAGGGCGAATATGCGCTGGGTTACCGCGAGGACCGGCCGGTCAAGAAGTCACTCCCGCCCTACCAGCCAGATTGATCCGCGCCGCGGCCGCTGATCGAGGGGTCGTGGCAGCCGTCAACTCGGTGAGACGCAACCTGAGCCATATCGACTTCGTCGTCCTCTCCCTGTATTGGGTCGCCATCGGCTACCTGTGGACGAGCCTCGGCGGCTTGATCCTGCCCGACATGGTCATCCAGCTCGTGGGCAGGGAGCATGAGGGCTTGGCACTCGGGGTGCTGGAGGCCGTGGGTTCTTTGATGGCCGTGGTCTGGCAGCCAATCGCCGGTGCGCTATCCGACCGCACGACGACGCGGTTCGGGCGGCGGAGCCCGTACATCGCGGCCGGCACCATGGGCGATGTCGTTTTTCTGATCGGCCTCGCGCTGTCAGGCACCTTCGGCATGGTGCTGATCTTCTACTTCCTTCTGCAGGCGGCCTCCAACACGGCCCAGGGTCCGTACCAGGGCCTGATGCCCGACGTCGTCCCTGAAGCTCAGCGTGGGACCGCGTCTGGCTATTTCGGCGTCGCGAACGTGGTGGGACTTCTAGCCGGCACGTTGGGTTCAGGGTGGATGCTGGCAAACGTCGGCCGGACTGCTGCCCTCCTCAGCATCAGTGCCCTGCTCGTCGTGACCATGCTGGCTACGGTTCTGTTCATCCCAGATCGCGCAACCCGGACGTCCAGCCAGTTCAAGAGCGTCCGCGAAGCCATCACCACGACATTTGCGCGGCCGCTTCGCTACCCCGCCTTTCTGTGGCTAATGGCATCGCGGCTCCTCATCCTGATGGGGTTGGTCGGGGTCCAGAGCTTCGTGTTTTTCTACTTCAACAATGTTTTCTTTCACAACGACCGCCTGGACACCATCAGGGCCAGCTACACGCTGCTCGGCCTGGTGATATTCGCGGCCTTCGTGGTGTCGTGGCCGGCGGCCCGCGCGTCGGACCGCTTCGGCCGGCGCCCCTTCATCCTGATCGGCGGCCTGATGGGTGCTCTCGGGGTGCTCATGCTCGTGTTCAGCCACTACCAGCTGCTACCCACGCAGCTGGTGGAACCCCTGACGCGAATGCTGAGGGTGCCACCGCTGGCGGCACAGGCGACCCTGGTCGGAGTCCTGATCGGAATCGGCTACGGTGTCTTTTTCTCTGTCGACTGGGCTTTCATCCAAGACGTCATTCCCACACAGGAGGCAGGGTTGTTTATGGGTTTCAGCAATATCGCGACGGCCGGGTCCGGCATCATCGCCCGCTTGATCGGCGGTTTTCTTCTGGATCCTTTCAACCACGGACCGAAGCTGCTCGGCTTGCCGGGCGGCTTTGCTGTCATCTTCTCGATATTCAGTGCATCGCTACTGGTAGGAGCGTTACTGATCTTGAAGGTGCCTGAGGCACGAAAACGATGAACCTGGACGGTCTGTTGCCGTGGGGTGGCCTCGCTGGAGCTCCTTTCGACGCGGCCGACATGGTCGTCGCGGGCATCCCCTACGACGGTTCAGCTGTCTACAGGAAGGGGGCGGCTCTCGCTCCCGCGCGCATCCGCTCGCTGTCGGCCGCGATGCCGCCGGTCACCGAGGACGGCCAGGTGCTCCAGGGGCTGCGCGTCCACGACATGGGTGATCTCGACGTCGGTCCTGACATCGGCGAGGGTTGGATGCGAGTAGCGGAGCACCTGGCCGCCGTGCCGCTGAGCTCGCTGCTGACCGTCCTCGGCGGCGACCACTGCACCGCCATCGCCACCATCGCCGCACAGGCGCGCCGGCACCCTGACATGCAGATCCTGTGGGTCGACGCCCACCCGGACCTGTGCGATTTCTCGCGCGGAGGGCGTTGGACTTGCGGTTGTGCGATGCGCCGCGCGCTCGAGGTGTCGGCCATCGACCCCGCCAGGGTTGTCATCGCCGGCGGGCGCGACTATGACCCCGAGGAGGTTGAGTTCATCAAAGCCACGGGCATTCTGCTGGTGTCGGCGCGAGAGCTGGCAGCCGATCCCGCCGCCGCGGCCCAAGCGATCGGGGACCGTTTGGCGGGTAAGAAAGTGCACGTCTCGTTCGACATCGATGCCCTCGATCCCGCATTCGCTCCAGGCACCGAGATCCCGTCAGCTGGGGGGATGTCGACGCGGCAGGCTCTCGACCTTCTCGGGGCGGTCCTCGCACGGACAAGCCCAGTTGGTTTCGATTTGGTCGAGGTGTCTCCGCCGTTCGACAATGGAGACATCACCAGCTTCGCAGCGCTGAAGCTCATCTTCGAGTTCTGGGGAATGTCCTGGAATGGAAAGCGCTGACGTAGTAATCGTCGGTGGCGGCATCAGCGGATGCGCGCTCGCCTACCAGCTGGCGAAGCGCAAGGTCGACGTCGTGCTCCTGGAAAGGGAGACGTTGGGGTCGCAATCGACAGGAAAGTGCGCTGGCGGCGTGCGCCAGCAGTTCTCGACCGAAGACAACGTAAAGGTGATGCGCCTGTCGGTGAAGCTGCTCGAGTCCTTCGAGCAGGAGACAGGACACCCTGCTGACTTTCGCCAGATCGGCTACCTGTTCGTCTTCACGCAGCCGCAGCAGGTCGAGGACTTCCGGCACAACATGGAAATGTGGCATCGCGTCGGCCTCACCGAAGCGCGGTGGGTGGACCCGACTGAGGCCGCGAAGATGGTCCCCGTCTTGAACGTGGATGACGTCCTCGGCTGCACCTTCTGCCCCACCGACGGCATCGCCAGCCCGAATGACGTCACCGTCGGCTACGCGACGGCCGCCCGGCGCCTGGGCGCGCGGTTGAAAGAAGGGGTCGAGGTCGCCGGCATCGACATCGCATCCGGCAGAGTGCAGGGGGTTCGCACCTCTGGCGGCGATATCGCGACCCGCCTGGTGATCAACTGCGCGGGGCCCTGGGCAGCTTCGATCGGCCGCATGGCCGGGCTCGAGATCCCGGTGCTTCCCTATCGACGGCACATTGCGGTCACCGGCAGCTTCCCGGCGGTTCCGCGCAACACGCCGATGACCGTCGATTTCCACACCTCGCTGTACTTCCACCCGGAAGGTGACGGTGTGCTGATGGGCATGAGCGATCGGACCGAGCCACCGGCCTACGTGACCGATGTCAACTGGGACTTCCTGGAGAAGATGTTCGAGCAGGCGGCGCGGCGAGCGCCGGCGCTCGCGGGGGCCGGCGTGAAGACGGCGTGGGCCGGCCTTTACGAGTCCACGCCCGACCACCAGGCGATCCTTGGCCCGATCGCAGAGGTTGAAGGTTTCTGGTGCGCCGCCGGCTTCAGCGGCCACGGTTTCATGCAGGCGCCGGCCGCCTCGCTGCTCCTGACCCAGCTGCTTCTAGACAAGAAATCCGAGATCGACATCTCGTCGTTTGCGTTCGAACGTTTCGCGCGAGGATCGCTGGTGACGGAGCGCAACATCATCTAGCGTCCGGCGCTCGCAATGTCGAATTTGGCCCGCGCGGCGTCCCTTGGAGTACCCGTGCGGCGGTGGTCATCGAGTCGGGGACGTTGCATCACGAAGGCGAGCGGCGTAAAACTGCCGATGGCGACGAGATCGAACTACTTGACCGCCTTTTTGACCTGAATCCACTCCAGCAGATGTACGAGTCTCAGGTGCGTCTGCGTCTGTGGTCCGGTGGCAAGATCGTCAAGGAAGAGGAGTACAGCCTGAAAGAAAACCTCTACTTCGCCCAGGAAATTTTGCTGCTGCTCGATGAGGCGGGCTTTCGCGACGTCGCAGTCGAAGGTGGCTACACCGGCCGTCCAGCTGTACCTGACGACCCCATGGTCGTCTTCGTGGCCAGAAGGCCGGTTTAGCGCTTCGCCAGCAGCACCACCGTGATCAGGAGCACGCCGCCCAGCAGCATCGCGCCGGAGCAGCCCAGCTGCACCATCGTGTAGAAGATCCCTCCAGTAGAGCCGTACGTGGGCGCGATCTCGGCGCGCCGCCTGCGTGTCAGGATCGCCCCAATCATGCCGCCGATGCCGAGCAAAACGGCCAGGATTCCCAGCCCGACCACCGCCGCGTCCTGCCCCCCCATAGGTCTGACTTCAGTATGCCCTCGGTTACGATCTGACCAGTGGCGAGGATTCTGCTGTTGGGCTCGACCGGCTTTTTTGGGCGTGGCGTCGCGCACAAGCTGATCGATGCCGGCCACCAGCTGAGGGTCCTCGTGCGGGATCCCATGAAGGCGGCCGGCTTCAAGATTCGCGGCGCTCAGGTGGTGGTGGGCGACGCGCTGAATCCCGCCGCCCTCGCGCAATCGGCCCAGGGAGTGGAGCACATCATCAGCCTGGTGGCGGTTCGCCGCAACCGCCCGCAATCCTTCCTCGAGGTCAACGTCGACGGGCCGCGCATCATGGCCGAGGCGGCGAAGGCCGCAGGTGTGAGGTCGGTCCTCCTCGTGAGCGCGATCGGCGCCCGGCTGGATCCCCACTACAAGTACCTGACGTCGCGGTGGATGGGCGAGCAGGAGCTCGCCAAGTCAGGCGTGGTCGGCACCATCCTGCGTTTCTCGGCCGTGCTGGCGGAGGAGGGCGGCTTCGTTGAGGCTTTCGAGCAGCAAACGAGCTTTGGGCCGGTGATCGTCATCCCCGGCAGCGGCCAGGCCAGGTTCCAACCGATCCTGCGCGAGGACGCCGCCCGCTGCGTGGTCGAGGCCATCAGCAAGCCGGAGCTCCTCAGCACGATCGTTGAGCTCGGCGGTCCGGAGGTGGTGACCTTCGAATCGATGCTGGATTGGTTCATCCAGGCTCGCGGGATCAAGAAGCCCAAGGTGAAGCTCCCCATCATGCTGCTCATCCCGGGCGCGATGGCCATGGAGGCCATGCTCTCCAACCCAATCGTGACCCCGGACGAGATCAACACACTGCAGCTCGATAACATCGCCGACGGCATCGACTCCGTCAGCGCGCGCTTCGGCTGGCGCCCCACCCGCCCCAGCCAATGGGCCCTGGAGAACTGGAAGAAGAAGACCCGCGTTCGCTGAGGGTCCGCGCGTTCTTCGGGCTGCCGGTACCTGAACCGCAGCGTGAAGAGCTGGCGCCCTTCCTCAATGCCTGTTCGCAAGTGGTGCCGGACTTCCGATGGACGCCGCAGGACAACCTCCATCTGACGATTCGCTTCGTCGGCAATGTCGAACGGCGGCTGGTCGAATCAGTAGCCGGTGCCTTGACGCATCGATCGCTTGCGGCGTT
>PLYD01000010.1 GCA_003151665.1 Candidatus Dormiibacterota bacterium
TGCTCGACAACGCGTTCGAGCCCACCATAAGAAGCGTGAGCCTTTCGCTGGCGCAGGTCAACACGCTCGAGACATGGGTCGAATCCAATCCGATCACGGCGGCGATGGTCTCCAAGCAAGACCTGGCAGCGCTGAAGGCGGCCGCCGGCGGCGCCGGCGGCGCCAACCTGAATAATGTCCAGGGCATTCATCAGCTGCAGCAGATCTACACGACCTTCCTTCAGCCCCAGCTGCACAGCTCGCGGAGCGCGCCGATCATTTTGGGCATCGGAAGCCACCTGCCTTTCATCGGCCACGTCGGCCCGAACGACCTGCATCCGGCGCCGACCCCTCTGCCTTCTCCAAGCCCGAGCCCGACGGCCACGCCGAAACACTCGCCGACCCCGAAAGTCACCAAGAAACCCTAGGAACGGTAGACATGCTCGACCTGGCGCTGACCTCGGACCAAGAGCAGCTCGTCGCCACGGTGCGCGACTTCTGCGCCCGCGAGTTCGCACCCACGATCGCCGCCAATGACCGGGCCGGCCACCACGACCCAGAGATCTTTGCCAAGCTCGCATCGATAGGGCTGCCCGGCGTTTGCTTCCCGCAGCGCTATGGAGGCTACGGCCTCGACTACCTGGCCCTGGGCCTGGTCTGCGAGGAGCTCGAGTACGTTGACACGGTCTATCGCACCGTGTTATCGGTGCACGTCGGCCTTGTGGGAATGGGGCTTTACACCTGGGCCACCGAAGACCAGAAGCAACGATGGCTCGCACCCATGGCGCGTGGCGAGAAGCTAGCCTGCTACGGGCTGACCGAGCCCAATGCCGGGTCGGACGTCGCGTCGATGCAGTCGACAGCGCGTCGCAATGGCGACAACTACATCCTCAACGGACAAAAGATCTGGGTGTCGGACGCTGACACCGCGGATTTCCTCCTGGTCTTTGCAAAGACGGATCCCAAGGCGGAGGGCCGCGGCATTACCGCATTCATGCTCGACCGGGTTGCTTGCGGCAAGGCGCTGCGAACCGAGTCGATCGAGGGCAGGATGGGCATCCGCGCCGGCGATGTCGGGTCGATCTTCATGTCTGATGTAGAGGTGTCGGAGGCCGATCGAATCGGCGACGAGGGCGATGGCTTCAAGATCGCAATGAGCTGCCTTGACAACGGCCGGTACACGGTGGCCGCCGGTGCGACAGGCACCGTGCGCGCGAGCCTCGACGCCTCGGTGAAATACGCCCGCGAGCGGAAGACGTTCGGCCAGGAGATCGGCCGTTACCAGCTCGTTCAGCAGATGGTCGCCCAGATGTCGCGCGACTACGAGATCTGCCGGCTCCTGTACTTCAAGGTGGCGTGGATGAAGAACAAGGGCCTGCGGCACACGCGAAATGTTTCGATGGCCAAGCAGTACGCCACTGATGCAGCATTCAATGCAGCCAACGATGCGATCGAGGTGCACGGCGCCTACGGCTATTCCTCGGAGTATCCGGTTGAGCGTTTTCTGCGCAATGCGCGGGCGCCGATCATCTATGAGGGCACCCGCGAGGTGCACACGATCCTCCAGGGCGAATATGCGCTGGGTTACCGCGAGGACCGTCCGGTCAAGAAGTCACTCCCGCCCTACCAGCCAGATTGATCCGCACCGCGGCCGCTGATAGAGGGGTCGTGGCAACCGTCAATTCGGTGAGACGCAACCTGAGCCATATCGACTTCGTCGTCCTCTCCCTGTATTGGGTCGCCATCGGCTACCTGTGGACGAGCCTCGGCGGCTTGATCCTGCCCGACATGGTCATCCAGCTCGTGGGCAGGGACCATGAGGGCTTCGCACTCGGGGTGCTGGAGGCGGTGGGCTCTTTGATGGCAGTGGTCTGGCAGCCAATCGCCGGCGCGCTATCCGACCGCACGACGACGCGGTTCGGGCGGCGGCGCCCGTACATCGTGGCCGGCACCATCGGCGATGTCTTTTTTCTGATCGGCCTCGCGCTGTCAGGCACCTTCGGCATGGTGCTGATCTTCTACTTCCTTCTGCAGGCGGCCTCCAACACGGCCCAGGGTCCGTACCAGGGCCTGATGCCCGACGTCGTCCCTGAAGCTCAGCGCGGGACCGCGTCCGGCTATTTCGGCGTCGCGAACGTGGTGGGACTTCTCGCCGGCACGTTGGGGTCAGGTTGGATGCTGGCAAACGTCGGCCGGACTGCTGCCCTCCTCAGCATCTGTGCCCTGCTCGTCCTGACCATGCTGGCTACTGTCCTGTTCATCCCAGATCGCGCAGCTCGTACGTCCAGCCAGTTCACGAGCGTCCGCGAAGCCGTCACCACGACATTTGCGCGGCCGCTTCGCTACCCCGCCTTTCTGTGGCTAATGGCATCGCGGCTGCTCATCCTCATGGGTTTGGTCGGGGTCCAGAGCTTCGTGTTTTTCTACTTCAACAATGTTTTCTTTCACAACGACCGCATCGACACCATCACCGCCAGCTACACGCTGCTCGGCCTCGTGATATTCGCGGCGTTCGTGGTGTCGTGGCCGGCGGCCCGAGCGTCGGACCGTTTCGGCCGGCGGCCCTTCATCCTCATCGGCGGCCTGATGGGTGCTCTCGGGGTGCTCATGCTCGTGTTCAGCCACTACCAGCTGCTACCCACGCAGCTGGTTCAACCCCTGACGCGAATGCTGAGGGTTCCGCCGCTGGCCGCACAGGCGACCCTGGTCGGAGTTCTGATCGGAATCGGCTACGGTGTCTTTTTCTCTGTCGACTGGGCTTTCATCCAAGACGTCATTCCCACACAGGAGGCAGGGTTGTTTATGGGTTTCAGCAATATCGCGACGGCCGGGTCCGGCATCATCGCCCGCCTGATCGGCGGTTTCCTTCTGGATCCTTTCAACCACGGACCGAAGCTGCTCGGCTTGCCGGGCGGCTTTGCTGTCATCTTCTCGATATTCAGTGCATCGCTACTCGTAGGAGCGCTACTGATCTTGAAGGTGCCTGAGGCACGAAAACGATGAACCTGGACGGTCTGTTGCCGTGGGGTGGCCTCGCTGGAGCTCCTTTCGACGCGGCCGACGTGGTGGTCGCGGGCATCCCCTACGACGGTTCAGCTGTCTACAGGAAGGGGGCGGCTCTCGCTCCCGCGCGCATCCGCTCGCTGTCGGCCGCGATGCCGCCGGTCACAGAGGATGGCCAGGTGCTCCAGGGACTGCGCGTCCACGACATGGGTGATCTCGACGTCGGTCCTGATATCGGCGAGGGTTGGATGCGAGTGGCCGAGCACCTGGCCGCCGTGCCGCTGACCTCGCTCCTGACCGTCCTCGGCGGCGACCACTGCACCGCCATCGCCACCATCGCCGCACAGGCGCGCCGGCACCCTGACATGCAGGTCCTGTGGGTCGACGCCCATCCTGACCTGTGCGATTTCTCGCGCGGAGGGCGTTGGACTTGCGGTTGTGCGATGCGCCGCGCGCTCGAGGTGTCGGCCATCGACCCCGCCAGGGTTGTCATCGCCGGCGGGCGCGACTATGACCCCGAGGAGGTTGAGTTCATCAAAGCCACGGGCATTCTGCTGGTGTCTGCGCGAGAGCTGGCAGCCGATCCCGCCGCCGCGGCCCAAGCGATCGGGGACCGTTTGGCGGGTAAGAAAGTGC
>PLYD01000008.1 GCA_003151665.1 Candidatus Dormiibacterota bacterium
GTCAAGCAGGCAATCGCCGCGGCCTTGAAAGAAGCCGCGATCGAACGCAAGGATGTCGACCGCGTTCTCCTGACTGGCGGCTCGGCCTATATTCCTGCGTTTCGCGCCGACCTGGTCGACATGTTCGGCGCAGATCGACTCGAGCAACGCGATGCTTTCACCGCCGTCGTGCACGGCCTCGGCGTCCGCGCGCAGCAGCTCTGGGCGACGTCGGGGGCGGCTTAGCCCTCCGCCACCCTCAGGGAGGATCGCACGACCACGGGCGGCGCCTTTTCTCGCGTCCAGTTCAAGAAGACGATGACCCCCAGAAGCAGAGCGGTTCCCACCAGCTGGATTGGATAGATCGGCTGGTTGAAGCCCCACGGCGGCGGCGCCGACGCGATGAGCGTGGCAGCGACGGGGTAGGCCATCTCGGCGATCGTCGCCAGCGAGGCCGGCGTCTTCGACAACGCGCGGTAATAAAGGAGCAGCGCCAGCAGCCCAGGCACGATGGCGATCGCCAGCAGGTTGGGCACGAAGTCGCTGAACCGGTAGTGGCCGAAACCGCCGAGCCCGTTCTGCACCAGGACCACGACGATGAGCACTGGCAGCGCAAGAGTGAAGCGCAGCGCCGTCATGCTCCAGAAGGAAATCGAGCCGAGTGCAAAACGTCCAAGCACTGTGCCGCTGGCCCAAAGGACTGCCGCGCCCAGTGCCAAAAGCCCAACCTCGATGCGCCCGTTCTGCAGAGCCGAGATCGGTGACAGCGGGTCGCTGGCGAAAACGACCATGTAGACAGCGATGATCGCAACCGCGGCCGCCGGCCAGAACCACGGCCGCCGGCGCTCGCCGAGGACGATCCAGGCCAGCACGATCGCGATCAAGGGCTGGGTCTGTTGCAGCACGAACGTCTCCGCGAACAGCTGATGCTGAGCGGCGATCGCGAACGATGCAGTGAAAAGGATCGTCGCCAACGCCTGCGCGCCTGCCGCGATGATCCCCACCGCCGTCCAGCCCCGCGCGCCCAATAGCCGGAGCTCTTGGCGGCTGCGGATCAGCACGGGCAGCAGGAAAAGGGTGATGAGCGCGTCCTCGGCGACGACTATCTGGGTTGCGCTGAGGTGCTGGACCAGCTGGTTGCGAAAGTAGGCGTCCGACGCCCACATGGTCGCCGCGAGCGCCACAAACACGACCGCATAACGATCGATTACCCGATTCATCGGCCCCATTTCAAACGGCACCGGCACGCGATTGCTTCCACCTTCACGGTCGCGCCCGATCCTGAAGCGAGGCCTCGATGACCTCGGCCGCCCGGACATCGCCGGCGCGCCCGCTTTCCCGAAGGTGGTTGGCGACTTTCCGCTTGGTCTCGGCCGTGCCGGCCGGGCCCGTCTTGAACTTGATGTGGCTCCTCACGATCCGCAGCCGCATGGTGGCGAGCCGCCGCAATCGCGCGCCGTAGAACTCGCCCACCTGGACGGGCTCGTAGGTGGCGCCTGGCTCGTATGAGCGCAGGAGGCGCTGCAGCGCGCCGGCGACGTCCTCTGGATCGGTTGAGATTCGCTCCGCATCGCACTCGAAGGCCACGGCTCGGAAGTGCAGGGTTGCGCGTCCGGCATCTCGTTCGTCGACCCAATGATGGGGCGACCACGCCAGATAGTCCGAGACGAAGAACGTGACGTGCGGGTTTGCTCTCACTGCGTCAAATGTCGGGTCGGCCTGCACGCAGTGCAGCTCGATGACGTCATCTGTCCTGACGAAGGGCAGGATGCTCACCTGCGGATACCCTTCGGGCGGGCACGCGATCAGCGTGCCGTGGCGCATCTCCGCCACGAATCGGTCGGCGGCCTGCTGATCGGGTGGGTAATTGGAGCTGGCGAACACCTCACCAGTTTCGCTCAGTGCGCGGCTAGCAGGCTTGGGCGTTGTGTCCGAATGCTGCGTACGGGCCGCCGATGCCTGTCGTCATCGATCCCGCGTACGTGTAAAGACCAGGTGCCGGCGCGAGTCCGGGGTCCTCCCCGTCGCGGGCAAACCAGTTGAGGAAGACCTCATCCTGTGGGTGCCAGACATGGCCGGCCGCAGGATTGGGGTTGCCCGGCATCGAAAACCACACCCCGGACAGAACATCCCCGGTCTCGAGATCGGAGGCACATGCGCCGGGCGGGGCGGTTGGGATCTGGTAAGGCTGAACCAGATTGATGCCGAACGGATTGTCGATCCACTCGGCGATCTCGTGGCTTAGGGAGTTGATGTCGGAAAGGCCCACGTACGGAGGAGTCCGAAAAGTATTGGGCGTGAGATACGCCGCGTAGACGAACGTACGGATCTTGTTTTTACCGGCAAGGGAGATCGGCGCATCGCTGGCTGGCGAGCCTGCGCCGTGGCCGCCAACGGTGCAGCAGTGAAGATAGTTGCCGTCCGAGTAGAGGCCCACATTGTTGGTCAGGAAGATGGGCAGGGTGGTGGGCTTGAGTTTCATGTCGTCGATCACCTCCGCGAGGCGCCCCCTGAACCAGGTCGAATCGACTCGACCGAGCAGCACCCCGACGGGGTTCAATACGGCGACACCCTCGGTCTGAGGGACATGGATCGTCACTGTCTTGGCGACGCGCGGCTGGCCGAGAATGACGTGATAGCCGGTTCCGACCTTGCCGAACTGCGCCCGGGCGAAGGCGTCGCCGAACTGGACCCCGGTATCGCTTGAGATCGGGAAATCGGTTGGCGTGAATATGGGTGAGGCGACGGTGTCGGCCACGTTGTCCGCGCCATTCATCGACACGGACAGCGCCTTTGGGTAGTAGTTGAGAGGCGAGATGTTGAGGACGGACACGTTCTGGTCCCCGGCCACGAACTTAAACCTCAGCGGGACGATCATCGTATCGACCGTTGTCGACCGCCCGAGGCTGGGATCCGAGCCGACCATCGTGAAGGGGTACGTGACCCCGTTGGTGGGGTCTGTGAAGCTCGAGCTCCAATAAGGGACCGTCCGCGGCTTCCTGGTCGAGGCGTTCCCGTTATCGGATGAATCGGACGATGAGGAGTTAGCCCCTTTTTCGCCGCTCGATGCGAAAACGCCGGCCGACGGGAGCAGCGTGGACACCAGCAGCGCCAGGCCGCACAGCACCCAAGCCACACCCAGCTTTCGAGACTTCAACGATCCACTCCAATCCTCGTGACTTCGTGCACTTGTGCCCCGCATTTAGGGGCTGTACGAAGAATAAGTGCGGACAGGAGACTTTTCATCTCCCTTAACGCGAATTCTTGTGAGGCTTAGCCTTCGTCCTCGGCGACCGCCGACTCCAGGGCGATGTCGGGGTGCTGCACCACGTAAACCTCTTCGTGGCGGTCGTGGCCTTCCAGCCGGCGCTTGCCGACGCTGACCAACGTGATGTCGTCTCGAAGGATGTCGGCCACGATGGAGTAGGTCGCCTCGGACA
>PLYD01000211.1 GCA_003151665.1 Candidatus Dormiibacterota bacterium
GTGTTTTTCAGGGGCATGTAGCTAGCTAGGCTGGGTCAGCAGCCTGCGTGGTACAGACACATCGTCTGGACGATGTTCGAGTAGAGGTTGATGATCTGGCCGCCTGTGGCGATCAGAGCAACGACCACGATGAGCGCGACAAGTGCAAGGATCAGGGCATATTCGACCATGCCCTGGCCCGACTGTCGTCGCTTAAAAATAGTCATTCTGTTTGTTGACCTAGAAGCTTAACCCTTGAACCCCCGCTTCTGGTCGCTGCGAGGGCGATCGCCTGCTCGACGACAACCCGGACCATCCGCTTCCTCCAGAAGTGGGTGAGGTCGGCATTATCGAGGGGTTTGGCCAGTTTGGCGGCTATTTCGGCCGCCGCTCGCACGGTCTCCTCATCGAGTGATTTGCCGGTCAGGAACTCGTCAGCCGCTCGCGCTTCGAGCGGGTGCGAGGCCACCGCCGAGAGCACGATGCGGCACCGCCTGACCACATCGCCTTCCAATTGCAGCGCGACCGCCGCGCCCGCAATGGGAAAGTCGATCGAGCCGCGCCGCCTCAGCTTCACGTAGGCGCTGTGGTTGCCCTCGATCGCCGGCAGGCGCAGGTCGGTCACGACCTCGCTTGGCTGCTTCGCCATGTAATCGATGCCGTCGTCGCGATACAGAGCCGCGACAGGAAGCTCGCGCCCTCCGCCGGCGCCGACCAGGGTCACCAATCCTTCCAACGCCATCGCCATGGGGCCGGTGTCGGAAGACGAGACCGCCCAGCACCTCGGGCTGCTGGGAGCCACCAGGCAGATGGCCCCGTCCTTCTTTAAGCAGAAGCCGATCGCCTTTCGCCACTCGTACGTCATGTCGTAGTAGTTGCAGCGGGTGTCCACGCACAGGTTGCCGCCGATCGTGCCGGCGTTTCTCAANNAGGAAGTCGAGCCCGATGAGCGCCTCGACCTCGAACTGGCGGCGCTTCAGCTTTGGAAACAGGTCGGTGCCGCCGGCCACGAACATTGCGCGTGGACCGAGCTCGGTCGCCATGTGCGCCGCCTCGCGCGCAGTTTTCGGCCGCAGGTACTTAAATCGAGGCAGCCGAAGCACTACCGACCTCCAGCGTTTTTGGTGGGGGCTCGACCTTGATGCAGGTTGGGTAGGGGATAGAGGGGAAGCGCACCGGTCCGAAACGAGGCGCCTCCCCTTTCTGTTTGCGTCGCAGCGCTTCGACTATCTTCTCGGGCGTCACCGGCACCTCATCGATCCAGACGCCGAGTGCATCGAAGACCGCCGAGCTCACCGCGGGAATGACTGGGAGGAGCGGACCTTGCCCCGCCTCCTTGGCGCCATAAGGGCCTTCGGGGTCGACGGTCTCGACGATGAACGTCTCGACCTCGGGCATGTCCATGAAGGTCGGCGACTTGTACTCGAGCATCGAGGGCCATTTGTGCAGGCCCTTGCGGAAGGCCTGCTCCTCCATCAGGGCCTCGCCAAGCCCCATGTAGATGCTGCCCTCGACCTGGCCCTCGACCAGCAGCGGGTTGATGGCGCGACCGACGTCGTGCGCGATCCACACCTTGTTCACCTTCACGATGCCGGTGCGCGGGTCCGCGTCAAGGTCCACGACGCAGGCGGAATAGCTGTAGGCGGGACTTGGTCCGACGCCCGAGCCTTTGTACGGACCGGCGATCTTGGGCGGCGTGTAGCTGCCTGCGCTCGTCAGGGTCCCGAACCGAGCCTCGGCGAGGATGCTCGCCTCCTCGAAGCTCAAGTCGCCGATCCGGCCCGGCGCGACAGTCACTGCGTCAGCGGGGCTGCCCGTCTTCGCGGCCACCGCTTCGATCAGCATGTCGCGCATCTTCCGAGCTGCCTGGAGGGCGGCATTGCCGGCCATGAACGTCACCCGCGATGAGTAGGAGCCCAGGTCGATCGGCGTGGTGTCGGTGTCGGCGGTGACGAGGCGTATGTCACGTGGTTGGAGGCCGAGCTCCTCAGCGACGATGGCGGCGAGGACGGAATCTGACCCCTGGCCGATATCCATCGCGCCGCAGTAGGCGGTGACGCCGCCGCGGTCGACCTTGATCTGCACCTCAGAGTGCGGCATATCGTTCCAGTAGATCGCAGTGCCTGCGCCCGACATATAGCTCGAGATCGCAAAACCCATGCCGCGGCCGCGCCGCTTTTGGCGAGTGCGATATCCGGACGCGGTCAACACACGCTCCGCGCATTCGTCGAGACCACACGACGTTATGCGTAGCCAGTTGACCGTGCGGGTCATCGGCTCCACGAAGTTGCGCTGCTTCAGGTCGACGGGATCCATGCCCAGGTCGTGCGCGATCTTCTCGAGGTGCAGCTCCAGCGCGAAGCGGGGTTGGGGAGTGCCATGGCCGCGCTTCGGGCCGCACGGCGGCTTGTTGGTGAAGACGCGGCAGCCCTCGAAGCGGTAGGCGGGGATGTCATAGGTCACGGTCTGGAGGGCACCCGTATAAAAGGTCGAGGCCACGCCGTACGAGCCGTAGGCGCCGCCATCGAGCGCGGTCTTGAAGTGCATCGCCGTGATGAGCCCGTCCTTAGTCACGCCGGTCCGCACCCACATCAGCACGGGGTGTCGGCCTCGGTGCGCGTAGAAGACCTCTTCGCGGGTCAGCGTGCATTTGACTGGGCGGCCGGTGAGCATGGCCAGCTTGCAGACGATGATCTCGTGCGCGAAGGGGTCGGTCTTACCGCCGAAGCCGCCACCATGCGCCGCGCCGATGACGCGGATCCTGTTCATCGGAAGCTCGAGGACCTTGGCCAAGGCTCGATGTACATAGTGGACGACCTGCGTCGAGGACCACAGGGTCACGCGGCCATCGACGAAGGTGGCGATGGCGCTGTGCTGCTCCATCGGCAGGTGCGTGTTGCCCTGGAAGAAGAAGACGTCTTCACGGACGTGGTCTGCGCGCTCGAAACCTGCGTCGACGTCGCCGAACTCGAGCGCGACCAGTTTGTGGATGTTGTTGGGGCCGCCGTAGTCCTGGATGCGCTCGTCCTTGGTTTCCGCGAGGGCTTCGTCGATGGACATCACGGGCTCGAGGACCTCGTACTCGACTGAGATCGCATCGCACGCCGCGGCGGCGACCTCTTCGTCGACGGCGGCCACGGCGGCGATCGGATCACCGACGTAGCGCACCTTCTCGTGCTCCAGGGCACGCTCGTCCTGGGTCACGGGGAGGATGCCGAACTTGATGGGAAGGTCGGCGCCGGTGATCACCGCGTGCACGCCTGGCATTCGGCGCGCCGCCGAGGTGTCGACCGACAGGATGCGAGCATGTGGGTGGGGGCTGCGCAGGATGCGGCAGTGGAGGGTGCGGGCGGGGAGCATGTCGTCGGCGTAGACGGCGCGGCCGGTCACCTTGGACACGGCGTCGGGCTTGGCGAAGGGCTTGCCGATGACGGAGAAGCCGTTGTCGCTCTCAGTCGGCATCTCTAGCCTCGGAGCCCCCTCCGGCCCTGCGGGCCACCTCCCCACTAACGGTGGGGAGGAGTCTCGCCGCTGCGAGCTCAACCGCGTCCAGGATTTTTGAGTAGCCCGTGCAGCGGCACAGGTTGCCGGCGAGGGCTTCGCGGATCTCATCCCTCGATGGCGCGCCGTTGGATTCGAGCAGCGATTTCGACGCCAGAAGGATGCCGGGCGTGCAGTAGCCGCACTGCGCGGCACCGAGCTCGACGAACGCCTGCTGCAGAGGATGCAGCTCCGATCCGCTCGCCATTCCCTCGATCGTCGTGATCGCCCGGCCCTCGATCTGCACCGGCAGCACCAGGCAGCTCAGCTCCGGCTTGCCGTCGACCAGCACCGTGCACGTGCCGCACTCGCCCAGCTCGCATCCGTGCTTGGTGCCCGTGAGCTGCATGTCCTCGCGTAGCACCTCGAGCAGCGTCTTGTGGACGGGGATCAGGAGCTCGGCGCGCTCGCCGTTGACATCGAGTGCCACGACCTGGCGGTCGACGTCGCGCGCCATCTCGTCCCTCACGATGCGGCGAGCATAGCTTTCATTGCATGCGCACACGCCCAGAGGTCGGGCGCGACTGCGTGAGCGCGGCTGGACACGGGGGTCGGGTCGTCGGGGTGCACCAGGATCGCGCGCATGCCCAACGCGAGAGCCGGCTCGATGTCGTTCGTCTCCTTGTTGCCGATCACGACACACCGATCAGCCGGCGCTCCGCCCGCCCTCATCGCCATCTCGAAGACGGCGGGGTGTGGCTTGAGGTGGCCCGCGTCAACCGAAGTGACGA
>PLYD01000086.1 GCA_003151665.1 Candidatus Dormiibacterota bacterium
CGAAAATGATCAACCTCAAGACCGCGCACGAGATCGACCTCATGGCTCGAGCAGGCAACCTGCTCGCTTCGGTGCTGCCTCCTCTCCGTGAGGCCTGCGTTCCAGGCATCAAGACGATCGAGCTGGATCGGATCGCCGAGCGCCTGATCCGAGATGGCGGTGCGACCCCTGGCTTCCTCGGCTACCACGGCTATCCCCGCTCGATCTGCGTTTCGATCAACGACGAAGCGGTCCACGGCATCCCTGGCAACCGCAAGGTGGCCGCCGGAGACCTTGTGAGCCTGGACCTCGGTCTGGTCCTCGAAGGCTTCTGGGCGGATGTCGGCATCACGGTTGGCGTGGGCAAGATCAGCCGCGAGGCCGAGAAGCTCCTCAAAGTCACCGAGGAGGCCCTTTACGTGGGCATCGACAAGGCCAAGCCGGGCGGCTGGCTCGGGGACATCTCGTCCGCGATCCAAAAGCACGTGGAGGCCAGCGGCTTCTCCGTGATCCGCCAGTTCGTCGGCCATGGGATCGGGCGCCAGATGCACGAGGACCCCCAGGTGCCCAATTTCGGCACCCCGGGCACTCCGCCACGCCTCAAGGCGGGGATGACCCTGGCGATCGAGCCCATGGTCAACGCGGGCTCTCACGAGGTCTACATGAAGCCGGACGGCTGGACCATCTGCACAGTCGACGGGGGCCTTTCGGCCTACTTCGAGCACACGGTGGCGATCACCGATAAGGGGCCCCTGATCCTGACCGCCCAGGACTCGCTCGCCGCTTCGGGCAACCGGGCGTAAGCCCAGTCTGACCGCGAATACGAACTTGACGTACAATCATCGTTCGTGCCCCAGCGCCCCCCGCTCGTGAAGGGGGTCGTGGTCGAGCCTCTTCCCAACGGCGTCTACCGGGTTGAGCTCGAGAACGGGGCCAAGGTCCTGGCTCACGTCGCCGATCGTGCAGGCACCCACTTTACCCGGCTACTGGCTGGGGACAAGGTGGGGGTAGAGCTTGCCAGCAGCGATCGATCGCGCGGGCGAATTCGAGAGATTTGGAGATGAAGGTACGTCCGTCAGTCAAGAAGATGTGCTCGAGCTGCAAGGTGATTCGGCGCAATGGGGTGGTCCGCGTGATCTGCTCCAAGACGCCGAAACACAAACAGCGGCAGGGTTAGTAGAGGAGCTGGGCTAAATGGCGCGTATCGCCGGCATCGATATACCCCCGCAGAAGCGGGTGGTGATCGCCCTCATGTACATCCACGGGATCGGGCGCACCACGGCCGAAAAGCTCGTGAAAATGGCCAACATCAACCCCGACACGCGAACGAAGGACCTCAGCGAAGAGGAGGTCGGACGGCTCCGCCAGATCATCGATCGAATGGCCTCCGCGAAAGAGGTCCTCATCGAGGGCGACCTCCGGCGCGAGGTGGCGATGAACATCAAGCGCATGACCGAGATCGGCTCGTACCGTGGCGGCCGTCATCGCAGGGGCCTGCCGGTTCGCGGCCAGCGCACGCGGACAAACGCACGCGGCCGCCGCGGTCCGAAGCGCGCAGTTGCAGGTAAGAAGAAGGTGAAAGCCGGGAAGTAATGGCAAAGACAAAGAAAGTCGTTCGCACGCGCCGCCGAGAGCGGAAGAACGTGGTCGCCGGCCAGGCCCACGTCCAGAGCACGTTCAACAACACGATCATCTCGATCACCGATGTGGACGGGAACGTGATCTCGTGGGGTTCGGCTGGAGCCCAGGGCTTCAAGGGCAGCCGCAAGTCGACGCCGTACGCCGCTCAGATGACTGCTGAGGCCACCGCCAAGAAGGCGCTTGAGCACGGCATGCGCTCGATCGAGGTCTTCGTGCGCGGACCGGGCGCCGGCCGCGAGGCGGCCATCCGGTCGTTGCAGGCGACGGGCCTCGAGGTCAGCGCCATCACCGACGTGACCCCGATCCCGCACAACGGCTGCCGGCCGCCGAAGCGGAGGCGCGTCTAGTGGCGAATTACAGCGGTCCCGTCTGCCGTTTCTGCCGTCGCGAGGGCGCCAAGCTCTACCTCAAAGGCGAGCGTTGCTACACCCCGAAGTGCGCGATCGAGCGCCGCGCGTTCGCGCCTGGCATGCACGGCCAGGCACGCAAGCGCAAGACGTCGGACTACGGCCTGCAGCTCCGCGCGAAGCAGAAGGCTCGGCGCACGTACGGGCTGCTCGAGAAGCAGTTCCGGAACTACTTCGAGCTTGCTGAGCGCGAGCCTGGCGTCACAGGTATCAACCTGCTCCGCCACCTCGAGCTTCGCCTTGACAACGTCGTCTACAGGCTCGGCCTGGGCGCGTCGCGCAAGCAGGCAAGGCAACTGGTATCGCACCGCCACTTCGAGGTGAACGGCAAGACGGTGAACGTGCCGTCGTACCAGCTCAAGCCGGGCGACGTGCTCAAAGTCAAACCGGCGAACACCGTCACCGACGTGGCAATGGAAGCTTCAAAGGTGCGCCCGGTGCCCGGATGGCTCTCCTTCAGCGCGGAGGACAAGTCCGGAAAGATTCTCGCCCACCCGGAGCGCCACGAGATGGAGTCGGGCGTCGAAGAGCAGTTGATCGTTGAGTTCTATTCACGGTAAAGGGAGTTCCTAATTGGCTATTGACACTCAGATGACCGTTACCCCGCAGGTTCGCAAGCTCGAGACGAACGCGAACTACGGGAAGTTCGACATCGAACCGCTCGACCCCGGCTTCGGGACGACGCTGGGCAACACGCTTCGCCGCGTGCTGCTTTCGTCGCTATGGGGTGCGGCGGTTACCTCGATCCAGATCGATGGCGTGGCGCACGAGTTCACGGCCATCCCGCACGTGAAAGAGGACGTGACCGAGGTCATCCTCAACCTCAAGAAGCTCTGCCTCAAGAGCCACACCGAGGACCCCGTGACCCTGCTCCTCGACGTGAAGGGTCCGGCCGAAGTGCACGCATCGAACATCCAGGCGAACTCCGACGTGGACATCGTCAACCCTGATCTCTACATCTGCACCCTGGCCTCGAAGGGCCACCTCCGCATGGAGCTGAACGTCGAGCGTGGCAAGGGCTACGTACCGGCCGACCGCAACAAGCGCGAGGGTCAGCCGATCGGGGTCATCCCCATCGACGCGATCTTCTCGCCCGTCGAGAAGGCCAACTTCACAGTTGAGAAGACCCGTGTGGGCCAGTCGACCGATTACGACCGGCTGTTGATCGAGGTCTGGACCGACGGCACGATGTCTCCCGAGGAGGCTGTCAGCCACGCCGCCTCGCTGTTCACCCAGCACCTGGCGCTGTTCGTTCGCTTCGGAGCTTCGATCGCGGAGAAAGAGGCCAAGGACAGGGGCGCCGCCGGCGGCCAGAACCGCCTCATGGACACGCCGATCGAAGAGCTCGACCTCTCGGTCCGGGCCTTCAACTGTCTCAAGGCCAACGAGATCCAGACTGTCGGCCAGCTCCTCCAGAAGAGAGAGGAAGAGCTGTTGTCGCTCCGCAACTTCGGACGCAAGTCGCTGGATGAGATCAAGGAGAAGCTCGTCGAGAAGGGCTTCATCAAGCCTGAGGAGATGGGCACCGTCCTCCGCGGCTAGCCATGCGACATCAAAAGAGCGGCCGCCGCTTCAATCGAGACACCGATGCGCGCAAGGCGCTGATGCGCAATCTGTGCACGTCCCTGCTCGAAAGCGGCCGGATCACGACGACTGAGGCCAAGGCCAAGGAGCTCCGCCGCTGGGTGGAACGCCTGATCACCACGGCCAAGGGCCAGGACCTCACTGCGCGCCGAAAGGTGAGCGAAGAGGTCTCCAAGCCCGAGGTCGTCGAACGCCTTTTCTCCAACCTCGTGCCGCGCCTGGCCCAGAGGCCGGGCGGCTATACGCGAATCATCAGAAAGGGTCCGCGCCTGGGCGACTCAGCTCCGATGGTGGTCATCGAGCTCGTCGACTAGAGCGGGTTCTCGGCTCTAACGCCGGAAAGTACGGGTTAAAAAGTGAATATCAAAGTCGTGCTGGAGTACGACGGCACCGGATTCGCCGGCTGGCAGCAGCAGGCGCACGGCCGGACCGTCGAGGCCGAGCTGAAGCGGGCGCTGCGCGAGCTCACGGGCGCCGATCACAAGGTCTACGCGGCGGGGCGCACCGATGCCGGAGCGCACGCCGAGGGCCAGGTGGTCAGCTTCGAGATGGATGGGCGGATCACGCCGATCCGGCTGGTGGCAGCTCTGAACGCCAGGCTCCCGGGAGACGTGGCGGTGCTGACCGCGGAGGTCGCGCCAGATGGTTTCCACGCTCGCTACTCCGCTCGCTGGCGGCGCTACCGATACCGCTACCTGGACCGAAGGGCCAGGCCCGCGCTGGAGCGGGGACGGTGCTGGCATGTGGGCGGGCCGCTGGATGTCGATGCGATGTCTGTGGCAGCGAGGGCTCTGGTGGGCAAGCACGACTGGACCAGCTACTGCTCGGCCTCTGAGCCGCCAGACGGAAGGGCGCGTGAGATGCGCTCGGCCAAGGTGGCGCGACGAGGAGATTTCGTCGAGCTGGAGCTGGTGGCGGAGGGGTTCCTCCGCGGCCTTGCGCGAAGCATCGCAGGGGCTCTGGTCGAGGTGGGCAAGGGCCGCAAGCCACCCGAATGGGTCGGCGAGGTGCTGGCGGCAACAGACCGGCACCTGGCGCCGCGAACGGCGCCGGCCGGGGGCCTGACATTGGTGGAAGTGATTTACTGAAGGATCTCGATGACTAAACAGAAGACCTGGACGGCAAAGACGGCGGAACTTAAGAGTGATTGGTTTGTGGTCGACGCCACCGATCAGGTACTCGGCCGCCTAGCCAGCTCAGTGGCCAAGATCCTTCGGGGCAAGCACAAGCCCACCTTCACGCCACACCTCAACACCGGCGATCACGTGATCGTGATCAACGCGGCCAAGGCCAAGGTCAGCGGCGCCAAGCTCACCGGCAAGCACTACACCCGCTACACCGGCTACCCGGGCGGCCTACGCACGCGCAGCCTCCAGGTGGCCAAGGACCTGGACCCGACCTTCCCTCTGATGAACGCCGTGAAGGGAATGTTGCAGCACAACACGCTCGGGGCGGACATGCTCACCCGACTACGCATCTACGCCGGGGCCGAGCATGGGCACCAGGCCCAGCAGCCGAAGGTGATCACCTTCGACTCAAAGGGAGACATCAAACTTGGCTGACGCCTTTCTCAGAGGAACCGGCCGTCGCAAGAACGCGGTTGCGCGCGTGCGCATCCAACCCGGCGAGGGCCGCGTCCTCATCAATGACAAGGAAACGCTCGCATACCTGGGCCGCCGGGTCCTGGAGATGGCAGCCCTCGCACCGCTGCGCGTCACCAGCACCCAGCGCAAGTTCGACATCAGCGTCAAGGTGGTCGGCGGCGGTACCAGCGGCCAGGCCGGTGCCATCTCGCATGGCATCGCCCGCGCACTCATCAAGTACGACCCAGACTTCCGGCCGGCCCTGAAGAAGGCAGGCCTGTTGACCCGTGACCCCAGGATGAAGGAGCGCAAGAAGTACGGCTTGAAGAGGGCCCGCAAGGCTCCGCAGTACACAAAGCGCTAGTCGTGCCGTCGCGCCGGCTGGACTGGCCGGACTGCCGCAACACGCGAGATCTCGGCGGCCTTCCTCTGGCAGGTGGTGTCACTCGCAGCGGCATGTTCGTCCGCTCCGACAACCTGCGCAGCCTCACGGCCCAAGGCCAGGAGGCGATGGTCGCCTACGGAGTAACGGACGTTATCGACCTGAGAAGCGAGTCCGAGGTCGCATCATCGCCTAGCCCATTCGCCGCGCTGGAGCCCTTTGGCGGGCCTGCGCCCACGTACACCCACCTGCCCCTGGTCGACGACGCGACCATGCGCAAGCTGGCCGAGGCGCCGGACATGTTCGACCGCTACCTGATGATGCTCGACCGACGTGCGGACGCTTTCGGAGGGATCTTCACCGCGTTAGCCCGGACCCAAGGCGCCGCCGTCTTCCATTGCTTCGCCGGCAAGGACAGGACGGGAATGGTGGCGGCGATGAGCCTTTCGTTGGCGGGAGTTGACGTCGACTCAATCGCGGCGGACTATGCCGAGACCGATGCTCAGATGGCGACGCGTTACCAGGAATGGCTCGCGGCGGCCCCACCGGAGCAGCTCGCGGAGATGCGCGAAGACCTGCGTTGTCCGCCCGAGCGGATAGTCGGCGTCCTCGACCACCTCGAAGCGCGGTGGGGAGGAGCGGAGGGTTACCTCGAAGCAGCAGGCATGTCGGCGACGGATATCTCGACCCTGCGCTCAAAGCTCTCCAACTAGTCGACCCCTTTGCCAGCCTGGCAGGGTTGGCCGGGGTCCCCCCGGCCATGACTTTGTCTCCATCACTCCTAATCGCCGCGTTGAGAAACTAATTCGTAATGAATCCCATCCCGGGGGAGAGAGCAGAGCCTGCGGCGAAGCCGCACGCTCGATGAGAGAGGACCGACTGGTCCTTTCTCATACTTCGCCTGAGCTAGGACGCGAGTTCGCCCACCGCTTCGCTGAACACCTCATCGTGCCGGTCCACATCCTCTTTGGTCGTCGCCGGCGACATCAGCGCCATGTTGTGGAACGGTGTCAGGGATATTCCACGGTTCAACAGGTACAGATGGATGAGATCCTCGAGCTCGGTGTCGGCGCTGGCCGCCGACTCGGTGCCGTTGCGCGGGGCAGGGTCGGCAAAGCGGTACTCGGCGCGCGCTCCGAGCTGACTCAGTGACCAGGGCAGGCGGTGCTGATCGATCAGTGACTGCACGCCGGCCTCGAAGTACGTTGCGGTGTCTATCATCTGTTCGAAGGCACCGTCGGTCAGCACGTGCTCCAGTGTGGCCCGGGTGGCCGCGATCGACAACGGGTTGCCGGCCAGGGTGCCGCCGACCGCCCATGTCGACGAGGTCAAGATCACTGCGAGCCAGGGCGCGGTCGGCGAACTCAGCACTGAGCCCGTACGCGCCCATCGGGATCCCACCGGCAATCGACTTGCCGATGACCAGGATGT
>PLYD01000215.1 GCA_003151665.1 Candidatus Dormiibacterota bacterium
CGTGCGTCCCATCCCTGTTCATCGACGTCAGCAGGATCTCCCCGGCCCCCAGGCTCTCCCCCAGCGTCGCCCACTCGACCACGTCCCGGCCCGCGGGCCGTCGCCCCCCACGACTGAACACCTCCCACCCTTCCCCCTCGGCACGTCGACGCGCATCGATGGCCAGCACCACGCACTGCGATCCGAACACCTCGGCGCAGCGCGTGATGAGCTCTGGGTCGGCAAGCGCGGCCGTGTTGACCGACACCTTGTCAGCCCCGTGCGTGAGGAGCTCGGCCATGTCCTCCACACTGCGAACTCCCCCACCGACGGTCAGAGGGATGAAGACCTGGTCCGCCGTACGCGCCACGACCTCGAGGATGATCTTCCGGTCATCCGACGACGCTGTGATGTCGAGAAACACAATTTCATCAGCGCCCTGGCGGTCGTAGAGCGCGGCCAGCTCGGCCGGATCACCGGCATCGCGTATGTCCTCAAACCGCACTCCTTTGACGACACGGCCGTCATCGACGTCCAGGCAGGGGATGATTCGCTTGGCCGGCATCGGCCCACAATACGTGACACAAGCAGCTCAGCCGAGGTAGCTGGCACCCAAGCTCATGCCGTCCTGCTGGATGTCTTCGTTCACCGGCCCCGGGAGGGTGAGGATGTGCAGCAGTCCGGACTGCCGCATCCGAGCTCGATGACATCCACCCCATCCACGTCCGGGAGCACCTTCAGCTCGGAGTCGGGAAGCCCCCAGACCCCCTAGCTTGGCTCCGGCTCTGCCCACGACCGCCGTCCAATGCCGGCGTACTCCGTCGACTTCCCGTCCCAAAGCGCGCGATTCAAGCGCACGTGATCAGGCGGTTCGCTCATTCGCACAGCTTGACGAAGCTCTCGTAGACCCGGAGACCGTCGGCACCGCTCTTCTCCGGATGAAACTGGGTGCCCATCACGTTACGACGCGCGGAGGCGGCCGCCGGCGAGTGCTCTGTCGAACCGATCGAATGCTTGGTCGAATCGGGGGTGTACGAGTGGACGAAGTACATGTAGGACCCGTCCGCGATGCCGTCCCATAAGGGCGTGTGGTCCGTCTGCGTGAGGCGGCACCAGCCGATCACCGGCAAGAGCTCGCTGTTGTCGACCTCGCGCACTGTACCGGGCAGCAGCCCAAGCCCCTGATGCCGGCCGTGCTCCATCGACTCCTCAAACAGCAGCTGATAGCCGAGGCAGACCCCGAGGATCGGCGTCCCCCGTCGGGCGAGCTCGACGATCCGCCTGCCCAACCCCGCAGCGGTCAACTTCTCGAGCGCCGGCCCAAACGCCCCCACCCCAGGCAGCACGATGCCGTCCGCCTCGTCGAGCTCATCCGGGTCGGCCGTCAGCTGCGGGAAAGCCCCGGCATGGACGAGGGCGCGCTCCACCGAGCGCACGTTGCCGACGCCGTAGTCGACGACGGCAATCACCCCAGCAGACCTTTGGATGAGGGCACTCCGGGCCCGCCATCCGGAGCAACGGCCTGTCGCAGGGACAGCCCGAGCGCCTTGAATGTTGCTTCGGCAATGTGGTGGCGGTTGCGCCCCCTGATCACGTCGACGTGGATGGTCGCCCCGGCGTGGATCGAAAGCGCTTTCCAGAACTCCTCGAGCACCTCGGACTCAACGGTCCCGATGCGCCCGCGCAGCGGCACGTTGTAGGAGAGGTAAGGCCGCTTGCCCAGGTCGATCACCACGCGCGCCAGCGCCTCATCGAGCGGGGCATACGCGGAGGCGAACCTCGCGATGCCGGCGCGATCTCCAAGCGCCTGCGACAGCGCCTGGCCCACAACGATGCCCGCGTCTTCGACGAGGTGATGCGTATCGACGTGCAGGTCTCCCGATCCGCGCAGGTCGAGGTCGAATCCGCCGTAGCGCGCCACCTGCTCGAGCATGTGGTCGAGGAATGCAAGCCCGGTCGCGACCTTGACCTTGCCCTTTCCGTCGAGGTCGACCCTGGCGCGGAGCTTTGTCTCTTTGCTGTTGCGGGTCACATCGGCCTTTCTACTCAAGACGCACCTCCACCGCGTGCGCGTGCGCACCCAATCCTTCCATCCGCGCCAGCCGAAGGGTGGCCTCTTGCAGAGAGTCGAGGTCGCCGCGGTCAAGGCTCAACACGCTCATCTGCTTCATGAACGTCCGCACGCCGAGTGGAGACGCGAAGCGGGCAGCGCCCGAGGTCGGGAGTGTGTGGTTGGGACCAGCCGTGTAATCACCGAGCGGAACTGTGGCATAGGCGCCGACGAAAACCGCGCCCGCATTCTCGACCTGTCTCGCCCGCGCGGCCGCATCCTCAGTGACTATCAGGAGATGCTCCGGCGCGTATTCGTTCGCGATTTTCATCGCCTCGCCGAGGTCGCGCACGACGATCGCGCTGCACGTCGCGGCACGAATGATGTCCGCCCGCTCCAGGCCCAGCAGCAAATTGTCGAGCTCCTCATCTACCCGGTCCGCAAGCGCTGCCGAGTCCGTGACCAGCACCGCTATCGCCATCGGGTCGTGCTCGAGCTGAGCCGCCAGGTCTGCAGCAATGAAGTCCGGACGGGCTCTTGCGTCCGCGATGACCATCACCTCGGTCGGGCCCGCGATGCCATCCACTCCCACTGTTCCGAACACCTCTCGCTTGGCGAGGTTCACGTAGATGTTGCCTGGACCCGCGATCAGGTCGACGCGCTTGATGGACTCCGTCCCACACGTCATGGCGGCGATCGCCTGCGCTCCACCCATCCGGTAGACGGTGTCGACGCCTGCGACGTGCGCCGCCGCGAGAATTGAATCCGGAACCCTGCCATCCGAACGCGGAGGCGTGGCCAGGACCACCTCCCGCACGCCGGCGACGCGAGCCGGGATCGCTGTCATCAGGACCGTCGATGGGTAGGCGGCTCGCCCACCGGGCGCATAGAGTCCTGCCCGACGCACCGGGCGGCTGATCAGCTCGAGACCCGATGGGTCGCTCTTCCACACCTCGACCTGTCGAGAATGGAAATCGCGGATGCGCGTGGCTGCGAACTCGAGCGCTTCGCGATCTCGCTTGTCAACGCGTCCGGCGGCCGCGGCCAGCTCGCTCGAGGCAACCTCGAACTTCTCCTCGCTCCGTGGCGTCCAGCCATCGAACTTGGCACTGTATTCGCGCACAGCACTGTCGCCTTCGGCCGCGACCCGGGCGCAAATCTCAACTACAACTGCCCGTTCTTTTTCAAAGCGAGAGAGATCGAGCCCTCGGCGAGACGGCTGCAACGCCGACCATGTGCTTGCGTCAAACCGATTCATCGTTTCGCGGCTAGCGAAGCCGCCGCCCTGGGGCGTGCCGGTTGCTCGGCGGCGGCGCGCAGGCGCCCGACCAGCGACTGGACGGCGGCCGTCCGAGTTTTCAGGCTCGCCTGGTTCGCGATGAGGCGCGCCGTCGAGCTCCCGAGGATGGCCGCAATGCGCAACTTGTTCTCGCGCAGGGTGCGGCCACTGGCCGTGAGGTCGACGATGCCGTCGACGAGGCCAACCTGGGGCGCCAGTTCGACCGAGCCATGAAGCCGGACCACCTCGACCGATTGGCCGTGCGCGTCGAACCAGGAGGCGGTGGTTCGGGGGTACTTCGTCGCGACACGCAAGAGTGGCGGCCAGGTCTCCGGGCCGGCGAGTTTCGACGACGCCGGGACCGCGAGCACGAGCCGGCACTCACCAAATCGCAGGTCGACAAGCTCGTAATGCGCGCCGGGCGACTCCCAGAGCACGTCCTTGCCAACGATGCCAAGGTCGGCTGCTCCATGGTCGACGTATGCCGGGACATCGGCTGGGCGGACGAGGATCACGCGGACCGCCGGCCGATCGACGAGCAGCTGGCGTCCCAGCTCGGCCCCGCTCAACCTCGCCACACCGGCACGGCCAAGGATCTTCAACGCGCCTGGCAGCAACGCACCGGTCGGGAGCGCGACCGAGACCCTCTCCTTCTTCATGCCGGCGAACCCGCGAGGCGCCCGGCCACCTGCTCCGGCGGCAGCTTTAGCATCCGGCGACCAGGCGCCGACCATGACGTCGAAGTCGAGGAGTGGCAGTGGATGAGGTTGACGGCGCCAACGGCGCGCCACCAATCAACCGCGTCTTTGTGATCCCTGGGCTGTGTGTCGACCACGGCCCGCATGCCGAAGAGCCGCAATGTCGAGCCCAGGCGCAGCGCGGTCGCGAGACCCGCGGCATCCCATGCGACTGCCGCATCCAGCCGCGGCAGCTCGGGTGGTCGGGCGGCGCGAGTCAGCATCTCCCAAACGAGATCCAGCTGCACGACGAAGCCGGTGGCCGGCGCCGGCCGACCAAAGCGCGCCAGCAGGCCGTCATACCGCCCGCCCTGCGCGACAGGGCGGCCGAGGTCCGGACCGTAGCCCTCGAAGATGATGCCCGTGTAGTAGTCGAAGTCCCTGATCGCGCCGAGATCGAGGCTCACGACGTCGCCCAGGCCGTGGGTGCCCAGCAGATCCAGGACTCGGCCGAGCTCGGAGAGGGCTCGCTCCGAGCGGTGGTTGCGCACGAGACCGCCCGCCGCTTTCAGAATCTCGGCGCCACCCCGCAGAGCTGGAAACCGCAGCAGCAGCTCGTGTTCGGCGGAGCGCAGGGTCGTGCGGCTGAGCAGCTCCTCGAGGGCGACGAAGTCGCGCGCCGCGAGCGCGCCGCGAACCCCGGCCTTTACCTCGGCCGGCAGCTTGACCGCATCCATGATCCCTTGGAAAAACTCCGAGTGGCCGACGTCGACCTGATACCGGCGCAGGCCCGTCGCATCGAGGCAACGCGCCGCGAGGGCGATGACCTCGGCGTCGGCCACGACTCCCGACGCTCCCACCAGCTCTGCCCCCACCTGGTAAGTCTCGCGCCTCTGCTGAAAGCGACCCTCATCGGTCGCAAGCACGGGACCCGCGTAGCAAAGGCGCATCGGCAAGGGCGCCGACCTCAGCTTGCCCGCCACCACGCGCGCGACCGGCACGGTGCGCTCGCTGACCAGGGCGACGACCTCGCCGCGCGCGTCGGTGAACTTGAAGAGGCGACGCCGCTGCTCGTGGCCTAGGCCGAGCTCCAACACTTCGGTGCTCTCGACCATCGGGGTGATGACGTACCGGTAACCCCAGCGGCGCATCTCGCCCAGAACCGACTCCTGGGCTTCGCGCAAGACCTCTGCTTCATTGGGGAGGAGGTCGCGGAATCCGGGCACACCGCCCAGCGGAACTAGTCCGGGCGACGCAGGACTATGGTCGGTGAAGTGACCTCCGGGCTCGGGCCACCGACCGTCGTTCAGCTGTCATCGTCATCGTCGTCTTCATCTTTGTCATCGTCAGTGCTCTCGACGAAGTCCAGAGGTTCGGCGTCGTCGTCGACAGCGTGCATGCCTTCCTCGATCTCTCCGCCCTGGACGACGGCATCCGATGAGGTGGTCTCCTCATCGTCTTCACCGGCAAAGATCTCGACCTCCCGAGCGAGCAGGCTCTCCTTCGTGTAGGGGCGGAACTCGACCTCGCGCTTGCGTCGCATCGGGAAGCTCGGCTTGCCGGCGAACTTGGGGTCCTGGTAAGTCTCGCGAACGATGAGCTTGACGGCGGTGCCGTCGCAAGACATGACTCCCGCCTGGTACCTGTTGCCACCGCGCATGAACTTGATCAAACGACGGGCGAGCTTGGCCTCGAGCAGACCGAGCTTGACGCCGCGAGAGGTCTCGGCGACCACGCCATCGCCATCGATCTTCAGCTCCGCGACATCGCCTGCCGCGACCCGGGAGCAGATGTCGGACCCAGGAGAATTCTCGAGGATGGTGATGACCGTCTTCCCCATCTCTTCGACGAAGAGGTTGAGGTCAACCCTGGTGCCACCAACCTTGAGACCTTCCTTCTGGTGGAGCAGCGCATTTATGCGCGCCGCGTTCTTCTTCGCGATCGAGTTCATCGGGTTGAGCTTGAGCGCGACCTCATACGCGGCTTTGGCATCTTTCAGCTTGCCGAGCTCGGACAGCGCCTTGCCCAACCGATTCTGCGTCTCCTCGTCGGTGCCGAAGCTCTCGATGATGAACTTGTTGAGCTTCGCCGCCTCATCCCATTTGCCGGCGATCGCTAGCTGAACCGCTTCGTCTCCGTATTGGGAACGTGGCTTGAGGTGCTCTGGTGACTCGGTCTTCAACGGGCGCTCCTAATGACTCCGGCTGAGAGGAATAACGAGTATAGGTTCTACCGGCAATCGACAACTTGCCCACACGTGCGGCGACAATCTCCGCGTGCAGCCCTGGCTCCGGTCGATTGCGTGCTTTGGGGCTGCTCTCAGCCTCCTGCCACTTACCGCCTGTTCGAGCGGCGGCTCCGGTCCGAAGGCCGGCATCGAGATCGGCGTCGACCTGCCGCTTTCAGGGGTCGAAGGGCGGGCCGGCACGCCAACGCTCAACGGCGTGCGCTTTTACGTACATCAACATCCGGTGCTTGACGGTTTCACAGTGGCGGTCAGCGCCCGCGACGACTCGATCAACGGCGTGCATAACGCCAAGCTCGGAGCTCAAAACATGACGGCATTCGTCAACGACCCTCTCGTGCTTGGCGTCATCGGACCATTCGACTCGAGCGTGGCCAGGGCCACCATCCCGGTCGCCAACCAGGCGCACCTGGCAATCATCAGTCCCTCAGCGAGCGACCAGTGCCTCACCAAGCCTGTGTTCGTGCCAGCCGGCCTCAGCCCGGCTCACAAAGCCGTCGCCTGCAACGAGGTCGGCCTGCCTCTGCCCGCGGACCTGCGGCCGACCAAGGTGAACAACTTCTTCCGGCTGGCCACCACCAACGATCTCGAGGGGGCCGCCGCTGCCGACTTCGGCTACAAGAACCTGCACCTCCTGCGTGTAGCGGTGCTCTCCGACCATGAGGCCTACGGCCAGGCCCTCGCGGATGGCTTTCGGACGCGGTTCAACAAGCTGGGCGGGCTGGTCGTCCTGTACCAGGATTTCGTCCCTGCGGCGAATCTCGACCTGAGCTCGTTCTTCGCCCACGCCAAGAAGGAAGGAGCGCAGGCCGTTTATTTCGGCGGTGTCACCGCGAACCACGGCTGCTCGATCCGCGCTCAGATGGCCGGCGCGCTCGGAGCCAGTGCGCCGTATCTCGGCGGAGACGGCATCGCGGAGGACCCGGCCTGCGTGCGCGATGCCGGATCCAGCGCCTCGGGGATCTATGCCACCGTACCCGCGATCGACCCCGAGCAGGCGCCGAACGCCAAGGCCGCGATCGCGGCGTTCAAAGCCGCGTATCCCGGCCCGTCCGACTACAGCCCTTACACATTGCTGGCGTATGACGCGGCCGCCGTCCTGTATGACGCCATCGACAAGGCCGTCCGGGGTGCCGGTGGCAAGCTGCCCAGCCGTGCCGAGGTGGTGGCAAGGCTTGCCGCCACCACGGCTTTCGGAGGCGTCACTGGCACTTTCGGCTTCGATGCCTCAGGCGATACGACCCAACGGATTGTCTCCGTCTACGAGTCCCAAAGCTCTGACCCCATCGCCGCCTGGCCCTTGGTGGGGGCCATCGATTACAGCGTCAAGCTCCCCTATTGACGCGCGGACCCTTGAAAGCTGAGTTGCAGCAGGTATAGTCTCCGACTGGAGTAGTGGTTCGGCCCCACGTGGCCGCGCTCGTCGTCGGCGCACTCTCGCCCCGATCGGGAAGATTGGGAAGAGGACGGCGGGTGAGGGGGAGACTGAGGAAACGCCGTCCGAAGCTTCCCAAGCAATACACAAGGGGGAACCGTATGGTTCGAGGTAGGGGACTCGTAATCCTCACATTGGCGGCGCTATTCGCATTCGCCTGCGGTGGCAGCGGTACTGGCACCACGGCAAAAGGCAGCATCAAGATCGGATCAGACTTTCCGGTCTGTACCACTGGCGGCCAGGCGACCCAGAACGGCGTGAAGTTCGCGGTCGACCAGAAGAACGCAGCTGGTGGAGTCAACGGCTTCACGATCGCATTCACGGGATTCGATGACTGCCGGCAGGGCGCTTACTCCGCCGACGCCGGGGTCCAAAACGTCCAGACGATGCTGGGCGACCCTAAGTTCCTGGGCATGATCGGCCCTTACAACTCCGCTGTGGCAAAGGCCGAGATCCCGATCGCGGCCCCGCAGCACTTCACGATGATCAGCCCGGCCAACACCAACCCGTGCTTGACCAAGGACATCGCGGGCTGCGCTTATCACCCGCAAGACCTTCGCGCCGGCAACCCCAACAACTACTTCCGCGTTGTCACGACTGACGACTACCAGGGCCCTGCGATGGCCGACTACATGTACAAGACGCTCAATGTCCACAACATCGGCATCCTCGACGACAGCACCGTCTACGGTGTCGGAATCGCGGCAGCATTTGAGGCCGAGTTCAAGAAGCTCGGCGGGACGACGATGCACTCTGAGTACCAGAAGGCGACGACCAGCGACTGGAAGTCGATCCTGCTCAAGTTCAAGAACGCAGGCGCCACGGGCGTTTATGCGGGCGGCACCGACGACCAGAACGTGTGCATACCAGCCAAGCAGATGAAGGACATCGGCTGGGCGGTCCCCTTCGCCGGCGGTGACGGCATCGAGACCACCAACTGCATCGACGAGGCCGGGAGCAACGACCTGGCCATGGCCTCCACGTCCGCCGGCGCGGACGCCACCCAGATCCCCGGCGCCCAGGCCACGATCGCAGCATTCCGGGCTGCCTTCACCGGTGCAAACGACTTCGGCGGATACACCATGCAGGCCTACGACGCCACCAACGCACTGATGGCCGCCATCGGGCGCGCGATCACTGACGCCAACGGTTCCACACCCACCCGCGAGCAGGTCAGGGCCGAGATGGCCAAGACCACCGGCTTCGTCGGTGTGATCGGCACCTACGACTTCGACGCCAACGGCGACACCAGTCTGAAGATCGTCTCGATCTACCAGGTTGAGACAGTCACCGATCCGACCAAGTCAACCGGCGTCTGCGGCAAGCTCCACCCGAACGACTGCTACGTTTGGAAGGCGCAGGTCAACTACGCGACCGGCGGCTAATCTTCTAGCCCAATAGCCGACGAGGAGGCCCAATGCGGGCCTCCTCGTCATCAACTTCAAGGAGGGGGGGCACTGGAAGCGCGCAAGGCCGTGAGCGGTGCCTCGGCTCTAACGAGAGTACGTTCGCTGAGGGTGGCCGGCTTGAGCCTCCCCGACGTCGGCTTCTTCATCATTTGCGCGCTGGCCATAATCGGCCTGGCCTACGAGGCCTTCACTGGTCCAACCGCCTTCGTCCAGATCTCGATCTTCGGCTTGGCGGACGGCGCCATGTACGCACTCGTGGCCCTGGGTTACACGATGGTCTACGGCATCATCGAACTGATCAACTTCGCGCACGGCGACGTTTTCACGTTGGGCGCATACATCGGCACGGCGATCCTCGGCTTCTTCTCGTTCAATGAGAACTCGTTCACCGCGGTAAACCTGGTGGCGTTGCTGGTCGTATTTCCTGTGGTCATGCTGATCATGGGCGCCATCAACGTCGGCATCGAGCGCATCGCGTACAGGCCCCTGCGAAACGCGCCTCGCCTGGCCCCTCTCATCACCGCGATCGGAATGTCCTTCGTGCTCGAAGGGGTCATGTTCCTGTGGCAGGGTCCGGCTACCGTCCACGTGCCGGACCTGCTTCCACACGGACCCGGCTACCAGACCACTATCGACGGCGTCTTCATCGGCTTCAAGGATGTTTTCGTTGTCGTCACGGCAGCGATCCTGGTGACGCTGCTGGCCATCTTCATCAACCGGACTAGGCTCGGCAAAGCGATGCGCGCCACTGCGCAGGACCGCGACGCGGCGCAGTTGATGGGGATCGACATCAATCGCACGATCGCGGCCACGTTCTTCATCGGTGCGCTTCTGGCGGGCGCCGGCGGCATGATCTGGGGCCTGTACTACAACAACATCTTTTATAACCTGGGATTCCGGACAGGGCTCGTGGCATTCACGGCCGCAGTTTTCGGCGGCATCGGCAACATCCCGGGCGCAGCCATCGGTGGGCTGCTCATCGGGCTGATAGCGGCTTACAGCGATTCGTTTGTCGGCTCCAAATGGACCGAGGTCGTCATTTTCGGAATCCTGATCGGTGTGCTGGTTTTCCGACCGACCGGTTTGCTGGGAATGAGGGTGCCCGAGAAATGAGCGAGCCTGTGGCGCGTAAGCCTCGTTTTCCGATGGCGCTCCTGCAGAGGCGGCGCATACGCGATCGCGATGCGGTGATCTATGGCGTTCTTCTGCTCCTGGCTCTCGGATTCCCGTCGGCCGTGCTCTATGCGACAGGCAGCAGCGCCCTCATCTCGCAGGCTGCAGACGCCGGAACGTACGTGTTGCTGGCCATCGGCCTCAACGTCGTGGTCGGGTTTGCCGGCCTTCTGGACCTTGGATACGCGGCCTTCTTCGCGATCGGCGCGTATACGTACGCGCTCTTTTCGTCGACTCAACTCGGCTCCTCTCCGCTCCACCAGAGCTTCCACCTGCCGTTCTGGTTGATGATCTTCGTGGGGCTGGTGGTCGCGGCTGGTGCGGGCGCGCTGCTTGGCTTCCCCACGCTCCGGCTGCGCGGCGACTACCTCGCCATCGTGACCCTTGGCTTTGGCGAGATCGTGCCGCAGCTGTCCTACAACCTCCCGCAATGGACCGGTGGTATCAACGCAATCGGAACCATCGACCGGCCGAGCCTCCCTGCCTGGATCACCGGCCCGTGGGCAGGTGCAAACAACATTGCCATCATCCAGCCTGACACCTGCCGGCAGCTGACCAACTCCACGAAGTTCGCGCCGTGCTTCAGCTTTGGCTACGATCCAATCGCCTTCTACGTCCTCATCGTCATCACGATCATCGTCGCCGTGATCCTGGTCGGCAACCTGCAACGGTCGCGCCTGGGCCGCGCCTGGATGGCGATCCGGGAGGACGAGGTCGCAGCCGCCGCCATGGGCATCAATACGGTGACCACCAAGCTGCTTGCGTTCGCAATTGGAGCCTCGTTCAGCGGCTTCGCAGGCGCTTACTACGGGGCCAGCTTTGGGCTGGTGAGCCCTGACGATTTTCTGTTCATCGTATCGATCACAGTGCTCGTCATGGTGGTGCTGGGGGGCATGGGCAACATCCCCGGTGTCATCGTCGGCGCCCTCGTCATCTACTTCACTCTCAACAGCTTCTTGCCCGCGCTGCCGACGGCAGTCGAATCACTCGCGAACACTGTTGGGCTTGGCTCGCTGAACGTTCAGAAGGGCAACTGGCCTGGCCTCGCCCAGGAGACTCAGCGCATCAACTTCCTGGTCTATGGACTGATCCTGGTCCTGATGATGCTTCTGCGGCCTCAGGGCATCTTTCCGAGCCGCATCCGCGAGCAGGAGCTCAAGCATGCGGCCGTGCAAGAAGAAGAGGCCGCCGTCGAGGCGGGCCACGCCTCATGAGCCAGCCAGCAACCCCCGCCGACAATATCCTCGAGCTGACCAATCTCACCAAGCGCTTCGGTGGCCTGATTGCGGTGGACAACGTGAGCTTGCACATCAAACGCGGTGAAGTCTTCGCTCTCATCGGGCCCAACGGCGCCGGCAAGACCACCCTCTTCAACAACGTGACCGGTCTCTTCCAGCCTACATCGGGACGGGTCGTGTTCGACGGTCATGACATCACCGGCTCCAAGCCCCACAACGTTGCGCGCTTGGGCATCGCGCGAACGTTCCAGAACATCCGGCTCTTCAGCTTCATGTCGTGTCTTGACAACGTGCGGGTCGGCCGCAACGTCCGGATGCATGCCAAGCTCTGGGATTCATTGTTCAAGCTGCCGGCTGAGCGGCGTGAGGAGGAGCGCGTCACGCAGGAGGCGATGGATCTTCTCGGCTTTGTCGGCATCGCGAAGCAGGCGAACCAGTACGCCCGCAATCTCCCTTATGGCCAGCAACGCCGCCTCGAGATCGCGCGCGCGTTGGCCACCGACCCCAAGCTCCTCCTCCTCGACGAGCCTGCCGCCGGGTTCACGCCACAAGAAAAGGTGGAGTTGATGGCACTCGTTGGGAAAATCCTTGAGCGCGGCATCACCGTCTTCCTCATCGAGCACGACATGAAGGTGGTGATGGGCATCTCCCAGCGCATCGTGGTGCTCGACCACGGCGAGAAGATCGCCGAGGGCGCTCCCGACGAGGTCCGCAAGGACGCCCGCGTCATCGAAGCGTACCTGGGCAAGTCGGCGTAGCTGAATGGCGATACTCGAGCTCGAGTCGGTCGACGCGTTCTATGGACGGATCCAGGCGTTGCGCGGCGTGTCGATAAAGGTCGACAAGGGCGAAATAGTCGCGCTGATCGGGTCCAACGGGGCCGGC
This sequence comes from Candidatus Dormiibacterota bacterium, assembly GCA_003151665.1. The sequence goes on from PLYD01000215.1 coordinate 12,371, forward strand.
AAGACCACCACGCTGCGCACGATCTCCGGGCTGATGCATCCGCAATCGGGCACCATCCGATTCGATAGTCACGACATCACGCGCACGGGGCCATCAAAGATCGTCGAGATGGGTGTTTGTCAGTCGCCCGAGGGTCGGCGTCTCTTCCCGCGCATGACCGTGGTTGACAACCTCTTCATGGGGGCGTACACGCGCAACGACAAGCCTGGCATTGCGGCCGACATGGATCGCGTTTTCACACTTTTCCCGCGGCTTAAGGAGCGACGTACCCAGATCGCAGGCACGCTGTCAGGTGGAGAGCAGCAGATGCTCGCGATGGGTCGGGCCCTCATGGCCCGGCCGAAGCTCCTCATGCTCGACGAACCGTCCCTCGGCCTCGCCCCAATCCTGATCGAGACGATCTTCAGCATCGTGCGCGAGATCAATGCGCAGGGTACGCCCGTGCTCCTGGTCGAGCAGAACGCGTACAAAGCTCTGGAGGTCTCCCACCGCGGCTACGTGCTCGAGACAGGGAGCATCGTGCAAACGGGCACGGGCCAGGAGCTCCTCGCCTCAGAGGACGTCCAGAAAGCCTACCTCGGGATGTAGCCCGTCCCGGCTATCTGCCGGGCTGGTTGGCGTGGGTGTTGGCAGTGTGCTTGCCTGTGGTGGGTACAACGATGGCTGTATGTCCGCCGTTGGAGATACCTACGGACGCATCATAAGCGTACCCGCGTCCTATCAGGCACCCGCAGCACCGGCAACCTACGTATTTATGTCATTCCCACCGGTTACACCCGGTAGCTCGAGACGAACAGGAAGATCAGGAACGCGGCGAAGGCTCCGTATTCGACCACCACGTTGCGCGTGAAGCTGTCCTCGACCGTGTGCCTGACCAGTCCGCGATTGATGTACCAGGCGAACAGCAGCATGACCGCGAAGGTGCCCTCGTTCAGAATCAGGTAACTGGTAAGGGCGAGGATCGCCCAGGCCAGGAACATGACGACCTGGCCGACGAACAGCGCAAAGATAAACGCCCGCCGCGGGGCGATCGCCGTCCCATTGATCCTGAAGCTGCGATATGAGGCCAGGAACGTGATGGTGAAGATCCACAGCAGCTTGAGGAGGATGTTGAACGGGATCGTCACGACGACCAGGTAGGCGCCCGCAAGCACCAGGATCAGGATCGTTTCCTGCAGCATCATGTGCCCGCGCTTTTCGGCGCCGCGCAGCCGAAGGTAATCGAGCCGCGCCGAGAGCACGAATCCCGCACCGAAGACGGCGGTGATGAGCCCGTATTTCCAGAGCTCGGCCACTATCGGGTGGCCGGCGCTGTCACGGCCGCCGGCGAGCCCGGCCAGCGTGATCGCCCCCAGGGCGACCGGGATGTAGTGCTCGATCCTGGGGAATTCCTCGGTCCCGCGGAGGTAGCCGAGCAGCGCAGGCGCCGCCACCACCACCATGCCCAGCGCGAGCACCCACACTTGCCCTTCACCGAGCAGCTCGGACTTAAAGGCGAGGGCGATGGCCATGAGTACGACTCCCGCAAAGAGCAGGAAGCTGCGGTCGCGCTCGAGATGTACCGCGCTCGCGGCTGGCGGCGCCTTCTCAGGTGCGGGCGGGATCTTCATTCGACCCGAGGTAGTCTAAGCGTCGGCAAGGCCCTACGTCGTGGCACGTCCGTAGCGGTCTGAGAGGCGAACGACGTCGTCTCCCTCCGGTGTGGACACCTCGAAGATGTCGCTGTCCTCCACGGCGGTGACGCGATGACGCGTGCCCGGCCTTATGTGAAGCGTGTCGCCGGCGTGCATGCGGTAGGTGGTCAGCTCGCCCTCAGGACCGCCGAGCTCGATGTCAACACAGCCGTTCACGAGGTACTGGTACTCGTCCTTTCGCTCGTGGTATTGGAGAGATAGCGCCTCGCCTTTGTTCACGTGCAGCACCTTGCCGAGATAGCGATCGGTCGCCGCCCATCGAAGCTCGTAACCCCATGGTTTGTCGACGCGCGACTCGTCGATGGGCTTGGGATGCTCAGGCATGCGATCGCAAACCCACAATGTCCTCGATCGCCCTCAGGCGAGCCTCGACGTCCGCGTTCGTCGCCGCCTCCGAGTAGACGCGCACGAGCGGCTCGGTGCCGCTGGCCCGAAGCAATACCCAGCTGCCGTCTTCGAGGTAGAACTTGAAACCGTCGTCAGATCGCACACGTGCGACCTTGACGCCTGCGACCTCGGCGGGCTGGTTGGCCGAAAGCAGGTCCAGGATCCGCTTCCGCTCCGTGTCGTAGGTGTCGCGCGCGAGGTGGATGTCATGACGGCTGTACGCGTGCGGCCCGACGCGCCTCTCTAGGTCGGCCAGGATTTGCGAGAGCGGCTTGCCCATCCTGACGATCATGTCGGCGAATAGCAGCCCGATCAGGATGCCGTCGCGCTCCGGGATGTGTCCTCGAATCGCGTAGCCGCCCGACTCCTCCCCTCCCAGCACCGCGTCGGACTCCATCATCTTGGGCGCGATGTTCTTGAATCCCACAGGCACCTCGAAAACCTCGGCGCCAAACTCCGCGCCAAGCTTGTCGGCCATCGAGGTCATGTTGATGGTCTTGACCACAGGCCCGCCCATTCCCCTGACCTCGAACAGGTAGAGCATCAGCAACGCGAACACCTGCAGCTGCGTGATGAAGCGGCCGGTCTCGTCGATGATCCCAACCCGGTCCGCATCTCCATCGGTGCAGATGCAGAGGTGGTTGCCACCTCCCGCCCTCATGACCGCCAGCGCCGCATCGATGTTGGGCGGAATCGGCTCCGGATTGATGCCGCCGAAGAACGGATTGCGTTCGTTGTGCAGCTCGGTGACGCTCGTGGTCCCGCCAGAAAGCAGGTCGGCGATGTACCGATAGCCGGAGCCATACATGCACTCGTGCACGATGCGGAGGCCTGCGCCCTTGATGGCGGCGAGGTCGACCATTCGTCCGATCTGCTCGTAGTACGAAGCGCGCGGATCGTAGACGGTGATGAGGCCGGCTGACTTCGCGCTGTCCGGCGATCGGGGTTCCTGCACAGCGTTGATTCGCTGCTCGAGGTCCGCGATTACGCTGCTCGGCGCTGAGCTGCCGGTCTCCGGCTTGTACTTCACACCGTTGAACAGGTAAGGGTTGTGGCTGGCAGTGATCACCACCGCGCCGGTGGCCTTGCGGTCGATGACGGTCCACGACGCGACCTGCGTCGGCGATGGACGGTCGAAGATGAGGCTGCGAATGCCGTTGGCGGCGAACACGTCGGCGACCGCCCGGGCAAATTCCTCGGACGCGAATCGACAGTCATAACCCACGACCGCCAGCGGATCCGCGGTCCGCGAGAGCATGTACTCGGCTGCGCCCTGCGCGACGCGGCGAAGGTTCGCGTAGGTGAAATCGTCTGCGACGACTCCCCGCCAGCCATCGGTTCCGAACTTGATCTGCCCCGAGTGACTCATCCCCCAGCCAAGTTAACTACAGATAGCCGGTTTTACCTGCACGCCGGAGTGCCTCTACCACTTTGCGCACGTCCTGCGCTCGTGAGCGCGGACATACAAGAAGCGCGTCCTCGGTGTCGACAATGATCATGTCGTCGAGGCCGATGGCCGCCACCAGGCGCCGTGATCCGAGGATGAGGCTTCCGGTGGTGTCGACAAGAATCGACTCGCCCTCGACCGAGTTGCCGCGAACGTCGTGCCGCACACGGTCGCCCAGCTCAGCCCAGTTGCCGATGTCGGCCCACTCGAAGTCACCCGGGACGAGCAGCAGGCGGTTCGTTTTCTCCATTACGCTCCGGTCGATCACTTCGACCCTCAGCCTCTTATAGATGGCGGCGGCGGTCTCCTCGTCGCCCGCCGCCCGGGCCGCCATCACCTTCTCAAGGCCTGCCAGGTGTCGAGGCGCATGCAGCCCGAGCTCGTCGATGAATACATCAAGGCGCCAGGAAAACCACGCGAGGTTCCAGTAGTAGCCGCCTGCCTTGACGAAACGCCTGGCGGTGGCGAGGTCTGGCTTCTCCGTGAAACGCTTGACGCGGAGCGCACCGCCTGTCATCCGTCCCGGCGCGTGGATGTAGCCGAGGCCCGTGGACGGGAACCTGGGCTTCAGTCCGACGGTCACCAGACTGTCGCTGTTGGCCGCGGCGCGGACAGCTGCGCGCACGGCTTTCGACACGCCCGCGCGACCGCTGACCACGTGGTCTGCGGGCAGGACGAGCATCACGGCATCAGGGTGGCTCGCGCGCAACGTGAGCGCCGCCAGCCCGAACGCGTTGGTGGTCCCTCTCGCCGCCGGCTCGAGGATCATGTGCGCCGAATCGATCTCGGGAAGGACCTTCTGGATGATCTCGCGCTGACCGGTCTCCGTCAGCACAAAGACCTCGCTCGCCAGCTTTGAGGCGCGGTCGTAGGTCTCGCGGAGGAGCGGCCGGCCGCTATCCCCTAGCGGCAGAACATGCTTGGGTGTCGAACGGCGCGACCGCGGCCAAAGGCGCGTGCCGGCTCCACCGGCCGGAATCACCGCAACGGTCTTCTCGCTTTGCTGCGATCGCCGCGCCGTCAACCGACCTCTTCCGCGAGCTCCTTTGCCCGCGTTGTCGATTCCCAGGGGGCATCGATGTCCGTGCGGCCGAAGTGGCCGTACACCGCGGCCTGGCGGAAGAGCGGTCGCCGCAGGTTGAGCTCTTTGATAATGCCCAGGGGGCTGAGGTCGAACAGCTTGCTCACCGCCGCCGAAAGCGTGGTGTCGGGCACGGTTCCGGTGCCGAAGGTGTCGACGCGAATCGCCACGGGCTTGACGACGCCGATGGCGTAGGCGATCTGCACCTCGCACCGCTTCGCCAGCCCTGACGCGACGATGGTCTTGGCCACGTGCCGAGCTCCATAGGCCCCTGCGCGATCGACCTTTGTCGGATCCTTGCCGGAAAAGCATCCGCCCCCATGACGGGCGTAGCCGCCGTACGTGTCGACCATGATCTTGCGGCCGGTCAGACCGGCGTCGGCCACCGGACCGCCGAGGACGAAACGGCCAGTGGGGTTGATGTAGGAGCGAAGTCCGCCTTCTCTCAGCTCGGCCGGGATCACCACATCGATCACGTGCTCGGCGATGTCAGACCGCAGTTGCTCGGTCTCGACTTCCTCATGGTGCTGCGCAGAGAGCACGACGTTGTCGACGCCAAGCGGCTTGCCGTCATGGCCGTATCGAACTGTCACCTGGACCTTGCCGTCGGGTCGGAGGTAGCTCAACGTCTTGTTGCGGCGGACTTCGGCGAGGCGCCTGGCAAGGCGGTGTGCAAGGGTGATCGGGAGCGGCATGAGCTCGGGCGTCTCGTCGCAGGCGTAGCCGAACATCATTCCGGAGTCGCCGGCCCCGCCGACGTCGACCCCCTGGGCGATGTCGGGCGACTGCTCGTCGATGCTGGTGATGACGCCACAGGTCTCAGCGTCGAAGCCGTACTTGGCACGGGTGTAGCCGACCTCGCGGATGGTCTGGCGGATGATTCGTGGAATGTCGACGTAGCAGTCGGTGGTGATCTCCCCAACCACGATCACCAGGCCGGTGGTGACCACGGCCTCGCACGCTACCCGGGCCAGTGGATCCTTGGCCAGGATCGCGTCGAGGATGGCGTCAGAGATCTGGTCGGCGAGCTTGTCAGGGTGGCCCTCGGTGACCGACTCCGAAGTGAAGAGGCTGTAGGCCGGCTCCCGCGACATGTTGGTCCTCCTTTGAATCTCCCACGTCGGCAAGGACCAGCCTCCGCTCGGGCTAGCCCCCAGGCGCCAGGTTCATACCTCTGGGACGTGGTGATAGTACCTCTGAGGACGGTGCCCGTTCGACACCCCTCCCCGGCCACCCTGAAGCGTGGCCGACCTCCCCGGCGAGCGGGGTGGTCTTTGTCCGGGCTTATCGCCCGGACCGAAGGTCCAGGTAATGGATCCCCGAGTGTCGCAGCGCCTTGGTTCCACGCTTGGCCAGGAAGTCCGCCGTCGCCGCCCGGGACGACTCCATCACCGCCTCGATATGCTCGCGCTTCATCTCCCACGTTGCCGTGGGTGCTGTGACCGGGCAAAGGACCACGATCCTGGCCCGGTCGCGCAACCGCTCGTAGTCGCTGAGCATCTGGTGGTGCAGAGTCAGCTGCAAAGTGCGCGCCATCAGCTCGGGCAGGCTGTGGGGCACCGCCTCGTACTCGCCCCCTCCCATGAGGCTGATCGCCAGGATCTCCTTCGCACCGTCCTCGATGGCGATATCGAGCGGAGTGTTGTCGACGACTCCACCGTCCAGGTGCTCGCGGCCGTCAATCTTGACCGAAGGAAAGAGACCGGGAATGGCGGTCGAGGCGAGTAGCGCTGGTGTGAGGAGGCCGGAGCGGAAGACCACCGGCTTGCCCGCGTTGAGGTCGGTCGCGACGACGGCGAGGGGGACGCGAAGCTGCTCGAAACTCGTCATGCCCGTGAGCGCCTGGGCGCGGTCAATCAGGCGGCGCACATTCTCCTGCGGAAAGGCGCTGAGCTGGTCGTGGCGGAGCCCCGAAAGGATGACCCCCAGCGGGTGGGCATGAAAAACGGTCAGGGCCTGGCGGGACAGCCAGACCTGACGCAGCATCAGGATCCCGGCCAGCGACGGATAGGCGGCGATCGCGCTTCCGTTCAGCGCCCCTACGCTGGATCCAACGACAGCGACGGGTGGCTCGAGGCCCGCCTCCAGCAACCCGTTGAGCACCCCGACCTGCGCGGCGCCTCTAGCGCCGCCTCCGCCCAGCACCCACGTGCGCCGAGCTGGCCCGAACGT